>JBEIHE010000077.1:0-13894 GCA_040381515.1 Polaromonas sp.
CTGCGCATGCGAATCGATGTCACAGAGACGCCGCAAGCCTATGAGGTGGAGGCCGATTTGCCTGGAGTGAAAAAAGACGATATTGATGTGCGGGTGCACGGCAATGTGGTGCAAATCGATGCCGAGATCAAGCGCGAGTCGCGCAAGACGGGCAATGGCGATCGCTTGCTGCGCAGCGAGCGCTATCAGGGCAGCATCTCACGCAGCTTCAGTCTGGCGCAGGATGTCGACGAGACCAAGGTCAAGGCTCAATATGACAACGGCGTGCTTTCCCTTGAACTGCCGAAGAAAACACAGGAGGCCTATCGCAAGGTCGCGATCCAGTAAGTCATTCATTAGCGATGGCTGGGCGCCTGCAGTCTTGATCTAGGTCAAGGTCTGCGGCGCCTGCTGCCCGGATACTTTGACCGTTGTCTTTTCAATGCTCAGGAGTGCGTGATGTACAAGCGAATTTTGGTTCCGGTCGACGGCAGTCAGACGTCTACCCGCGCCTTGGTGGCCGCCTTGCAGATGGCCCGTGACTCGGCCGGTTCGGTGCGCCTCATCCACGTGATCGAGGAACTCGCGCAAGTCATTGCCTATGACCCTTATGGGGCGTATCCGGGAGATCTGACCAAGATCATGCGAGACAACGGCCAGAAGGTTCTTGAGCAGGCCCTGGATATAGCCAAGTCAGCAGGCGTGCCCGCCGACCAGCGACTGGTCGAGGCGGCCGGACTGCGGCTGGCCGATGCGGTCAACAAGGAGGTTCAGACCTATGGGGCTGACCTGATTGTGCTGGGGACGCACGGACGACGAGGTATCGGGCGTGTGCTGTTGGGCAGCGGTGCAGAGCAGATCATTCGTGCCGCCCAAGTCCCGGTGCTCGTTATTCGCAGCGCGGAGACCGAGGAAGAAGGGGCGAGAGCCCGAAGCGAACTTGCCACGGCTTGAGCGCTTTGTCTGTTGACTCATCTCACACAAGGAAGACCATGAAAATTCTGTTTCCGGCCGATGGCAGCAAGTACACCAAGAAGGCGCTTGGATTTTTGGTGACCCATGAAAACTTTTGCGGACCCGAGGACGAGCTCGTGGTGCTTAACGTTCAGCCTCCCATGCCCCCGCGGGTCAGGGCGATGGTCGGCTCCACCGCGGTTCATCAATTTCATCAAGAAGAGGCGCGTCGCGTACTTGATCCCATCGAGAAGTTTCTCAAGCGGCACAAGATTGAGCACACCGAGCGTTGGGTGGTGGGGATGGCGGCACCTGAGATTCTCAAGGCCAGCAACAAAGAGGGGGCGCACCTGATCGTGATGGGCACGCACGGTCATGGGCTGATCGGGCGGGCCATCATGGGCAGCGTCGCTCAGCGGGTGGTGACCGAAAGTCAGGTTCCAGTTCTTTTGGTGCGTTAAGCGGGAGTGACGCTAGTGCAAGCGCCAACGCTGAGGCATTGAACCCGGATCGCGTATCGGTTGCTTCGGGTCTGTCCACGGCTCTTCTACGGGCACCGGATCGTCCTCTGGCTGCGGCTCCGGGCTCTGACCGGGAGACACCATGCCATCGCCGCCCCAGGGTGCCGGCGGAGGGGCATCCATATCCGGCAGGACCTGAAGGGCCTGCTCGCTCAGGAAAGGAACGATGGTCCGCATTTCATTCGCGCCCATTGGGCCGGCGCAGTGTCCGCCCCAGCAGCCACGCCGTTAGGGCACCGGCACCCAGCGCGAGCAGGGCCGTGCGTGCAGGTTTTTCTTCCACCTGGTGAGCCACCTGCTCGCGCAAGCGTGACCACCAGACCTGACTGGACGCATCGAGAGGGGGACTGGCCGCCGAGGAGCTGGACTGCGGCCCAATGGACGGGGCCACTCTGATTTCTTCTTCGACTGATTCAAGCACGTTTTCCTGCAGGGGGCGATGCGTCTTCCAACGTGCCACGCCCTCGCCTGCTGCTGTATCTGCCATGATCTTCCTCCCTAGAAGTCGTTGGCGCTACGGGTGGCCAACCGATTTGATGCAAGCTTAGGCAGCACCGGGTGGCCCCCCTGTCAGTCGGCGCGCCACCGGCTTGCGGGAGTGGATCTTGGGTCTCGGGGAAGCAGGCTGCTTGCGCAGTCTCAGGCGTCGTGGCCCCACAAAAGCAAGGCTTGACGGTCTTGCACCACCAGATCGCAGGACCGCCCGACCGGCAGCACCACCTTGGTGGCCACATGCCCGAAGGGCAGTCCGGTCAATACCCGCGCCTTCACACGAGAGCGCAGCCAGTCCACTACGGATTCGAGCCGGAATCCGCTGTCGTGAGGAATCAGGCGATAGTTGCTGAATTGTCCAAACACGATGGCTTTTTGCTGGCTCAATACGCCGACGTTCAGCAGTTGAGTGAGCATGCGTTCGACTCGATACGGATGCTCATTGACGTCTTCGATGAACACAATACCGCCCTTGATCACGGGCAAAAAAGGCGTGCCCGCCAGGGCCGCCAAAATTGAGAGATTGCCGCCCCATACAGTGGCCTTGCGGATCATCCAGTTGCCCGTCTCGCGGGTCGGCAGGCGCCACCCCGTGCCCTCCCCTCGTCCAGTGAGGAGGTCTTCAAAGCAGGCCAGCGTGATTTCGTCGGGCTCCTCGGGACGCCCAAAATCATCCATCAGTGCGGGACCGGCCCAGGTCGGGGACTCGGTGCGTGCAAGCATCGCGCATTGAAGAGTGGTGAAGTCACTCAGTCCTACAAATTGCGTGCCGCGATCCACCGCCTTGGCCAGTGCCTTGTAGGGCAGATCGCTCAGGAGTCGGGTCAACCCGTAACCGCCTCGCGTGATCATCGCCACATCGGCCCCGCTGGCTGCGGCGCGGCCAATTGCGGCCAGGCGAGTGGTGTCGTCGCCGGCAAAGCGCTGATGCCGTGCAAGCGCCGCTTCGTCCACTTCCACCTCGTGTCCCAGCGCCTCCAGGCGCCCTACTCCACGCCGAAAAGCAATTCGATCGCGGACCGCGCCGGCAGGAGAGTACAGGTAGATATGGGCCATGGTGACTTTGGACGAATCGACAAGCCGAGTCGATCAGGTGCAGAAGTGTCGCACGGCCGCTCGCGCAATCTCCTCGCCCTGCTCCTGCACAAAATGCCCCGCCTGAGGCAATCGCAGAGGAGGCGGACAGCCGCGGATCTGCGCGTGCAGGGCCTGCATGACGGGCGGGCCGAGTACCGGGTCCTGCAGGCCGATGGCCATCAGGCTGCGCCCTTGCCAAGTGTGCTGCCAAAAATCGGCTGCCTGCCGTGACAGAGCGGCTCCCTCTTGATCAGCGCTGGCCGGCACGAGTTCCGGGAACGCACGCAAGGCTGCGCGATGCCCGGTGTCGGGGAAAGGTGCGGCATAGGCTCGCGCTTCATGCGCCTGCAGATGCGGGTTGCCGCGCAGAATCAGCCGCGCAATGTCGTAGGCCGGCTGTGATCGGCACCAATTGCGCCAGTCCAGGAATCCGGGACTGAGCGGCTGCTCACCGGTGGCCAACAGGGTGTTCATGACCAGGAGGCCGGCATAGCGCTGCGGAGCGTCCATGGGCAAGGTCAGACCGAGGATGCCCCCCCAATCCTGCACCACCAGAACAACGCGCTGCAAATCGAGCCGCTCGATCAAGTCCAGAAGCACCTGCCGATGCCAGGAAAAGCGATGCTGAGATTCCTTCTTGGGCTTGTCACTGCGGCCGAAACCCAGCAGATCGGGCGCGACGACGCGATGGCCTGCCGCGAGAAAAACCGGGATCATGCGGCGGTACACATAGCTCCAGGTCGGATTGCCGTGCAGACACAGCCAGGTCAGCTCCGCCTGGCGCGGACCCTCGTCGAGATAGTGCACGCGCCATCCGGCAGCCGAGGGCAGGTCACGAACATAGTTCGGCGCCCAGGGATAGGCGGACAGGCTTTCAAAAGCCGCCTCGGGGGTGCGCAAGGCGTCTTCGCGCAAAGGGTCGGGATTGAGGCGCTTGGGCTTGAAGAAATCGCGCAGGACCTGACCGCACTCCTGCGCCAGTACCGAGCCTGTGACCTGTGTGCTTGAATTGAGTTGCCGATGACCCAGCAGATCAATCACCGAACCGGCGGCCCCCGTTCGTGGATCGGAGGCTCCGTAGACCACCCGCTTCAAGCGCGCGTGGATCATGGCACCCGCACACATGCTGCAGGGTTCCAGCGTGACGTACAAGGTGCAATCGTCGAGACGGTAGTTGCCCAATCGTGCCGCTGCATCGCGCAAGGCCATGATTTCCGCATGAGCCGTTGGATCGTGTCCGGCTATGGGACTGTTGTGGCCCCGACCAACGATCTGCCCGTGCCGAACGACCACCGCGCCCACAGGCACTTCGCCTGCCTCAAGAGCCCGGGTCGCCTCGACCATGGCCTGCCTCATGAAGGCTTCGTCGTTGATCGATTCATCCATCTGATTCACCTGAACCGAGCTAGCGAACCCGACGGTAGCTGCCCGGTGCGATCCCGTTCCGAGGTGTGCACATGATGTGTTCGCTGATCGTCAGGCTTGCTTCGGAGATCCGAAACACCACCTCATCGGTGAAGTCGGTCTGAAATCCTCCCCGGACCGGCTTGAGTTCATCGTTGATGTCACACAGCTTTCCATCGGGGAAGGGCTTGGGGTTATAGGCGTCGGGCATCCAGTTGCCCCATAAGCGGATTCGCCGGCTGCCATTGACCGAATAGATCAGGATGGCGAGGTTATCGTGCGTGAACTTCTCGCCCGCATCGGAATAAACCAGCGCCAGGGCTTGCTCCTGCAGTTCGGTCGTTCGTGATCGCACTCGCTCCACGCATCGTTTGACCGAATCCGGCCCCATGGAGACGCGCCCGTTGGCATCGTTCATGCAGTAAGGATAGCCAGAGAGAAACTCCCGCTGAGTGGCCAAAAGGAATCCCTTGAGTGGGAAGCCCGCGTTGATTTGTCGGTAGACCTCGCCCATCCGCGTATCGGCCGCATCCAGCTCCGGATTGGCACAAATGAACTTTTCCAGAGGACGTCTGGCCTTGCTGCAATCGAAGCTGGCCGCCCAAAGGGAGCCTGTGAGGGTCCATGTGAGGCAAGCCAGAGTCCAGCTCGTGAGTATCGATCGACGCATCCGGGATCTCCGGGCAAACAGCAGGCTATCAGGACCCCAACCTGCAAAGGGCCCTGAGGATTGTGCACCGAACCGATGCAGCGGGCGGACGCTGGCTGGGGCGCTACGCCTGTCCGCCCCGGGTCCAGGGGCGTAGGTTTACACCTCGCCGTGCCCCAGCCTGCTGGTGATAATGGGCGCTCGGGCTCGATAACGATGAGCCATTTTTCTGGAACCTGCCCTATGAACCACTTTTCGCCGAAACGTCGCCGCTTCCTCTCCACAACTGTTCTGGCCGCGCTCACTGCCGCGTGCATGTTGCCCGCCCATGGGCAGACCCAATGGCCCAACAAGATGGTGCGCATCATCGTTGGATTTCCTGGGGGATCCACTCCTGATATTGCTGCGCGTGCCCTGGCCGACGGACTTTCCAAACTATGGGGCCAACCGGTGGTGGTGGAGGCCAAGACGGGGGCCGGCGGAAACCTCGCAGCTGATTTTGTGGCCAAGGCCAATGATGACCATACCCTGGGGGTGGTCATCAACGGCAACCTCACTACAGCCAAGTTACTCAATCCCAAGCTTGCCTACGATCCGGTCAAGGATCTGCTGCCCCTGACTCTGGTGGCGACGGCACCTTTGGTGCTGGTCGCGCCGCCCGATCAGCCCGCAGGCCCCGGTTGGGTCAGTGCCGCTCGCAGCGCCGGTGACAAGTGGAGCTACGGCTCGGTGGGCGTTGGCTCGGTCGGTCATCTTGGCATCGAAGTCATCAAGGCCGCTGTCGGCAATACCGGGGCGGTTCATGTGCCTTACAACGGCAACCCCGCGGTGATTACAGCCATGCTGGGTGGACAGATCCAGATGGCCCTGATGCCGCCGGGGGTGGCGCTGCCACAAGTGAAGGCTGGCAAGTTGCAAGCGATCGGTTTGGCCGGCCCGCGAAGTCCCCTGGCCCCTGAACTGCCGTCGCTGACCGAGGCGGGCGTGCGAATGAACCCTCTGGAGGTCTGGACCGCGCTGGTCGGCCCGGCCAGCCTGAGCAAGGCTGCGCAGGACCGACTGGCTCGCGATGTGCCTGCCTTGCTCAAGGAAAACGAGACCCGGCAGCGCCTGCTCGCCGGTGGCTGGGATCCGCAGGGCAGCAGCAGCGCGGTCTTGGCCGCGCGCGTTCGCGAGGAAACCCGCGTCCTGGGTGACATCATTTCGGCGCGTGGCATCAAGCTCGAGTGAGCGGCTCTGCGTTCCAATCGGCGGCTTGGATTGACGAACCCGCCCGGCGCACCCCCGTTCTGGGTGAGTGCGAGGTTCTGGTCATTGGGGGTGGACCGGCGGGGCTGGCTGCCGCAGTGACGGCCGCCCGGCACGGCGCTGACACACTTTTGATTGAACGCTACGGTTTCCTCGGCGGCATGGGGACTGCAGGCGGCGTGACCAATTTTGCCGGTCTCTATGGGCACCGTCAGGGCCGTATGCAGCAGCTGGTCCACGGCGTGGTCGATGAGTTGCTGGAGCGCATCGATGCGCTCGGTGGACTCAATGCGCCACAGGATGGACTGGGAGGGCGAATTCGAGTACGCAGCTACGACATCGCTGCCTACAAATGCGCCGCCGACGCCTGGCTGAGCGCCCATGGAGTTCGTCTGCTCTTTCATGCCCTGGCCTGTGGTGTTCAGATAGAGGGCGGTCGAATTCAGGCGCTGCTCTTGCAGACCCGATCGGGACGGGTGGCCGTGCGGGCCCGTCAGGTAATCGATGCCAGCGGAGATGCCGATGTGGCCGCCCTTTCGGGCGCCGCCTTCACTTTGGGCGATGGGCAGGGTGAGATGCTCTATCCCAGTACGATGTTCCGCGTGGCGGAGGTTCAGGCGGAAAAAGCCCAGGCGGCCATCGGCTCATTTGGCGCCATTGATGGGCTTATGGACGCAGCAGCAGGTCGGTACGCATTTCCGCGCCGGGGCGCCATACTCAGACCGCAGCGCAATCCGAGCCAGTGGCGCGCCAACGTCACGCAGCTGCGCAATGCATCGGGCGCAGCGGTCAACGCAATCGATGCTCTGGAACTGAGCGCCGCTGAGGTGGAAGGTCGGCGTCAGATCGTCGAATACATGCGCTTCCTGCGGGCCGAAGTGCCCGGATTTGAGCGAGCGGAAATTGCGGAGATCGCAGCCCAGGTCGGAGTCCGGGAAACCCGAAGGGTCCATTGCCAGCATATGCTCGACCGCGACGAAGTGCTCAGCGGCGCCTCATTTGAGGACAGCATCGGACTGAACGCCTGGCCGATTGAGGCCCACATTAACGGCTCGGTGCAGTGGCAGCATTTCCACGATCCGGACAATAGCTTCAACCAACTGCCCTGGCGCATGCTGGTACCCGTGGCTCCGGCTCCCACCAACTTGCTGGTGGCTGGGCGGTGTGCGGGGATGACCCATTTGGGCCAGAGCGCAGCTCGCGCCAGTGGTGCCTGTTTTGTAATGGGGCAGGCCGCCGGTGCTAGCGCTGCCCTGCGACTGAGTGGCCAGCCAGACCCGCAAGCCTTGCGACAGTCTCTGCAGCGGATGGGTGCTGTTTTGGACTGAAGGGCCGACGGCGCCCCGCCCTAAACGCTTACTTGCGCACGAAAACGAATTCGCCCACCGACTCGTCGTACAGGGCTGGCCTTTGCTCGTGCCCGATGCTGCTGGCAAGCTCCACCACCCTGGTTCGGACCGTACGCACCACCTGGTCAATTGGCCGATTCGGAACCGTCATTTCGCGCAGGAAGACCCGCGTGAACAGACCGTTGGGGTCTTTGTCCTTTTCGCCAAGGCGATCGAGCGCCTGCTGACCGGCGCCAGCCGAAAACACCACCATCTGCCCTGCCGCAGCGGCTGCGGGGGCCAGCCCGCGGCCTCCGCCTATCGAGCGCCCCATGGACTTGAAGGGATTGTCCCGACAAGCATCGATGATGGCCAGGCTGAACCGGGCCTTGCGCTCACTGACGTCGTCAAGCACGCGCTGCAGAGACACTGAATCGTCCCGAACCTGGACTTCGGACATATTTCGTACGTCAATCGGCAGCAGGTAGTTGCCCGAGCCTACCTGCACACCATGACCGGCGTAGAACAAGACCACCTCGTCTCCCCCCTGAATCTCTGAGGTGAAGGTCCGAAGCGCATCGTTCATCTCACGCTGGGTCAAGTCGAGCTTGAGGGACACCTTGAACCCAGCCGCCTCCAGGCTTCTGGCCATGGCGCGCGCATCGGCCCGCGCGTTTTGCAAGGGCGCAGCCGACTTGTAGCTGTCGTTGCCGAGTACCAGAGCCAGACGCCGAGCCCGCTGCCCAGCGGGTGCGGAGGGGTTTGCATCCGTCCGGCGCGTGTTCGCGGCTGGGGCCGCCGTCGCTACCACTCGCGCAGGCTCGCTGGCCTGTTCCTGCCGCGCAGGCTGCGCAACCGCAGCTGCCGGCGCCGCCTCGACCGGCGGCGCGGCGGTAACAGCCGCTGCGGGGGCCGTCGATGCCGTCACCGCGGTCGACGGACGCGTGGTCAAGGTCGCGATGGACTGGGCCGGTGCGTCAAACTGGAAACGCGAGGCATCAATTGCGAACGATTCCGCCAGCCTTCCGCCCATCCAGCGTCCGCTGCGCAGCACCGAGCCATCGGCGCGGTATTCGATCCCCAAACCGTTGAAGTCGCCGTCTCGGAATTCGCCAACATACCGGGTGCCATCGGCATAGGCGAAGGTCCCTCTCCCGCTGCGCTTGCCGTCTCGGAAGTCTCCCACGTAGCGATCGCCGTTGGAGAAGTTGTAGGTGCCTTTCCCCTCAGGCTTGCCGTTGAGAAACGATCCTACAAATGAATTGCCGCCGGAGAAGGTAAAGCGCCCCTGACCGTGGTAGCGACCTTCCTTGAACTCACCTTCAAACTTGTGCCCCTCGGGAAACGTCTCCGTTCCTTGGCCGTCGGGCAGACCCGCCTTGAAGAAGCCCACGTAGCGGTGGCCGTTGGCTGCGGTCTCCATGCCCTGACCGTCGAGTCGACCCTCCTTGAATTCGCCGATCAGTTTGTCTCCGTTGCTCTGTGTGATGACGCCAAAGCATGCGTTCCACACCACGGTCAGGTGCGAGCCCTGGCAGTGGGGAAGCCGGGATTCGGCCATCGACACCCAGGGGAGGAAGCCCAGCAAGACAAGAAGAATTCTTTTCATGTGTAAAATTTTATTCTCGAAGGTGTCTATTTGAAAAGTAATAGTGATTTGTTGTTGACGTAGCCGAGGGGTATAGGTCCGGAAGACATCAATCTTGATAACAAGTTCCACTCTAAAAATGTCCGTAGCCACTTTCTTGGGCCGAATCTCCAGCCCTGTCACCCGCACCCTGGTTTCTGTTCTGCCGCTCCTGGTTTTGGGCGTTCAAGCGCAGGCCCAGGACGCTTTCACGGTCGTTTCCGGCGAGAAGCTGGTGATCCCCATTCGCATCAAGACAGAAACCCCCTGCAATATTGAAATCACGATCAAGGATCGAAAAGAGCAGCGCTCGGCAGAAGCGCCTAATTTCGAGATCAATTTGGAGTTTCAGGGTCAGGATCTGGGGGTGACTGAAATCACCTGGGAAGGCCGCTTCAGGGCGCGGGGTCTGAACTCGCGCATGGCCTGCCCCGGTTCCGGCAAGATCCAAGTCACCACAGTGGTCAACACCGAACAGAGAAAGGCTGAATGGGCCCGCATTTTCAGTCCGCTGCGTCCCGATCAACGCCAATGTTTGCAGGTGGGACTGGCCCACCGGGGCGTCAGGTTCGACTCCCTCGACCCGCGCGCGAGCCTTGACCCCCCCAGTGCGCCGGCCGCCCGGGATGTGTTCGCCCGTTGCGACTCCTTTTTCCTGTTGCCTCGGGTCTGGGGAACGAACAATCCGGACGACTACCCCTGTACCCTTGCCAACAACCTGCGCACTCGCTGTGTCGGAAGTTATGCCGAGCGCTTACCCGATGGCCAGCTAGCGCCCATCGGCATCGAGGCGGCGATCGTCTTTCATATGGACGGCAAGTCATGGACCACCACGCAGCGAGAGATTGACAGCGTGCGGGAGGCGCGAGAGCGTGCGGCTCGTGATGCGGCTGAGAAGGAGCGCCTTTTCAGGGAGAGTCCCGAATTCAAACGGCAGCAAGCCGAGCTTGAGCGACGCCGGGCCGCTGAGATGCTGCTGGCCGAGGAAAAGCTGCGTCAAGAGAAAGAGGCCTTGGACCGCGCTGCTCGCCTCCGGCAAGAAGAAGAGGCAAGGCAACAGGCCGAGCGGGAGCGGGTTGCACGCGAGGCAGCTGAGCGAGTCGCGCGCCTGCGAGCCGAAGAGGAAGAAAGACGGCGGGCTGAGCTGGCTGAGCGGGAGCGGGTGGCACGCGAGGCGGCCGAGCGAGCGGCGCGCGTGCGTGCGGAGGAGGAAGAGCGGCGTCGGGCTGAGCAGGCCCAGTTTGCCAACAATTTCCCCTACTACGCGCTTGTGACTTGCGGCTTCCGGGGGCAGCACACCAACGTGTTGGCGTGTTTTGGTGGCCGAGTGGGAACCGAACTTGAGCTGCGTAATGGCTCGAGCTACGGCCTGTACAAGGTGCATGAGATTCGCAACCTGGGGCAAGAAACGCGCGAAGGGCTGCGCATAGACCTTCGCCGCAACTTTGAGCTCAAGGCGCAGAATTCGGACGATACGCTCATTCTTGGTGTGAAGATCATCGATCGCCGGACCAATGAAACGGTCTTCGAACGGCAGGTAAGCCGCTTTGGCGTGATCTCAGTTCGAAATTGATATTGGAGGCAGCGATGCTCAAGCGAGTTTTGGCCCTGGGCCTGATGTTGGCCACGAGTTCCCTGATGGCTGCCGAGGGCCGGCACGCGCTGATCATCGGGATCGGTCAGTATTCGGCGGCATCGGGCAGCGATCCCCTTCCGGGCGTACCGGTAGACATGCAAAATGCCCGCAAGATGGCGCGCGCCATGGGCATTGACGATGCGGCAATTGTCGAATTGCGCGACAGCCAGGCGACGAAGGCGCGCATCATCACCGCCCTCGAAAAACTCCGTGATTCGGTCAAGGAAGGAGACCGGGTTCTGATTTATTTTTCCGGCCATGGGGCTCGCCACGGAACGCCGGGCAAATGTTCGGAAGGGCTGCAGACCTACACAGAGGGACGTTACACGGTCAACGATCTTCTGACTGAAGAAGAACTGGCCCGTTACACCTTCCCGATCGGCCAGAAGGCCGACAAGATCATCACGTTTATCGATGCCTGTCACTCGGGCGGCGTACTGACTGCCAAGACCCGCGCTTTGGGCGCAATCGCGCTACGGGCCCGCACCAGCAATGCTTCGGCCGACTGCTCTGTCGCAGTCAACCAAAGAAACACCCGCAGCTTTGGCTCCGTCATGTCCCGCTTGGGGGCTGCACAGGAGAATTTTGTGCAAATCGCCGCCGCCGATTACAACGAGGTGTCTTGGGACAACCCTCAGTACGGCGGTCTGGTGACGCACACCATGACGCAGTGTCTGGTGGGTGACGCAAGGGATCTCGACCGCAGCGGAGCAGTGTCCCTCGACGAGATCCGGGCTTGCGCCCAAACCAAGCTCGATGACCTCATGAGGCCCCATGCCGCTGCCGGCATGTCCAGCTCCACGATACAGGTCAGAGGCTCCCGTAACCTGATCGTGGTGCCCGTGGCTGCGCAACCGGCAAGACCCACCCAGGTCGCTGCAGCCACGCCGTCAAGGCCAGGAACTTCCGCGAGCCAGCAGCGGCCGCCTGCTGCGAATCCACCGGCGGCGGCGACTCAGATCGTGCCACCCGCACAGGCGCTCCCTCCTCCGCAAATCATTGCGCCCCCGCAGGTGGCTATGCCCCCCGCTCAGACCGAGGCGCCTGCGCCGCAGCTTGCAGTCCCGGCTCCACAGGCGGTGGCTGCGCCCGAGCAAGTGGCAGCACCGACTCCTCAGGTTCTGGCTCCGCCGCCGGCGCAGGTGGCAACACCAGCCCCGCAAGCGGTGGCTCCGCCCGCGCAGGTGGCTGCAGTTAAGCCGCCTCCTGAGCCCCCAGCAGCTGCGGAGCAGCCCCAGGCTCAGCTTCTGGCTTCGATGGCCACGCTCAATGACATCTTTGCGCAGCGCAATGGGCGGCACAGGGTCAATGTGAGCATGCCGAGCAAGTTGGTGATCAACAAGGATTCGTTCAACTTCTCGGTTCGGTCCAGCGTGGATGGTTATCTCTATGCGGTGATGTTGGGGTCCGACGGCAAGAGCTTCTACCTGCTGTTTCCCAACAAACTCGATGGAGACAACAAGGTTAAGGCCAATGTTGAGTACAAATTTCCTCGACCTGGTTGGGCCGTCAAGGCCGGTGGACCCGAGGGCGTCAACAACATCCTTTTCGTGGTGAGCCAGTCGCCGCGCGATCCAAAGATTTTTGTGCCTGAAGATTCCGGTGGAGGCGTGTTCACCTTCTCTGTGACCGACCTCGTGGGTCGCCAGCGCCTGATCGACTTTTTCCTCGGTCGCGGTGTTCAGGGACGCAACGGTGCGATGGCGGCGAATTTGGTCAAGGTTCAGGAGGTACGTCCATGAAATCCTGTTTGGCTTTTCTCGGTGCCCTGCTGCTGGCCAGCGCTGGCTTGGCTCAGCAGGCCCCCCGCTCAGATTTGACGGTTGATGAAATCGTCAATGCCTTGTCGCCCGCGCCGAAGACGCGCAGCCTGGGGCGAAACCTGAAGGTCGAGCCCGCCAAGATAGACATGACGATTAATTTCGACTTTGACTCGGCCAATCTCAAGAATGAGAGCAAGCCTCAGCTTGAGCGGCTGGCCCAGGCCTTGAAGAATGACCGTCTGTTGCAGCTGCGCTTTCAGGTCGAAGGTCACACCGATGCCCGTGGCAGCGCCAGCTACAACTTGGGTCTGTCCTCCCGCAGGGCCGACTCTGTCCTTTCCTTCCTGGTGCAACAGGGTATTGAAAAAGACAGGTTGCAGGCGGTGGGCAAGGGGTTTACCGAGCTGATCGAGCCCGGTGATCCCGCCTCGGCCAAGAACCGCCGTGTTCGCATCATGACTTTGGAGTGAGCATGAAAGTCTTTGGCGTTGCAATCGGACTCATGATGGCCTTGCCGGTCTGGTCGCAGTCGACCTGGCTGGTCACGCCTGAAGAGGCCCAAGCGGCACGGTCAGCCGGAGAGATCATGCTGCCGCGCTCTTCTCAGCCTGCCGGCGCGCCGAGGATTGAAGTGGTGGCGCCTGATCTGACGCGGCCCATTCAGGTTCCCGCTCGAATCGAAGTCAGATTTACCGGTGGGGCCTCTTCTGAGCCCAGACCGGAGACCTTCAAGGCGCTTTATGGCGCTTTCAGGTTGGACATCACCCAGCGCCTGCTGAAGTTTGCCAAGGTCACCAAGGAGGGCATCGTCGTCTCAGAGGCCGAATTACCCTCGGGGCGCCATCAGCTTCTGCTGACCATGACCGACACGCAGGGCCGCCAGATACAGCAGACAGTGAGTTTCACCGTTCAATAGTCAGCGCAGGAAGAAAAAGTCGCCCATGGTTTGATCGTAGAGCGCAGGCACTTGCTCGTGACCGATCGTTTTGGCTTTTTCAACCACCTCATTGCGCACATTGCGCACCACTCGGTCGATTGAGACGCCTGGGCGACTCATTTCCTTGAGGAAAACGCGGGTGAAGAGACCGTTAGGCTCTTTGTCCTTCTCGCCGAGCCGATCCAGCGCCTGCTGACCGGCACCGGCTGAAAAGATCACCATTTGCCCTGAGGCCGCCGTAGCCGGGGCCAAGCCTCGCCCGCCAATGGCCCTGCCCGC
>JBEIHE010000078.1:0-13569 GCA_040381515.1 Polaromonas sp.
GCCGCCGGAGCGCAGCGTGCGGTGATCGATGAGTCCAGCAAGCTGGCGGTGGCGCGCTTGGGGCAGCGCATCAGACTGGCCGGCATGGCCGAGTTGGTGGGGCATGATCTGCGGGTGGACCGCACGCGCTGCCAGCAGTTGATCGACCAGTATCAAGCGCTGTATGGACCGGTGCCGCCGCAGGAACCGCGCCTGTGGGCCGGATTGCGTCCGATGACAGCCGATGGCACCCCGCTCATTGGGGCGACCTCAATCGAAGGCCTGTATCTGAACACCGGCCATGGCACCTATGGCTGGACGCTCGCTTGCGGCAGTGCGCAGCTTCTGGCCGATGCCCTGGCGCGGCGGCCCAGTGCGCTCGACCTTCATGACTATGCCCTTGAACCGTCGGCGCGAAACAGCAGGTCTCTTGTGGGCGCCCTCTGATCCCTTTTTGCAGGAGATTTCAATGCCCATCATTCGTATCGAAATGCTCGCCGGCCGCAGCCCCCAGGTCAAGCAGCAACTGGCCGCTGAGATGACGCAGACCATGGCCCGCCTGTGTCAGTGCGATCCGGCTCACGTCTATGTGATGTTCAGCGACATTGCTCATCAGGACTGGGCGGTGGCTGGAGCGTTGTTTGCCCCGCCGTCTGCCGGTTCCCCCGAGGCGGTCGGGCGCGCGTCATGATGGCTCCTCCTCAGCGAATTTTGTTGGTCGGGGCTAAGGGCGTGGTCGGCAGATGGGTGCATCAGGCCTTGCAAGAGGCCAAGCACCAGGTGATTGCTGCCGGTCTTGAGCCGGCCCAGGGGCCCGATGAGTTGCAGTTGGACTTAGCGGACACCGAGGGGCTGCTGAAGGCGCTGCGCCCCTTGGGCCCGCTGGATGCGGTGATCTCCACAGCAGGGCGAGCTCATTTTCGGGCGCTGGGCAACGTGACCCCGGCGCCACTGCAGTTGTCGGTCTACGGTTTGGGTTTGCAAGACAAGCTCATGGGCCAGGTCAATCTTGCGCTGGCGGCGCGCGAGGTGTTGCGGCCTGGGGGATCGATCACCCTGACGTCGGGGACCACCAGCGCTGAACCTATCCTGGGCGGGTCGGCCCTGAGCATGGTCAACGGCGCACTCGAGAGCTGGGTTCGCGCAGCGGCCACTGAACTGCCGCAGGGCTGGCGCCTCAATGTGGTCAGCCCTAGCCTGGTCGAAGGAACACCGGCGCCAGCTCTCGCCGCGTTCCCCGGCTTTGAGGTGGTCAGCGGGCGGCGGGTGGCTTTGGCCTATCTGCGTTGTCTGTTCAGTGGCATTACCGGTGAGGTGTTGCGCGTCTGATCAGGTCCCTGCGACGGCCAGGCGCTCAGGCGGCCTCATCGATGACCCGGTTGCGCAGGATGCCGTCCCGCTGACCTCCACCTCCAGCGTATCACCGGCCTTCATGAAAACCTGTGGCTCGCGCCGGTGGCCTACACCCCCGGGGGGGCGATGGAGATGACATCGCCGGGCTCAAGGGCGCAGATGCCTGAGAAGTGGGCGATTCAATTGGGGCTCTCCTAGAGATGATGTGTGAGCTTACGATTTTCCCGAGCCCCGGGATGCGGACCGACCCACAGGTGACCTTCGGTGCCGCCCGATTCGGGTAAACGCCAGTTGTCCTGACTCCGTAGCTTCTTAGACTGCGATCAAGGTTTCGAATAAGTGGGGGCGGACGCGAGAGACACTCTTTCTCGCCGGTAGTTGCTTGCCGGTGCAGCGAACGCCTGGGAAGCCGGTTCTGCTTGTGCGCAGGATTTCCCAAACAAGCCGATGCGGCTCGTGGTGCCGCACGCCCCTGGGTGGCACCGACATCCTGGCGCGTAGCTTGGCCTCAGGTCGGGGCTCTGGCGCGCCTCAGGGCCTGACGTGTCCCAGCGCGCGGTTGTAGAGGGTCAGATCGACAAAACGGGACGGGTCAGGTGCCTTACCGCCCCACTGCCCTTCCATTTCGGCACGCAGCGCCAGCACATTGCGAAAACCAGCCATGTCAAAGGCGCAGTCCTTGGCCAAGCCGCTGCCCCGAGTCATCAACTCGGTATAAGTCATTTCAGCTACTCTAGGCTGGAGCTTGAGTTCACGCATCAACACCTTGAGCGCCAGGTCGCGCTGCCCCGGGTCCTGCGCGGCCCGGCAGCCCTCGATGTACGCAGCCAGGTAGCGTTCGAGAGCCGATGCATTTTTTGCGGCCCAGGGACGCATCACAAACACCCCTTGCGCCTGATAGGGGCCAAACAGGTCAATCGTGCGTCCGAGGCTCTTGGCCCCGCGCTCCTTGGCCAGAAAGTTCCAGGGCGGGTTGAGCAGCGTGGCCGCTCCATCGGGCGTATCGAGACCTTTGGTTCGCGCCTCCGAACCCCCGAGCGGGAAAATCTTGTAGTCCTGGCCTTCCTTCAGGCCGGCGTCCTTGAAGATCTTGCGGCCAATCAGCGCATAGGCGGTGTTGGGTGCATCGACCACATAGGTGCGTCCCCGCATGTCGGCGACCTTGTTGATTTCCTGGCGCACCAGGACCTCGTTCATGCCGCCATCGCCGCCGGCCACGATCACCGCATCAGCCTTGGCCACCTCGATCATGGCCACCGTGTTGTCGACCGCTGCGTGGGCAATCTCGAAGCGGCCGGCTGCAAGGCCCGTGCGCTGCTCGTTCGAGTTCGGAGTGAATTGCATTTGCAGCGTGATACCGCGACGCGCGAAATAGCCTTTTTCTTGCGCCATGTAAATGGGCAGATTGCTGGCGCCGCGAAACACATTCACACGCAGCGTGACCGGGTCGTTTGGTGGTGGCGGTGTCTGCGGTGCGCTGGCGCAACCGGCGAGCAGTGCGGCAGCAAAGAGGGCGGTGGTTTTTTTCATGGTTCTCTCCTCTTGAGTGATTGGAATCAGGCCGCTCGAAAGCCGACCCGGACGCTTTTGTGTTGAATTTTCCAGAGACCCTCATTCCGTACCAGATCGTCCGTGTAGCAGCCCATCAGGCTGGCCTGGCAGGCCATTTGGACATCTATCGGGACTTCGCGGGCGTGTTTCATGGGCGTGCGGCGTGATCAGTGGCCAAGGATGCGACGAAAAGATCGTGAGTGTGCTTAGGGATTGCCCTGTAACACGCTTGCTCTCGCGGTCGCATCATCGGTCGCGCAATAAAGACCGTGTCCTAGAGACAATGCGTTGGCCTTGCAACTTTTTTCTAACCGGCGCACCAGCGCTCCAAGCGGCTTCACATCTGTGTCTTCTTCTGCCTCGTTGCGTGCTTCGGGTGCGCACCATTTCCTCCAGGGCTTGACCGACCTGGGCATCTCGCATGTGTTTGCCAATCTGGGGACCGACCATGTCAGTCTGATTGAAGAGCTGGCGCGTTGGGACGCCCAAGGCCGCCCTCATCCGAACTTTATTCTTTGCCCCCATGAGAACGTGGCGGTTCATATGGCGGCCGGTTATGCCGCGGTGACCGGGCAGGGCCAGGCGGTGATGGTGCACGTCGATGCCGGTACGGCCAATGCGGTGATGGGTATGCACAACATGCTCAGGGCGCGTTTGCCGGTGATGCTGTTGGCGGGCAAAGCGCCCTTTACCCTGCGCGGTGAATTGCCGGGTTCGCGGGACAACTATGTTCATTTCGTTCAGGATCCTTTTGACATCGGCAGCCTGGTCCGGCCCTATGTGAAATGGGAATACAACCTGCCCAGCGCGGTGGTGGCGCGCGAGGCCCTTCGGCGCGCCCACACGGTGTCGCATTCGGAGCCCCCGGGGCCGGTGTTCATGACCTTGCCGCGCGAGGTTCTGGCTGAGGAAGTCAGCGCTGAGGTGCAGGGCTTTGAGGCTCAGCGCTATGGCCCCTCGGTCCTTGGTGGCATCGACCCGGCGCGTGCACTGCAGATTGCCGAGCGCTTGCTCCAGGCCGAGCGGCCAGTGGTGATCACGTCTTATCTCGGTCGCAAGGCCGAGGCGGTGGCGGCCTTGGAAGATCTGGCTCAGCTGTGCGGCATGCCCGTTGTGGACTACATGGCCAGCACGATGAGCATCTCCCGTCATTCTCCCTGCTTTGCCGGATTTGACCCCGCTCAGGTTTTGCCCGGTGCCGACGTCGGCTTGCTGCTCGATATCGATGTACCCTGGCTGCCGCGCTTCGTAAAACCAGAGCCGCAAACCTGGTGGGCGCATGTCGACGTAGATCCGATCAAGCAGGACTATCCGATGTGGGGCTTTGCCACCGATCTGCGGGTGCAGGCCGATGCGGCGAGCGTGCTGCGGCAGGTCGCTGCCCTGGTGCGCGCACATGCCGATGCGGCCTTTCACGCGCGGGCGGCCCAGCGCCTGCAGGCTTTGCAGCAGGCCAGCCAGGCCCGCCGCGCGGGATGGGCTCAGATCGGTGCCCGCCCTGGGCAGACCGATTCGATTACGCCGGCTTGGATCTGTGCGGCTTTAGGCCGGGCTCTCAGACCGCAGGATATCGTCATCAATGAGGCGGTTCGCAATTCGCCTGCGGTCATGCAGCAAATTGATCGCACCGAGCCTCTGACTTTTTTTGGAGGAGCCGGCGGTGGCCTGGGCTACAGCGGGGGCATGGCGCTAGGAGCCCGGTTGGCCCGGCCCGACGCGCGGGTGGTGCATGTGGTGGGCGATGGGGGCTTTCATTTCTGTACGCCCGATTCGGTCTACGCCACTTCGCAGCGCTATCGGCTTCCCATCTTGACGGTGGTGCTCGACAACGGTGGCTGGCAGGCGGTTAAAGAGGCGGTGTTGCGGGTCTATCCGGACGGGGCGGCTGCCCAAGCCGATGAGTACCAGTCCCGTCTTCAGGGGGCGGTGCGGCAGTTTGAGCAGGTCGGGCAGGCCTTCGGGGCCTACGGGGAATGCCTTCGCGATCCCGCTCAGGCCGATGCCGCCGTGGCCCGTTGCCTGCGCGCCCTCGATGAAGGTCGCTCGGCGGTGTTGAATGTGCAGATCGGTCTGCAGTGAGTGGCGGTTGTTTGTTGCAAGGAGCGTTCATGTTGATCAAGCAAGTGACCAAGTCTGTGGCTGTTCTGGCCGGTCTTTTTTTGTCGCTGACTGGGGCCCAGGCTCAGGACTATCCCAATAAGCCAGTCACCATCGTGGTGGGCTATGCCGCAGGTGGCGGCGTTGATTTCATGGCCCGTCTTTTGGCCGAGAAGCTGGCTGAGCGCCTCAAGCAGCCCGTGGTGGTGGAGAACCGTCCCAGCGTGGGTGCGGTGGTGGCCAGCACTTATGTGTCCAAGGCCAAACCCGATGGCTACACCCTGATGATGGGCGCGCCTGGGCCGATCATCTTTAACCATGCGCTCAATGACAAGCTGCCTTACGGCCCCCGCGACTTTGCGCCGATTTCCATCATGAGCAATTCGCCGCTGGTTTTACTGGTCAATGCCAATAACCCGGCTCGCACCGTGCAGGAATTGGTGGCTCAATCGCGGGCCAATCCCGAGAAGGCCAATTACGGGGCCAGTTCCGCCTCTTTCCAGCTGACCACCGAGTTGTTCAATCGGCGCACGGGTGCGCGTTTTACGCACATCCCCTACAAAGGGGCCAACGAGGCGGTGCAGGCGGTCATGAGTGGAGATGTCACCATGACCCTGGCCGATTCAGGTCCGGCAATCACGGGCCTGCAAAGCGGTCGCGTCAAGGCGCTGGCGGTGACCTCGGCCGAGAGGCTCAAAGACCTGCCCAACGTGCCCACCCTGACCGAACTGGGCATAGACCTCAGAGCTTCTCTGTGGATAGGATTGCTGGCACCGGCCGGTACCCCAGCCGATATTGTCAGGCGCCTGCATGAGGAGATGGTGCGTATTGTGGATATGCCCGATGTGCGCGCCCGCATTGGCGGCAAGGCCAGCACACCGATGACCAATACCCCCGAAGAGTTTGCGCGGCTGATCGCCAGCGAGATCACGCTTTGGCGTCAGGTGGCTCAAGAGAACAATATTCGGGGCAATTGAGACTGCCTCTATTTGCCCGCGGGCGCTGTTGCCGTGCGGCTCAGCAGGTCTCTTGCCGCTTCGGCCACTTTTTCTAGCGCAGGCGATTGATTCAAATCACCCACAGCCCGCGATTGCTCGGGATCCTGTGGTGCGAACAGCCCGGAGCTGGTGGCTGAGAAGATTGCCACGCTGGGAACGCCGTATGCGGCGGCCAAATGCGTCAGTCCGGTGTCGACTCCCACCACCATTCGGGTTTGGCTGAAAAACACCGCCCACTCCGAGAGGGTTTTGCGTGGTGCGACGTCCGCGGGGCTTCCCATGGCCGCGACCAGCCGTTCCGAGCGCTCCCGCTCGGCCGCATCTCCCCAGGGCAGGATGGGTTCCCAGCCGCCATCAATCAGCCTCTGGCCCAGGGCGATCCAATGCGGCTCGGGCCAAAGCTTGTCCGCAGCCGAGGTGCTGTGGATCAGGAGCACCTGCCTGGAGGACCCGCCTGACCAAGCCGGCGCAAGCCCATATGAGGGCTTTGCTGGACTGATCTGCCCGATTGCGTCGGCGACGAAGGCCCGCATTCGAGGCACGGGCATGATGGAGCCTTCGGTGTTGCAAAAGCGGTGGTAGATCCTGGGACCCATCCATTCACCGCAGAAGCGAGGGTGGGGGCCGATCCGCAGGGTCGAGCGCGCCGTCAGGGCCACCAGTGCGCTTTTGTTCAGGCCATGCAGGTCAAGCACCAGGTCATAGGGCTGAGCGCGGAGCAATTGAACGGTTCGTGCGAGCTCCCGCCAAGTTCCAGCTGAGGTCAGCTTGCGTTTCCAGCGTTTCAAGGGGATGGCGAGCACCCGATCGATGCCGCCATGAAGCCGTGCAAGGTCTACAAATCGCTCATCGACCGCAAAATCGATGGTCGCTTGCGGGAAGGCGCCTCTCAGATCGGTCAGGGCTGGCAGCGCGTGCACGATGTCGCCGAGCGCCGAGAGGCGGATCACCAGTATTCGCATGCGAGGATTGTCGCAGGGACTCGATCAAGGACCGTGACGTGGTGAGGTGATGCAGTCTTGCTGATCGCGCCGGTGGCGGCCCCTTCCTGCCCAAGCATCGCCAGCCTGCCTGGAGTTTGTCGGGGCCACGGTCCTGCCTGCGATACTGTTCATAACCGTAATAAAAGTGGATTCTCCCCATGCCCGCTCTTTTGTTTCCTTTGCTCATGCTTTTGCCTTTCCTCGCAGGAGCGCAGACCGCCCCGTCCGCACAAGAGGGCTTGGCCCGAACTTTTGTCACCGTCAACGGGGAGGGGCAGTCGGTCGCCCGGGCCGAGGTGTTGCTGCGTGAGCAGGTGGCGCGTGGCGCCGTCAATTCGCCGCAGTTGCAGGCTGCCGTTCGTGAGTTGTTGATCAACCAGGCGGTCATGTCTCAGGCGGCGGTCAAGGAGGGCCTGGACAAGCTGCCCTTGGTGCAGGCGCAGATAGAACTGGCGCGACAGGCGGTCTTGGCGCAGGCCTGGCAGCAGCAGGTGGTGCAGCGCCGTGATATCTCCGATGAAGAGCTTCGTCAGGAGTACGACCGTCAGGTCAAATTGCTCGGTCCCCGGCAATACCGCCTTCGCCATCTGCTGGTCAATGAGGAGGCGACGGCCAAGCTCTTGCTCGACCGCCTCCGCAGTGGCGGCAAGATCGCCGACCTGGCCGCTGAGTTTTCCCGCGATGAGGCCACTCGCACGACCGGCGGCCTGACCGATTGGATCGCCCAGGGTGAAATGGTCCCCGCGCTTCTGAAGGCGGTCGAGTCGCTAAAGCCCGGTCAGTTGGTGAACGCCCCGGTGCGGGGCCCGGCCGGCTGGCACGTCCTGTCCTTGGAGGATTCCCGGCCTTTCGTGGCCCCTCCGCGTGAAAGCTTGGGGCCGCAGCTGACGCGCTCCATCAGTCAGCAGCGGATCCAGGCTGCTCTGGATCCGCTTCGGCAAGCGGCGAAGGTGGACTGAGGCCCTATCCGGGGCTGTTCAGGCCCAGTCGCCCAGATCGAGGTCACTGGCAGCGGCGTCCAGCCACTCGCCTGCTTCGCTGGCCAACACGGTGCCTGCGGCCGCACCCAGGCCTGCGGCCAGAGCGGTCTTGAGCACACCCGAGCCCCAGCCGCCCGCCGATCCCGGTGCAGCCGCGGCGGGCCCGATGGGCCCTTGCGCAGTCTGTGGCCGAGCCTGGTAGGCCTTTAGTGCCATGCGCAGCCCCATCACCTGTTGCACCAGCCAGTAGGCGGCCAGGGGGTTTTGCGCCAGGGTCTGGTCGATCAGCCGTTGCGCTGCCCGGTCGCAGGGTTCGCGAACCGTCATCGCCTCTCTCAAGAAGGCCATTAACTCGTCTCGCTCTTTCTCATTCATCACGGGCTCCTGCAGTTCAGTGGCCTATCTTGATCCGATCGGGCTCGATTGACCAGTGCCTGCCCCTTTTCCTGACCTGGCGCAGGGGTTTGTGAGAGCGGCTGTTTACACTGTCCCTGCCTTTGCTCTGCTTCTTCCCGCCCTTCATGCCCCCTACCTTCTCTCTTCTCATCCTCGGCGACGAAATTCTTTCCGGTAAGCGTGCCGACAAGCACCTGACCAAGACCATCGAAATTCTGGGTGCCCGCGGTTTGACGCTCGCGCAGGCGCAGTACGCGGGCGATGACCCCGAACGCATCACCGCTTTGCTGCGGCAGGCTTTCGCGGCGGCGCGCGAGCGCGGTGAGGTGATGTTTTCCTGCGGGGGCATTGGGGCGACGCCCGACGATCACACACGTCAGTGTGCGGCGCGGGCCTTGGGTGTGGAGCTGGAACTGCATCCCCACGCCAAGGCGCTCATCATCGAGCGCATGCACGACATGGCGCGAGAGCAGGGGATCGTGGCCGATGTGAGTCGGCCCGAGAACCAGCACCGGCTTCAGATGGGCGTTTTTCCGGCCGGGGCCGCCATCATTCCCAACCCGTACAACAAGATCCCGGGATTCACTTGCGAGGTCGGCACCGGCGCGGTGCACTTTCTGCCCGGCTTTCCGGTCATGGCCTGGCCGATGATGGAGTGGCTGCTCGATGGACGCTACCGGGCCTTTCACGGTCAGGGGCTGCAGCTGGAGAAGTCGGTGATCGTCCTGGGTGGCATGGAGGCCATGCTCACCCCACTCATGCAGGCGATTGAAAGAGCCCACCCGGCCATCAAGGTATTCAGCCTGCCTAGCGTCGACCATCCGCAGTACGGGCGTCATATTGAGCTCGGCGTGAAGGGGGCGCGAGCTGCGGTTGAGCAGGCTTATCCGGATTTGATTGCCGGGCTTGGCCCTTTTAGGCTGGAGCTTGGCCCTGAACTGGTGCAATAATGCACTTTGTTGGTGCAAGTGATTGAGCCAAATTTGCACCATAAAGGTGCAAATTTGGGGTTTTGCAATTTAGACCTTTGCAGTCGTTCCCACGTGATGCCCCTGGACTGCAAACACCGCCTTGATTGGAGCCGGTTTTAGCGCTGAGGCGGGCTGGCAAGTTTGTGCGCCCCAGCAATGAGGCAGATGGCATAAAAACTGCAAAGACTGGGAATCCAAGTTTTTTTCAACCCCCCTTTAGAAGGACAGGAGAATTTGATGGCCAAGACCGTCGCAGACGTGATGAAGATGGTGAAGGAAAACGAGGTCAAGTTTGTTGACTTTCGCTTCACCGACACCCGGGGCAAGGAGCAGCACGTTACCGTGCCCGTCTCGGCCTTCAGCGAGGACAAATTTTCTTCGGGTCATGCCTTCGACGGCTCGTCGATCGCCGGCTGGAAAGGCATTGAGGCATCTGACATGCAGCTCATGCCTGATCCCAACACCGCCAACATCGATCCCTTCTTCGAGGAAACCACCCTGTTTCTTCAGTGCGATGTGGTCGAGCCCAGCGACGGCAAGTCCTACGACCGCGACCCGCGTTCGATTGCCAAGCGCGCTGAAGCCTACTTGAAAGCCTCGGGCATTGGCGACACCGCTTACTTTGGCCCCGAGCCTGAGTTCTTCATCTTCGATGGCGTGCGCTGGAGCAATGAGCCCGGCCGCGTGTTCTTCGAGATTGAGGAGTACGAGGCCCCCTGGAACAGCGGCGCCAAGCTCGAAGGCGGCAACCGCGGCCACCGTCCCACCGTCAAGGGCGGCTACTTCCCGGTGCCCCCGGTGGACAGCACCCAAGATATGCGCGCCGAGATGTCGCTCATTCTGGAGTCGCTGGGCATCCCGGTTGAGGTGTTCCATCACGAGGTCGCCGGCGCTGGTCAAAACGAGATCGGCACCAAGTTCAGCACTCTGGTCGAGCGTGCGGACTGGACGCAGGTGCTCAAGTATGTGGTGCAAAACGTCGCCAATTCCTACGGCAAGACGGCCACCTTCATGCCCAAGCCCTACGCCGGCGACAACGGCTCGGGTATGCATGTGCACCAGTCGATCTGGAAAGACGGCAAGAACCTGTTTGCCGGCGACGGCTATGCGGGTCTGAGCGACTTTGCCCTGTTCTACATCGGCGGCATCATCAAGCACGCCCGCGCGCTCAATGCCATCACCAATCCTGGCACCAACAGCTACAAGCGTCTGGTGCCTGGCTTTGAAGCCCCGGTCAAACTGGCTTACAGCTCGCGCAACCGCTCTGCCTCTATCCGCATTCCGTTCGTGGCCAATCCCAAGGGCCGCCGCATCGAGGCGCGCTTCCCCGATCCTTCGGCCAACCCCTACCTGGCCTTCTCGGCTCTGATGATGGCCGGCCTGGACGGAGTCGAGAACAAGATCCATCCTGGCGAGGCCGCCACCAAGGATCTCTACCATCTGCCGCCCGAGGAAGATGCAAAGATTCCAACCGTCTGCCACAGCCTGGATCAGGCGCTGGAGTACCTCGACAAGGACCGCTCCTTCCTGACCAAGGGTGGTGTGTTTACCGACTCGATGCTCGATGCTTACATCGAACTCAAGATGGGCGAGGTCACGCGCTTTCGCATGGCGCCCCATCCGGTCGAGTACGACATGTACTACTCGCTCTGATCGAATGGCCCTGCAGTCTCTCTGCGGCTTGCACGGAAAAGACGGCTTCGGCCGTCTTTTTCTTTGGTGCATGAGCGCTTGCAGGAAGGGCGCTGTCCTTCGTGCAGGCGCCGCCACCCTCGGCGCCATTCTGATGCCATGACCCAAGCCCCTCACGCCAACCCGCAGGCCCAGCGATTCCAGGCCTTCGATCTACTGGCCACGCTAGTGGCGGTGGTGCGCACCGACGGTATCGTCCTCTTTGCCAACTCGGCGCTCGAAGATGCATTAGGCACTTCGCGTCGCATGATTGAGGGAGCGCCGCTGTCCGACTGTTTCACCGAGCCTGTCATCATGCAGGCCGCCCTGGAGGGTGCAGGCAGCAATGAGTTCGCAGCCTTGCGCTACGACGCCTGGCTCAAGCGCAACAGCAGCGAGCCCTTGCCAGTTCATGTGGTGGTGGCGCAATCGGATCAGCCGGGGCAGGCCATTGTGGAATTGCTGCCCCTCGAGCAACAAGCCAAGCAGGACCGCGAAGAGCGCCTGATGGAGCGAGCCCAGGCCAACAAGGAGCTCATCCGCAATCTGGCGCATGAGATCAAGAATCCCTTGGGCGGTATCAGGGGTGCGGCGCAGTTGCTGCAGATGGAGATTGACTCACGTGAGCTGACCGAATACACGCAGGTGATCATTCATGAGGCCGATCGATTGCAGGCGCTGGTCGACCGGCTGCTGGCCCCTCACCGGCGGCCGCACCAGGTCGGTGATGTGAACATCCATGAAGTGTGCGAAAGGGTGCGTTCGCTGATCCTGGCCGAGTTTCCCAAGGGGCTGAAAGTGGCGCGCGATTACGACACTTCCATTCCGGAGTTTCGAGGCGATCGCGAGCAGCTCATCCAGGCGGTGCTCAACATCGCGCACAACGCTGCGCAAGCTCTGGCGGACCGCATCATGACAGGTGATGCTCAGATTACCTTGCGCACTCGAATCGCTCGGCAGGTTACTTTCGGCAAGAACCGCTATCGCTTGGCACTGGAATTGCATGTAATTGACAACGGGCCGGGCGTGCCCGAATCGATCAAGGACCGCATCTTCTACCCCCTGGTGACGGGGCGTGACGGCGGTTCTGGTTTAGGGCTGACGCTGGCTCAAAATTTTGTTCAGCAGCACCACGGACTGATCGAATGCGACAGCGCTCCCGGCCGCACGGACTTCAAGATCCTCATACCTTTGCCGTGAAGCGTTTTTTCCTGTCGGATCGATAAATTAGGGGGCAGACCAGCATGAAACCGATTTGGATCGTGGACGATGACCAGTCCATCCGCTTCGTTCTAGAGAAAGCTTTGTTGCGTGAGGGATTGCCCACGCGCAGCTTCACCAGTCCCAAGGAATTGATGACTGCCCTTGAAGGAGCCTCTGAGGGCGGCGGTCCGCAGGTCTTGGTGAGCGATATCCGCATGCCCGGTGGATCAGGGCTTGATCTGCTCGAGAAAGTCAGGGCAGTATTGCCCGGATTGCCGGTCATCATCATGACAGCCTATTCCGACCTTGACAGTGCCGTCTCGGCTTTCCAGGGAGGTGCATTCGAATACTTGCCCAAGCCTTTTGATCTTCCCAAGGCCGTCGAGCTGATTCGCCGGGCGGTTGAGGAAAGTCAGCGCGAGCAAGTGGCGGTCGATCGCATGTCCGAGACGCCGGAAATGTTGGGGCAGGCGCCCGCCATGCAGGATGTGTTTCGTGCAATTGGGCGACTGTCGCAGAGCCAAGTGACGGTCATGATCACCGGGGAATCTGGTTCTGGCAAGGAACTGGTGGCTCGTGCCCTGCACAAGCACTCCACGCGTGCAGCGGGCCCCTTCATCGCCATCAACACAGCCGCCATTCCGAAGGAATTACTCGAGTCCGAGCTGTTCGGTCATGAACGCGGGGCCTTTACCGGTGCGCAAACCATGCGCCGCGGCCGTTTTGAACAGGCGGAGGGCGGCACTCTGTTCCTTGATGAAATTGGCGACATGCCGCTGGATTTGCAGACGCGTTTGCTCAGGGTTCTGTCCGACGGGCATTTCTATAGGGTCGGTGGCCACAGCGCAATCAAGGCCAATGTCAGGGTGATTGCGGCCACCCACCAAGATCTCGAGCAACGGGTCAGAGATGGCGTTTTTCGTGAGGACCTGTTTCATCGGCTCAATGTGATTCGACTGCGTTTGCCCGCCCTAAGGGAGCGCCGCGAAGACATCCCCATGCTGACCCGCCACTTCTTGCAACAAAGCGGTCAGCAGCTCGGTGTAGAGCCCAAGCGAATCTCTGAGGCGGCACTGGTCCAACTGACCCTGTTCGATTTTCCGGGCAATGTGCGCCAGCTGGAAAACATCTGCCACTGGCTCACCGTCATGGCGCCTGCGCAGGTCATTGAGGCCAAGGATTTGCCGCCGGAAGTCTTGACACCCAGTGCCGGCCATGCCAGCGCGGCGGTCTCGTCGGCTGCACCCAGCGACCCCATTGTGGTTCCGCCTCCGGCCGCGCCCGTTGTGCCGATGGCAGGTCAGGCATGGTCTGCTTTGACTTCAGTGGGGGGTACGTGGGAGACCGGACTGGAAGCGGAGGCGCTTTCGTTGCTGGCTGCAGGCAA
>JBEIHE010000079.1:0-13483 GCA_040381515.1 Polaromonas sp.
TAGCTCAGTCGGTAGAGCGCCGGACTGTTAATCCGTAGGTCCCTGGTTCGAGCCCAGGTTGAGGAGCCAAATCCCTTTAAACCCCGCCTTGGCAAAGGCGGGGTTTTTTATTTGGATGACGGGTTGATACGGGTACCAATCAGCAAGATGGATCCGCTGGGTTTTTCGTAGCCCATGACAAAGGGCAGTTGCGCAATGGCCGGCTGAGTGCTGAGGAAGTCCCTGAGCCGCAGCCCTGAGGCGCTGTCTTTCCATATCGGATGCGGTTGATTGAATCGCCCGTGAGCCTCGACCCTGAAGTGCTGCTTGATAAGGTCAATGTCCAGCCCGGTTTCATCTTGCACCAGGACTTTGGCCTGCTGGGCGATCATGTTGGCAAGAATCGAGAAGTGGCCTCTTTGCAGCAGGTGGGAGGCTGACTTGACGAAAACCGTGGCGGCCATGTGATTGGCCAGAAATTTTCGCTGTACCGAGTCCGGCTTAAGGGCTGCATTGGCCAGATTGATGCGCAGGTAGTCGACAGTAACTAAGCGGCGATCGGCGGTGGTGATCTGAAAGCGCAGGCCGTCATGCGGGGTGGCCGATCCCGCTTCAATTTCCTCAGATTGACCCATGGCGTTGAGCCGCAGGGCCACCGCCCGGTTGATGCTGCTGCCGCTGATCAGGATGCTGTAAACCAGCTTCTTTTCCAGGCGAGGGCGAATGGCCCCTCTGCCGTCGAGATCGAGGGTTCTGAAGTACCCCAAACGTGCGAAGAAGCTTTGAATGCGGCATTCTTCCTCGATCTGTTGCGGGCTGGCTCGCGCGGTCACGTTTACGTCCACAGCTTGATCGGCCACCAGGATCAGGTGATCGGCCGTACCGAACAGGGACAGGGCCGTGATCACATCGGGACCCGAGAAGGGATACAAAACCTTTCGCGTGCCGTGCCGACTCAAATGTTCGACGGACCAGCTGCGCATGGGAGCCTGGAATCTTCTCTGGTAATCGCCGGCGAGTTTTGAAAAATTGGGGCAGTCGATCTGGACCAAAGGCGCGACAGGCAGTCCGGTCACGCTTGCCCTTGGAGCCGCGCCGGCGGATACAGGCAGATCGTTGGCCACGCTGACGGGGGCCAGTCCCATCAGGATAAGACTTGTGCCCAGGCGAAGACCTAAGGTCCAGGCCTTCTGAATTCCCCGGCCGGCCTCCGTTATTCGACGGCGGATTGGGGCAAGGGCTGTCTTTGGGGTGGCGCACATTTTGGGCGAAGTGGCGAAGTCGTGAGCATTCATGGAGGCAAGGCCGATGGGTTTTGGGGTTCTCGTTTCGCCTGGGACCTCGGGGTCGGGCGAGCTTTTTTTGGCGGCAGATCAGGTATCGGCAGGTCGGCCCTGAAGTTGAGCGAGCTGGTCCATGAGGGAGCGGGCCGCCTCTTCCGGGTGATCAGCGGCGACGATGGCTCTGACGACTGCCGCCGCCCCTACTGGGCTGGCCGCAACCACGGGTAATCGCGCGGCGTCGATGCCCCCGATGGCCACCAGGCTGTAGGAATCCATCAGCCTTGCGTACCGACGCAGCCGGCCCGTGCCCTGTGCGGCCGTGGCCATGCGTTTGAGGGTGGTGGGGAATACGGCGCCGAGGGCGATGTAGCTGGGACTGTACCGGTCGGCGCGAACCATTTCTGCATAGCCGTGGGTGCTCAGACCCAGGCGCAGGCCCGAGTGGCGCAGGGCCTGCCAGTCGCCCTCGGACAAGGTTCCAAGATCTTCTTGCCCCAAGTGCACGCCGTAAGCGCCCGCCTCGATGGCCGCTTGCCAATGGTCGTTGATGAACAGCAGGCAGGGGGTGTCTCTGACTGCATCAACCGCGGCCCTGACTTCGCGCTCAATGGCGCGGGTGTCGGAAGACTTAAAGCGCAGTTGAACCGTGGGTACGCCGGCGCGGGCCATGCGGCCCACCCAGGCGGCATCAGGCAGCACCGCATAGAGTCCGAGCTGGCGTGGGCATGGGGCAAAGGCCTCAGAACGCGGCCAGGGCAACATTCCAAAGTCACGCTGATCTTCGGGCCAAAGGTGAGGATCGAATCGGCCCTGCCGCTCACTTTGGGCCTGCCAGACCCGTGCCAGAACCGCTGCGTCGACCTTATCAAATCCCATCTGTACGCAGGCTTTTTGCACCGCTTCCTCCACAGGGGTGCGGGGCGGTGCGACGAGTGCCTCACGAGGGGTCCAGTCTGGCAGACCCAGTTCTTGCGCATACCGCTCGACGATGGCCTGTGAGGCCTGCTCAACTGAGGTGATCATGTTTGGTGCCAAAAGGGTGTCCCGACCACCGGCGTGCTTGGTTGGGCGGCTTGTTGTTCACCCATCGCACCGCCCAGAAAGGCACTTCGGCCTGCCTGCACCGCTTTCGCGAAAGCCTCGGCCAGAGAAACGGGGTCAGTGGCCAGGGCCACGGCGGTATTGAGCAGCACCGCATCGTAGCCCCACTCCATGACCTGGCAGGCATGTGAGGGCAGGCCCAGACCGGCGTCGACAATCAAGGGGACCTCCAGCCGCTCGCGAAGCACTCGCATGGCGTAGGGGTTGAGGGGCCCCTTGCCGGTGCCGATAGGGGCGGCCCAAGGCATGACAGCCTGGCAGCCTGCATCGACGAGTCGCCTGCACAGCACCAGATCCTCGGTGCAGTAGGGCAGTACCTTGAAGCCGTCTCGGATCAGTGTGGAGGCCACTTGCACCAGCTCGAGGGTGTCTGGCTGCAAGGTGTAGTCATCGCCGATCAATTCGAGCTTGATCCAGTCGGTCTCAAAAACTTCACGGGCCATTTGCGCGGTGGTGATGGCCTCTTGGGGGCTGTGGCAGCCGGCAGTGTTGGGCAGAACCGGAATATTCAATTCTTTGAGCAACTGCCAGAACCCCTGGCTGGTCTGAGCCGATACGGCACCCTGCCTGCGCAAGGAGGCAGTCACCATGGCCGGCTGCGCTTTGCGCATGGCCTCTTGCAAGACCCGTGGTGAGGGGTATCGGGATGTACCCAGAAGGAGTCGGCTTTCAAAGCGCTGGCCGTAGAGCATCAGGGGGTCATCCGTGCCTGAGTTTTGCAGTGTCATGATGTGCGGGCCTAAACGATCAGCCACCGGTGATCGGCGAGATCACCTCGATCTCGTCGTTCTCTTTCAGAGCGGTGGTGGCGTATTGGGTCTTGGGGATGAAATGGAGATTAACGGCCACTGCATACGGTGGATGAAAGCCCCCAGCCTCAAGGGCCTGGGCCAGTGAACTGCCATCGGGGAGCTGGTGAAGCAACTGATTGATACGAACTTGCATATCGCTTACGGGTCGAGTGCCATGGTCTGGGGCGCCTGCTCAATACGCAGGCCGAAGGCATGGGCCCAAGGGCTCTGACCTTCCTGCATCAGCTGAAGGACCACATCGAGCAGAGCGGGCGCAATCAAAAAGCCGTGCCGGTACAGCCCATTGACTTGAAGGGCACGAGGGCCCAGCCAGCGTACCGCGGGCAGGTTGTCGGGCAGGGTCGGCCGCAGTTGGGTGTTCAGTTCAAGCACCCGAGCCTCCGCAAATGCGCTGTGCACCGAATAGGCGGCGCTGAGTAACTCGAGCGTCGATCGAACGCTGGCTGGGGAACGGTCCTCCGATTCGATTTCGGTGGCGCCGATCACGAAGACATGGTTGGGCTTTGGGGCTATGTAAATCGGATAGCGGGGATGCATCAATCGCAAGGGGCGCTGCAGATGCACATCAGGAGCCTGCACGCGTACGACCTCCCCGCGCACGCCCCGCAAGGGCTGCCATTGAGCTTGGGCACCCAGCCCTCTGCAGTCCAGCAGCCAATCGCATTCGGATTTCGAGTGGGTCGTAAAGTCTTGCGGCGATCGCGCGCTGTCCCAATTGAGTTGGACCCCAGCAGAGTGCAGCGCCTCTAGCAGCGCTTGCAGCAGCTCGCGATTGTCGAGCTGGCCCTCACCGGGTAAAAAGAAGCCTTGCATGAAACGGCCGGCCAGTGCGGGCTCCTTCAGGGCAAGCGCTTGCGCATCGAGCTTCTCTGCTTTGGGCAGGGAAGGTATCTCTGTTCCCGTGCGATCGAGATGTCGCTTGAATCGGTCGGCTTCTGCCTGGTCTTGCCGGTGCCAGACGATCAGCGTGCCGCTTTGCTGCAGAAAAACGGGCCTCTGGAGATCGGCAATCAGTTCGGGCCATCGCTTCAGGCTGTGTTGACCCATGCGCACCACGGAGGCTTGTGTGACTGCAGACTCGGCCAGCGGGGCCAGCATGGCCGCTGCGGCGAGAGCGGCAGCGCCTTGCGCGTCAGGACCCCGGGCCTCGTGTAGTTGCACCCGATGACCTTGTCGTGCCAGGACCAGAGCCAGCAGTCGACCCATCAGGCCGGCACCAAGTATGACGATTCGTTGAGAGGTGGAGCCCATCTGTCTGAAATTGAAGCAACAGGGGCATCGTGGGCCAGCCAGTCCGCCGAAACTTCCCACGCCAGCATGATCTGGATCGGGTGCGAGGGTGTGTTTCTCAGTCCTGCCGGGGGGCGGACACCCCTGTTTCGTTCTCAAGGATTACATCACATTCGCTCGGTCCACCAGAGGCTTGCTGATAATCCGCCCATGAGCTTTTCGTCTTTGGCAGGGACCGCCTTCCGCCCGGTCCGGGTTTTGTCGATCGCCGGTTCGGACAGCGGGGGCGGAGCGGGCATTCAGGCCGACCTGAAGACCTTCGCCGCCCTCGGTTGCTATGGCATGACGGCCATCACGGCGTTGACGGCGCAAAACACGCTGGGGGTGCGCGCGATACACGGGGTTCCCCCGGAGTTTCTCAAAGCCCAAATTGCTGCTGTGTTGGAAGATATTGGTGCCGATGCGGTCAAGGTTGGCATGCTGCACGCGCCGGAAATCGTACAGGTGGTGGCTTGGGCTATCGACCACTTCGGTTTGAAGCATGTGGTGCTGGATCCGGTGATGGTGGCCACCAGCGGCGATCGCCTGATTGAAGACGCCACCGTACAGGTGCTGAGGGAAGAGTTGTTCCCCCGGGCGACGGTCATCACGCCCAACCTTGATGAGGCCGGCTTGCTGCTGGGTCGTCCCATTGCGGGGCTTGAGGATCTGCAGGCTGCGGCGGTCGATCTGTTGACCCAGGGCGCGCGCGCTGTGCTGCTCAAGGGTGGGCATCTGCCCGGCGACGAGGTGGTGGATGTGCTGGCCCAACCCGGTGAGCCTTGGCTGCACCTGCGCAGCCCGCGGATTCCAAGCGGTAATGTCCACGGCACGGGTTGCACGCTTTCGTCGGCAGTGGCGTGTTTTTTGGCGCAAGGGTGGCCTTTGGCAACTGCGGTTGAACGCGCCCGCGCCTACATCCTGGAAGCGATACGCGCAGGGGCTGTCATTCGCACGGGTCAGGGCGCCGGCCCCCTCTGTCATGGACACGCTCCGATGGCTATGCTGCGGATTCCCTTGGGCTGATCAGGCGGCTGGCGCGTGCTTTGCTGGCCTGGCCCAGACGACCAGCAGGCTGACCAGCAGGGACGCCGCCAGGGCTCCTGCGAACGGGGCCAGCGTAGGCACACTATTGGGGAAGCTTGCGGCCATCAGGCCCGCAGCCAGGCTGCCGCCAGTCACCCAGCCCGGCAGTACCGCGCCCACAAGCCCCGCGATGGCGCCAGCGATGGCCGCGGCCGGTGTCATGCGTTGCCAAAGTCCCAGCAGCACCGGCGCCACCGCCGTGGCGCACAACAGGTCTGCAATCAGAAACAGGCGCAGTACCGATAGTCCCTGCAGAGACACCAGCACCACCGGTACCATCAGCAGCACCGTGACCCAGCGGGCGGCTGTAAGCGACACATCGGGCCTGGCGGTGGTCACAAGCGAGGCAATGCCGCTTTGCAGCGTGTCCACCGATGAGGCGACCAGGGCTACAGCCAGAAGCAAAGTGGGCAGGGACAGCCATGCGGGCGCATCGGACAAGAGGGCGAAGAAGGGGATGGGTGGGGTGCCAGGGCTTTGGCCGATGGCGATACAGAGCATGCCCAGGGCGCCCACCACCAGGATGACCGGCATGGACAACAGGCCGCCCAGCCAGGCGCCACGCCTGAGTTCGGCGTCACTGCGGGCCGACCAGATGCGTTGCCAATAGCCTTGGTGGAAGATGTTGGCCGCCGTGACTGCGATCACCAGGGTCAGGGCCACGCTAAGCGAGATCTCCAGCGGCGCGCTAGGCCAGGGCTGTCTAATGCTCCCCTCTGGCAGCGTTGCAAGCAGTACGCCCACCACCAGCAGCAAGAGGACCAGCAGCAGCCACGCCTGCCAGCGGTCGGTGATGAGGCTCGCGCGCAGGCCACCCCAGGTGGTGTAGACCAGCGTGGTTACCGCTACGGCCATGATCACTGCAGCACCCGGCAAGTCCGACAGCAGGGCGGTGATGGCGCCAATAGCTGTCAGTTCGGCGGTGATGAAGCACAGCATATAGAGCACCGACAGGACGGTGACCCATAGGCGCAGACCGTAGCCGAAGCGCTCTTGGGCGTACTCTGCAATCGTGCGCCCCTTCGGCATCCGTTGGCGTATCGCTGGGCCGAACCAGGCCAGCATGAAGAAAGGGAAGGCTGCCCCCAGGGCGTAACCGATCAGGGCCACAGGACCGACGAAGGCCCCAATCTCGGGTGGGGCAAAAAGAATCCAGCCGCCCAGGCCCGAGGCCATGAAGGACAGGCCCAGGGTCAGCGCACCTTGAGACCCACGGGCGGTCAGGTATTCATCGAGCGTTTCGACGCGCTTGCGGTCGCGCAGGGCGATCCAAACAAAAAAAGCGAGTGCAGCGGCCAGAGCCGCCCAGGTGGCGTACAGCATGTCGCACTTCCTCCGCCGGTATGAGCCGGATCAGGTTCCAGGGTCAGCGTCGATTCAGACGCAGTCTCAGCCCCTTTCGGGACTCCCCTGGCGACGGGTTGATGGGGTGATTCAAACGCCGTTGAGCGGCGTCAGCGCAATTCTAAGCGCCTGACTTTGTTCGGAGCCGATCCGAGCTTCAGTCGAACACCGGCGACTCCACCCCCAGCACCTTGTGCAACTTGGGGCTGGTGGTGGTGTATTGCAGGTGGATCTTGCCCTTGTCAGGGAAGATGAGGGCTGCGGCCGCGAAAGCGGCCAGGGCGCATTCGTGAAAGCCCGAAAGAATGAGTTTTTTCTTTCCGGGGTATGTGTTGATATCGCCGACAGCGAAGATGCCCGGCACATTGGTGGAGAACTTTTCGGTGTCTACCACCAATTGCTTGCGTTCGATGTCCAGCCCCCATTGAGCAATAGGGCCAAGTTTGGGCGATAGACCAAAAAACACCAGCATGGCATCCATAGGGACCACTCGGGTCACACCATCCCCTCCGGTGACTTTTGCGCCGACCAGTCGACCCTCGCGCTCTTCATAACCGGTGACCTGGCCGACGATGAACTGCATCTCGTAGGCTTCGCACAATTCCTTCATCTTGGCCACACTGGCCGGGGCGGCTTTGAAGCCGTCACGTCGGTGGACCAAAATGACGCTCTCGGCCTTATTGGGCCCAGACGCAGTGAAATTGAGTGTCCAGTCCAGGGCAGAGTCGCCGCCGCCGATGATCATCAGGTTTTTGCCCGCAAAATCGGCCGGATTCTTGACCCGGTAGAAGAGTTGCGAACCTTCGTAACGCTCCAGGCCCTCGACTTTGAGCGTACGCGGCTCAAAGGCCCCCACGCCGGCTGCGATGAAGATGGTCTTGGTTAGGAAGCAGGTGCCTTTGCTGGTCTCTAGATAGAAACGTCCATCAGCTTGAGGCTTGACTGCGGTGACCGTCTGGCCCAGATGGAAAGTGGCACCAAAAGGAGCGATCTGCTTGAGCAGAGCGTCTGTCAGCTCTTTGCCAGTGCACACCGGAATGGCCGGTATGTCGTAGATGGGTTTGTCCGGGTAAAGCTCGATCGGTTGTCCGCCGGGGTAGGCCAGTGAATCGATCACATGGGCTTTGATCTCAAGCAGGCCCAGTTCGAAGACCTGAAACAGTCCGACCGGCCCAGCGCCTACGATGACCGCATCGGTTTCGATTGGACTGTCGGTGGGGGTATGGGAGTCGCTCACTTGGGTTTGGAGTGATCGGTCCGATCGGGGTGGGATCGGACCGGTGGTTCGGGCGTCGGATCGAGCTTAGCGAATGAGTTCGCCTAGCTTGTCGGTTTTGTCCTTCCAGTCATCCGCGTCAGCAAGCGGTTGCTTGCGCTTGGTGATGCTTTTCCAGGTCGGTAGCTTGGCCAACTCGGCGTTGAGCTGAGTAAAGGCCTGCTGGTTTGCCGGCAGGTCTTCTTCTGCGTAGATCGCGTTGACCGGGCATTCGGGAATGCAGACTGCGCAGTCGATGCATTCGTCGGGGTCAATGACGAGCATGTTGGGGCCTTCCCGGAAGCAATCGACCGGACAGACGTCCACACAATCGGTGTACTTACAGCGGATGCAGGAGTCGGAGACGACGTGAGTCATAGACTGGGTCTGAGTCAGAAAATCTCGATTTTATGGGCATTCGATCCTCCTGACCTCATGCCGGTCCTGGCGGTCCCTGGGACCTGGGCTCTTTAGCGGTGCCTTCGCTCGGGAATCCGTCAATTTGCAGCATGACCAGCGAGCCTCATCGTGGGTGCACCGGATCCGAATAGATGGATCAATTCAACCGTCGTCGCCCTAAAGGGGGCCGGTCCGAGGGGCGTGTAGGGATCAGCCCTTCAGCGGGTGAGGAATCAGGCTCGGCCGATTTGGAGGTCACTGCTATAGACTCGAGCGATCGGCATGATCCTCATGCGGTCGACGGTTTGCTGATAGAGCGGCATGATAGAAAAGGTGGGTGATATGGGTGCGAGCAGGCGTGCGTTACTGGCTGCGACGGTTTCAGTGTGGGGCGCCGGTGCATGGGCTCAGAGCGGGACGGCACGTTTGCCGATCCGCATCGGTGAAATCAACAGTTATTCGGCCATCCCGCAATTCACCCAGCCTTATCGGCAGGGCTGGCAGCTGGCGGTCGAGGAGATTAACCAAGCTGGCGGATTGCTAGGCAGGCCAGTGGAGGTGATTGCTCGTGACGATGCCGGCAAGCCAGAGGAGGCCCTGCGTCATGCGGTCGAATTGCTGGCCAAGGAAAAGGTCGATCTGCTTGCCGGTGGCTTTCTTTCCAATGTGGGTCTGGCCTTGGCCGACCACGCCTTGCGCAACAAGCGGCTCTTTGTGGCCAGCGAGCCGTTGACGGATGCCATTGTTTGGGAAAAGGGCAATCGCTATACCTTCAGGTTGCGTGCGAGCACCTATATGCAAGCGGCTATGTTGGTGGAGGAGGCGGCCAAATTGCCTGCGCGCCGTTGGGCCACGATTGCGCCCAACTACGAATATGGTCAGAGTGCGGTGGCCAGCTTCAAGGAACTGCTCAAGGCCCGGCGCCCTGACGTCGAGTTTGTCAGTGAGCAGTGGCCTGCCCAGGGCAAGCTCGAGGCAGGAACCACTCTGCAGGCGACCATGGCGGCGCGTCCGGAAGCGATCTTCAATGTGACCTTCGGGTCCGATCTGGCTCGTTTGGTCCGCGAAGGCAACCAGCGCGGCATCTTCCCGAAGACGCCAGTGGTGTCTCTGCTCTCCGGGGAGCCGGAGTATTTGGATGTGCTTCGGGACGAAACGCCGCGTGGTTGGATCGTGACGGGTTATCCCTGGGACCAGATCGACACCCCCGAGCACGCCAGTTTTGCTGCCAATTACATTCGAAGATTTGGAGAGAATCCCAAGCTCGGATCGGTGGTGGGGTATGCCACCATGCAGGCTATTTTTGCGGCGATCCGCAAGGCTCGTTCGCTCGATAACGAGAAATTGATCGTGGCACTGCGGGGGCTGCAGTTCAGCACCCCGTTTGGCAAGGCAGAGTTCCGCGCCATCGATCATCAGTCCACCATGGGCGCCTATGTGGGCAAGCTCGATCTTCGTGGCAACCGGGGCACCATGGTGGAGTGGCGTTATGCCGATGGGAGGCAGTTTTTGCCGCCCGATGCATACGTCCGGGCGCGGCGCCCCGCTCAGGCCATGCGCTGAGGATTAAGGCCAGGATTTTTGAGGTCCAGGGCGCCTGCGCGCGCGGCCTTCTGTCGAGCTCACGGACTTTGTCCGAACCGGCTAAAATGAGGAGTTAACAATTGTCGGCTTGTGGGCAGGCCGACTGTATCGGATCTCTTGGGGCAAGGTTGATTTGTTCGATCTTCATCGAGCAAGCGCTGGAGCCCGTGGTGTTCCGGTCGATTCCTTAGAACGCGCTTAGCGCATGTGTGAAGGCAAAGTCTGTGGCAAGAACTGAAACCAAGACGGCCGTCCTGCCGGACGGCCTGCGATACAAGTCCAAAGTCTCGGGTTCGCCCTTCGTGGCCACCACCTCCTTTGGCAGCGCCACCATGTCATGCTTCCTTTGTGGAAAGCACCGTCCTCGTTCGATGATGGGTACCAAAAAGGTTCTAGGAAAAGCCCAGGCCGTTTGCGCGCCCTCCTGCAAGGAACTCGATGCTCAGTTGAGCAAGAAGTGACCTGCGCCAGCGGGGAGCCGGGGACGCCAGGCGCATCCGGCCGGCCTTAGCCGCTGAAGAAGTTTTTGAGCTTATCGGTCCAGCCTTCTTCGGTGGGGGTGTGCTTGGCCCCACCCTTTTTCAGGGACTCATCGAAATCTTTCAGCAGCTTGCGCTGATGCTCGGTGAGCTTGACCGGGGTTTCCACCGCGATGTGGCAATACAGGTCGCCCGGATAGCTGGAACGGATTCCCTTGATCCCTTTGCCTCGCAGGCGGAACTGTTTGCCCGCTTGCGTGCCTTCAGGAATATCGATGGCGGCTTTACCGGACAAGGTGGGCACTTCGATTTCTCCGCCAAGCGCAGCGCGCGGGAAGCTGATGGGGACCACGCAATGCAGGTCATCGCCGTCGCGCTCGAAGATGTCATGTTTCTGAATGCGGATTTCGATATACAGGTCTCCCGGGGGGCCGCCGTTGGTGCCAGGTTCCCCGTTGCCTGAGGAGCGAATGCGCATTCCGCTGTCGATGCCCGCAGGGATCTTGACCTCGAGAGTTTTGTTCGTTTTTACCTTGCCCACGCCGTGGCAGGCCACGCAGGGTTCCGGTATGAGCTTGCCCGAGCCGCGGCACTGCGGACAGGTTTGTTGCACGCTGAAGAAACCCTGGCGCATTTGAACCACGCCAGCGCCGTTACAGGTGGTGCATGAAACCACCTTGGAACCCGGCTTGGCGCCCGTTCCCGAGCAACTGCGACAGTCGTCCCAGGTGGGGATCCGAATTTGTGCGTCCTTGCCCGCAGCCGCCTCCTCCAGCGAGACCTCCATCGCGTAGCTGATGTCGTTGCCACGAAAGACCTGCCGGCCACCGCCGCCGCGACGCCCGCCGAAGACATCGCCAAAGATGTCTCCAAAGGCTTCGGCAAAGCCTCCGCCGAAGCCCTCGCCTGCGGCACCACCCGGCCCGCGCATATTGGGGTCCACACCGGCATGCCCGTACTGGTCATAAGCGGCCCGCTTGGTGGCATCCGACAAGACTTCGTAGGCTTCTTTTGCCTCTTTGAATTTTTCCTCGGCCCCCTTGGCCGCTTCACCCTGATTGCGGTCAGGGTGGTACTTCATGGCCAGCTTGCGGTATGCCTTCTTGATATCGTCTTCGCTGGCATTTCTGGGTACGCCTAGCGTGTCGTAAAAGTCTTTTTTGGCCATGAAACCGTTTATCCAGTGATCGGTGAGCAGCGCGGCTTAAGCGACAAAGCGGAAGCTGGCGCACGTCCAGTTCCGCTTGTCTAGGGTCAGGCCGGAGCCTAGACGCCTCTCAGCCCTTCTTGACTTCCTTGACTTCGGCGTCCACCACATTATCGTCCTGAGGCTTGGCTGAGCCACCGCCGTCGCCCGCTTGGGCTGCGCCGGCAGCCGCCTGAGTGGCCTGCATGTCCGCGTACATCTTCTCGCCCAGCTTCTGACTGGCTTCCATCAGCGCCTTGTTCTTGGCTTCGATGGCGGCCTTGTCATCGCCCTTGAGGGCCTCTTCCATCTCGGCGATGGATTTTTCAATCTTTTCCTTCTCGCCCGCATCGAGCTTGTCGCCGTACTCGGTCAGCGATTTCTTGACACTGTGCACCAGCGCATCGGCATTGTTCTTGGCTTGGACGAATTCCACCTTTTCTTTGTCGGCCGCGGCGTTGAGCTCGGCGTCCTTGACCATCTGCTCGATCTCGGCCTCCGACAGACCCGAGTTGGCCTTGATGGTGATCTTGTTCTCTTTGCCGGTGCCTTTGTCCTTGGCGCCCACATGCAGGATGCCATTGGCGTCGATATCGAAGGACACCTCGATCTGCGGCGTGCCGCGCGGGGCCGGTGGGATGCCTTCAAGGTTGAACTCTCCCAGGGCCTTGTTGGCGGCCGCGATCTCGCGTTCGCCCTGGAAAACCTTGATCGTCACCGCGGGCTGGTTGTCCTCGGCGGTCGAGAAGGTTTGCGCGAACTTGGTGGGGATGGTGGTGTTCTTCTTGATCATCTTGGTCATCACACCGCCCATGGTCTCGATGCCCAGCGACAGAGGCGTGACGTCAAGGAGCAGCACATCCGTGCGGTCGCCCGACAACACCTGACCCTGGATGGCTGCGCCAACCGCCACAGCCTCATCGGGGTTGACGTCTTTGCGCGGCTCCTGGCCGAAGAATTCTTTGACCTTGTCCTGTACCTTGGGCATGCGGGTCATGCCACCGACCAAGATGACGTCATGGATGTCTTTGACGTTCACGCCTGCGTCCTTGATGGCTACGCGGCAGGGTTCGATGGTGCGCTCGATCAGCTCGTCAACCAGGCTTTCAAGCTTGGCCCGGGTCATCTTGATATTCAAGTGCTTGGGGCCACTGGCATCGGCGGTGATATAGGGCAGGTTGATGTCGGTGGCGGCCGAGGATGAGAGCTCGATCTTGGCCTTCTCAGCCGCCTCCTTCAGGCGCTGAAGGGCCAGCACATCTTTGGACAGGTCCACACCCTGATCCTTCTTGAATTCGCCGATGATGAAGTCGATGATGCGCTGGTCGAAGTCCTCGCCCCCGAGGAAGGTGTCGCCGTTGGTGGAGAGCACCTCAAACTGTTTTTCACCGTCCACATCTGCGATCTCGATGATGGACACATCAAAAGTGCCACCGCCCAGGTCATAGACGGCGATCTTGCGGTCGCCCTTGGACTGCTTGTCCAGCCCGAAGGCCAGGGCTGCGGCTGTAGGCTCGTTGATGATGCGCTTGACATCGAGGCCGGCGATGCGGCCGGCATCCTTGGTGGCCTGGCGCTGGGCGTCGTTGAAGTAGGCCGGTACGGTGATCACCGCTTCGGTGACGGTCTCGCCGAGATAGTCTTCGGCGGTCTTCTTCATCTTGCGCAGTACCTCAGCGCTGATTTGTGGCGGCGCCAGCTTCTGA
>JBEIHE010000080.1:0-12756 GCA_040381515.1 Polaromonas sp.
ATCCAGATCCACAAGAGTGTCCGCGAGCGCCCGCGACAGCTCGAAGCTGGGGTCAGCAATGAACAGTCGAGGGACCACGTCAGCTTGCTTTCTTCAGACGGGCCAGTTTGCCACAACCCCATAGAGGCTGGAGACTGGGGCGAACCGAACACGGCAAAGACCAAAGGCCCAAGTTGTAACAAAATGCAGCATCTCGATTTCTCAAAAGACTCAGGGCCATGGGTAAAAACACGCGCACCTCACTCGATCGACTGCAACGCTCCGCGCAGACCGACCGACCCGACGAGTCCGAGCGCGAACGTGTGGCCGACCAGTTGCTAACGCAAGACCAACTGCGCAGGATCGATAAAAACCTGAGCAAGATCGCCCCTCTGCCAACGCCGGATAAGGGCCCACCTAAAGCGCAGCCCAACACCCGCGATCGAAGGCCGCAATCAACGCCGGAGTCCACGGGCAGGTCAGAGCCCACTCGACTGAGGGCCGAACGGATTTTGCAACGCTAGCCTGCCGCGTCTGGCTTCGTACCGGCCGGCGCAGGCGAGGCAAGAACCTTGTCGATGCGCCGGCCATCCAGATCGACCACCTCAAAGCGCCAGCCGACGCAACTGATGTGCTCGCCGGTATGCAGCAGGCGTCCGCCGACAGCCAAAAGCAGGCCCGCCACAGTGTTGTAGCGACCCTTGTCCTCCATCGGCAGCACCTCAATATCCAAGCGTGCCTTGAGCTCGGAGACCGGCATCGCACCATCGAGCAGCCAAGAGCCGTCGCCGCGCTGCACTGCCCAGGCGTCGACCTGCGTTTCGGGCTTGAGCTCGCCAGTAATGGCCTCCAGCAAATCCAGAGGCGTGAGCATGCCCTGCACCACGCCGTATTCATCGACCACCATCAAAATGCGGGAGGACTCGATCCGAAAGCGATCGAGCAGTTCCATGCCAGTGAGCGTCTCCGGCACAAACACCGCCGGTTTGGCCCGTGCCTCCAAGCGATCGTCCGCACGGGACGGCCCCGCAGCGAGCAGGTCGGCAATCTTCACCACTCCCACCACATCGTCCAGGTGCCCGCGACAGACCGGATACCAAGAATGCCCTGAATCAGCGCCCTTGATCAGGGCCTGCGCGACCGTATCGGAGGCATCGAGCCACTGCATCTCCGATCGGGGCCGCATGATGGAAGTCAAGGGCCGTTGATCGAGCTCGAAGACGTTGCGCACCATCTGATGCTCCTGCTTCTCGATCACACCGGCACTCACGCCCTCTTCCAGGCTGGCCTGAATTTCTTCTTCGGTCACCAGGCGTTGAGCCGAGTTGTCCACCCGCAACAAACGCAGCACCGCCTGGGTGCTAAAAGACAGGAGTCGAACGAAGGGCCGGGTGGCCGAGGCCATCCAGAGCATGGGCCGGGCGGTCAGGCGGGCGACCGTCTCCGGATAAAGCTGCCCAATACGCTTGGGCACCAACTCGCCGAAGACGATGGTGACATAGGTGATCACCGTGACCACCAAAGCGGTGGCGGTGATATTGGCAGCCGTCAGGGGCATACCCAGCGACTGCATCCACAAGGAAAAACCAGAGGCAAAAGCGGCCTCGCCCACAATGCCATTGAGCATACCGATGGAGGTGATGCCCACCTGCACCGTCGAGAGGAACTGGGTGGGCCGGTCCATCAATTCAAGGGCCGCCCGCGCTCCGCCGTCCCCCTCGTCAGCCGCCGCCGCAAGACGAGCCTTGCGGCTGGCCGCCACAGACATCTCGGACATGGCAAAGGCTCCGTTGAGCAGGGTGAGCACAGCGATCAGCAGGACTTCCATGGCGTCTTGGCGACAATGTAGACATGGCACTGTACTTGATCGGAGATTTGCAGGGCTGCCTGCAGCCCCTGCTGCGCCTTTTGGAGGCGGTGGATTTCTCTCCCAGCCGCGACACTCTCTATCCGCTGGGTGATCTGGTCAATCGAGGGCCGCAGTCCCTGGAGGTGCTGCGGCACCTGCAAAGACTCGACAACGCCGCCCAACCGATCCTGGGCAATCACGACCTGCATCTACTGGCCGTCGCGGCGGGGCTGCGCCCCGCCCGAGGCGATGACACGCTGGACCCCATCCTGCTGGCCCACGACCGGACCTGTCTGATCGACTGGCTGCGCCAGCAACCGCTGGCCCGGCTCGAGGCAGGGTGGCTGTTGGTCCATGCCGGTTTATTGCCGGGCTGGACGGTCACGCAGACAATGTCCTTAGCCAATGAAGTGCAAACCGTCCTCAAAGGGGCGCACTGGAGCGACTTCTTGGCCCATATGTATGGCAACCAACCGGCCCAGTGGCATGAGGATCTGCGGGGCTGGGACCGGTTGCGAATTGTGGTCAATGCCTTGACTCGGTTGCGTTTTTGCACGCCCGAGGGGGTGATCGACTTTTCAAGTACCGATGCCCCCGAACACCCCCCCGCAGGCTGCATGCCCTGGTTCAGCCTACCTGGCCGGCTCAGCAGCGACCACCCGATCGCCTTCGGCCACTGGTCCACGCTGTCGATCGGACAACCCGGCAGAAGGCCGATCCGGATGCACAACACCCTGGGGCTCGATACCGGCTGCCTCTGGGGGGGGCCTCTGACGGCGGCCCGGCTGGGTAGCCAGCCGGAAGACTTTGAACTGATACAGGTCAGCGGACTGCCCCCAGCTCAGCCGGGCTGAAGGCCCGCTTCTGACCCTGGGCCGGCCCTACCGGCCTGCGGTGAGACAATTGGGGATATATGTCAGATTCCTTTTCGCAACTGCAACTCCACCCCCATCTGTCTCGAGCCGTCGCCGAAATGGGCTACGAATCGATGACACCGATCCAGGCACAGGCCATTCCGGTGGTGCTGCAGGGTCGCGACGTGATGGGCGCCGCACAGACTGGCACCGGCAAGACGGCCGCTTTTTCGCTGCCCTTGCTGCAGCGCATGATGGTTCATGAAAACACATCGACCTCGCCGGCGCGCCATCCGGTGCGGGCTCTGGTGCTGCTGCCCACAAGGGAACTGGCCGATCAGGTGGCCCAGCAAATCAAGCTCTACGCCAAGTACACGCAGCTGCGCAGCGCGGTGGTCTTTGGCGGCATGGACATGAAGCCGCAAACGGCCGAGCTCAAGGCCGGCGTGGAGGTGCTCATTGCCACCCCGGGCCGACTGCTGGACCATATCGAGGCCAAGACCGCCGTGCTCAACCAAGTGGAGTATGTGGTGCTCGATGAGGCCGACCGCATGCTCGACATCGGCTTTCTCCCCGACCTGCAACGCATCCTGAGCTATCTGCCCAAAAAACGCACCACGCTGCTGTTTTCGGCCACCTTCTCGCCCGAAATCAAGCGCCTGGCGGCCAGCTATCTGCAAGACCCGGTGACCGTGGAAGTTGCGCGCTCCAATGCCACCGCCTCCACGGTCGAACAGCATTTTTTCAGCGTGCAGACGGACGACAAGCGCAGCGCCCTCAAACAATTGGTTCGGCAGCGCGGCATCACCCAGGCCTTTGTATTTGTCAACAGCAAGCTCGGTTGCGCGCGGCTGGCTCGCTCACTCGACCGCGATGGCCTGAAGACGGCCGCCCTGCATGGCGACAAGAGTCAGGACGAACGCTTGAAGGCGCTGGAGGCCTTCAAGCGCGGCGAGGTCGACCTGCTGGTCTGCACCGACGTGGCTGCCCGAGGCTTGGACATCAAGGACGTGCCGGCGGTGTTCAATTTCGATGTGCCCTTCAATGCGGAAGACTATGTGCACCGCATCGGTCGTACCGGACGCGCGGGTGCCTCGGGGCTGGCCATTAGTTTTGTGGCCTCGAGCGACAACCGACTGGTCGATGACATCGCAAAGCTGATCCGCAACAAGATCGAAGTGGAGCCGCTAGATATCGAAGATGACCGCGCCGGGCGCCGGGAGCGTCTGAACGACGGCAAGCGCCTCTACCAAGACGAGGATGGGCGTCGAGCTCCGCGAGACGATCGGGCCGACGAAGGTCAAAGTCCTGTGCGCGCACGGCCATCGCGCCCTTCCCCCAAGCCGCTCGATCCCTTCTTTGACAAACCCTACGAGCCCAGCCCAGACGCCCCTGCCCAACCGGCCTGGGAGGCGCAAACTCGCGCGCCTTCCAGGGTATCGGCCAACATCAAGACCAAACGCAAGGTCGCCGCGCTGTTCAAGGGCAGCGAGTAGGTTGAGGGCTGATCGCGCCGGGGGCGGCGCTCCCACTGACCCCGCCTGAAGTCGGACCCCCTGTTGAGTTTGTAGGAGGCGCGCCCTCGCGGCGATCGCCTCCCCGAATTCGAGCAATCGATCTATCTCGACGTGGAAGTCGCAGGCTTAACCCCGGGCTTGACCGCAGGCCTGACCGGCTTAGGAGTAGCAGGGGTGACCGAGACCGGCCGTACCCCAGCGCCAGGCGAACGCGGCAACTCCGCCAACTGCCCTTCTGTCAAAGTATCGAGCTGGAAGCGTCCACTCTTATCCCACAACCAAACGTCGGTGTAGATCACGCCCCCCATGCGAACCGGCGCTGGAAAAGGCGAGGAACTGCGAACAATGCGCTCGATTTCAGCCACCACCTCAGGCGCATGCTTGGGCTCGCGCAACCAGTCGATGCGACGCACGACTCCACGCGCGTCTATGGCCACATTCAGCACTCCAACCGCATACAACAAGGGGGGCAACTTGCCCTTAAAGATGCGATCGCCATTGAGCGCGTAAACGTGCTGCGCGCCATAAGGCCGGTAGGCCAGCGGCGTGCTGGCACTGGCGACCCGACCCAGAGGCTCGGGGGGCGCGATCTCGACTGGGGGAGCAACCGGCACAGAGACCACCGGAGGCGGCGCGGGAGGGGCGACCACTGCAGGTGGAGGGGGCGGAGCCGGGACTGGAATCGGGGCAGGCACGGGCGCCGGCACGGGTGCGGGGACCGGTGCAGGAGCCGGCGCGGGCGCGGGCGCCGGTACTGGCTCGGGTGGACGTGTGGGAGCCGGGGGCAGCGGAGGCTTGGGTGGGGTGGTGCAAGCAGCCAGCGACAGCAGCAACACGCCCGCGCCCAGAAGCATCAGGGCTCTGGGGCGGCGGCCCGATGGGCAAGAGACAGATTGCTCGAGATTCATGGGGCTTTCCTGAGATCGGCTACGCTCTGAGATGTCAAAGCTCGGGAGCGTCCGACTCATTTGTGCCAACCACGCCCCGCGACTGATTGTCCATGCTTTGCGAACCACCGGACAAGACCGCACTTTCCCCACTGTGCATGATCACTCTGACCGACCTGACCGAAAAGCTATTGACCCAACTTCATCACGCACCAGCGGTGCTGGTGAAGGTGGAAAAGACCCAAGGGTCGGTCCCCAGGGAATCGGGTGCCTGGATGGCCGTGTTCGAACAAAGTGCGCTCGGCACCATAGGAGGCGGCCATCTGGAAATGCAGGCCCTCGAGCACGCCCGTGCACTGCTGCGAGATCCAGCGCTTGCAGCCCTTTCGCAGCGCTACACACTGGGGCCCTCCCTGGGCCAGTGCTGTGGCGGAGCGGTGCAGCTAGGTTTTCAGCGCATCGATCGGGGTCAGGCCCAGGCCCTGCGCCGGGACTTGCAGCAAGACCTGCCCACTGTGGCCTTGTTTGGAGGGGGCCATGTAGGTCAGGCCCTGGTGCAGGTGCTGCTGACGCTCCCCTACAGCATCATGTGGGTGGACAGCCGCGATCAGGTGTTCCCAGGCAATCTGCCCATGCGCGTGCGATGCGAACACTCTGAGCCGGTGCAGGCTGCTGTCGACGACCTGCCCGCTCAATCACAAGTACTGATCATGAGCTTCAGCCACGCCGAGGATCTGGACATTGTCAGTCGCTGCCTGATGCGTCAGCGCCGAAGCGGGGACTTGCCCTTTATCGGACTGATCGGCAGTGCCACCAAATGGGCGGTGTTCCGGCGCCGCCTGATGGCCCGTGGATTTACAGAGGCGGAACTCGACCAGATCACCTGCCCGATCGGCCTGCCCGGCATCCAGGGCAAGGAACCGGCGGTGATCGCGGTGGCAGTGGCAGCGCAACTGCTGATGCAATCGCCCAAGATCGATCGCGCTTGACTGCGACAGGCCTCTGACCCGAACGGTCCCGAACTGGACGGCTCCGCCCGATCTGGCTACACTGCCGGCGCCGCAGCGGAGCCCGCCAGCGCCCCCAAGCGCTGATGATGCTGTCGCGGTCCTGAGTCTTTTACAGCGCCCGCAGTGGTGAAAGACGCTCTGAAGGCACCGGCCCTCACCAAGGCCAAGGTGTTCCAAAGGACCCGTGTATGGAAAGCTACCTGCTCGACTGGGCCAACCTGCTGCTGCGATGGCTGCATGTCATCACCGCCATCGCCTGGGTGGGGTCATCCTTCTACTTTGTTTTTCTCGATTCTTCGCTGACCGAACCCGAGAGCGAACAACTGCGCCGAGAAGGCGCCACCGGCGAGCTATGGGCCGTGCACGGCGGAGGCTTTTATCACCCAGTCAAATATGCGGTGCAGCCGCCGCAATTGCCGCGACACCTGCATTGGTTTTACTGGGAGAGCTACAGCACCTGGCTGTCGGGCATCGCCCTGTTTTCCGTTTCCTATCTTTGGCAAGCAGGCACCTACCTGATTGATAAATCCAAGATGGATTGGGCGCCCACGTCTGCGGTGGTGGTGGCGCTGGCGTTTATGGTGGTGTTTTGGCTGCTTTATGACCTGATCTGCCGCCTCCTGGGACCACGCAAAAACGGAGAGGCCTGGATTGGTCTGGCCGTACTGGTGCTGATCAGCGCGGCATCGTGGCTGGCCTGCCACTGGTTTGCCGGACGTGCAGCCTTCTTATTGATCGGGGGCATGATCGCCACCGCCATGAGCGCCAATGTGTTCTTCTGGATCATCCCGGGACAGCGCAAGGTGGTGGCGGCCATTCAAGCCGGGCAACCGGTTGACCCCATCCACGGCCAGCGAGGCAAGCAGCGCAGCGTGCACAACACCTACTTCACGCTGCCCGTTCTCTTTGCCATGCTCAGCAACCACTACAGCTTTACCTGGAGCCATCCGCAGAACTGGTTGGTGCTGATCCTGATGATGGTAGCGGGCGCCGCCATTCGGCAGTTCTTTGTGATGCGACACGGCTACAAGCTCGGTCGCAACAAACATCCGCTACCTTACGCTCTGGTGGGCACCGCAATCCTGCTGGGTCTGATCTTCTGGATGCGGCCGGCGCCGCAGGGCCCAGTGGCCGCCGACCACCCACCCGTGAGCTACGCGCAGGTGCAGGCCGTGATGAGTCAGCGCTGCCTGGCCTGCCACGGCGAGCAGGTACAAATGAAAAATGTGCGTGTGGACAGCCCAGAGGCAGTCTTGCGCCATGCACAGGCGATCTATCAGCAGGTGGTGGTCTCCAGGCTCATGCCCATGAACAACAGCACCGGCATCACGGAAGATGAACGCGCACTGATCGCTCGCTGGTTCCTGGCCGGCGCAAAGGTTAACTAAAGAGCGGATGTACCCAAATTCTGTGGGAGCCGCGCCCTCGCGGTGATGAACCCACTGGTCATTGGGTGGCTATTTGATAAAGGCCTGCACCGTCTTGAAGGCCGGATGCGCAGCGGTACGCAGCCACTCGAAAGCCACCATCTCAGTACTGACCAATTCGGCACCCGCAGCGGCCAGGCGATCGAAGGCCGCATCGCGATTGCGCTCAGAGCGCGAGCTGCAAGCATCGGTCACCACCCAGACCTCGAATTCCTCCTGCAACAAATCCAACGCAGTCTGCAAAAGACAGACATGGGCCTCACAGCCTGCCAGCACCACCGCCGAGCGACCTTCTTGGGGCTGATCGGCTTTCTGCAGATGACGCGGCAAACTGCGGGCATTGCCCGAGGGCTTGCGCTGCGGCGGACGCAAAAGCGGGGCAAGCCCATCGGGCACCGCACTGAAATGCATCTTGGCCAAATGGCGCGCACCGGCCGCATCCAGCGCGGCTTGCAGCTCGGGCATCTGCCCGCCCAGACGATCCGGGTTTTGTGCTGTGGCGATCACCGGCACCTCAAGCGCTTGAGCCATCTGCACCAACCTGAGGGCATTGGCCAAAACCAGTGGCGCCTCATGCATGGCCGGCATCAAGCGCGTCTGGTAGTCCACCAGCACCAGCTGGCTGTCGTCAGCATCGAGCAACATGTCAAAACTCCTGCGGTATGGCCGGGCCGTCAAGTCCCTGAAAAAGAGAACTCACTATAAGCCCTGCGCAGCAGCTCGCTTCCTACAATGAAGCCCACAGCCCCTGGAGAGCCCCATGCTCATCGAACGCATCTGGACCGAAAACAGTCTGCGCAACTACAACTACCTGGTGGCTTGCCCCGACAGCGGTGAGGCCCTGGCCATAGACCCGCTGGACGCCGAGAAATGCCTGAACGCGGCTCGAGTCAAGGGCTGGCAGATCACGCAAGTGCTCAACACCCACGAGCATCACGATCACACTGGAGGCAATGCGGCGGTCATCGAAGCGACGGGCGCCAAGCTGATTGCCCATCACAAGGCGGCTGGCAAGATCGCCGGGGTCGATCGCGGCGTGGGTGCAGGCGATGTGATCAAGGTGGGCCGGCACCTTGAGTTGGAATGTCTGGACACGCCTGGCCATACCCTGTGCCACATCTGTCTGTTTGCCCACGCCGAAGAGCCCGCCTTGTTTTCCGGCGATACCCTGTTCAATGCGGGTGCGGGCAATGTGCACAACGGGGGCGATGTCGACGCCCTTTTCGACACCTTTGAGCAGCAGTTGGCACAGCTGCCAGGCCAGACACGACTGTTTCCCGGCCACGACTACCTGGAAAACAACCTGCGTTTTACTCTTGACCGCGAACCCGACAACCTGGCTGCCCAACAGAGACTGGCCCAGGCCAGCGGCCATGATCCGGCGCAAGCACCTCCTACCACCCTGGCCCAGGAGCGCGAGCACAACACCTTCATGCGCCTGGACAGCCCGAGCCTGATTGCGATCTTGCGCAAAAACTTTCCAGACCTGCCCGAGCAACCGGACCGCCGAACGGTGTTTATAAGGCTGCGGGAGTTGCGAAATCGGTGGTGACAGGACTGCAACAGCCTCCTCAGACCAAAGCCGCCTTCAATCGCTCCACGCCCTCTTTGATACGGGCAATATCCGCTGTAGCAAAACTCAGCCGCAAGGTTGAGGGGTCAGGATTTTGCGCAAAGAAAGGCGCGCCAGGCACGAAAGCCACGCCCTGCTCGATCGCCTTCTTGGCAAATTCACCCGCATGGGCCGTATGCCCGCCCGCGCCGGTAAGACTGGCCCAGAAGAACATGCCACCCTGGGGCTGGCTAAATTGCACAGCCGATCCGAGCTGCTGCTTTAGCGCTTGTCCCATGGCGATCGCGCGTTCGGCATATGTACGCCGAACTCGCTCGACGCATGCGTCCATACGACCCGACTCCAGATAATAAGAAGCCGTCACCTGGGAAAACGTGCTGGTGTGTGCATCGCTGAACTGCTTGCACATGGTGGCACGGGAAAGCACCTCGGTCGGCGCCATCAGCCATCCGACCCGCAAGCCTGGGCTGAGGACCTTCGAGAGGCTGCCGCAATAAGCCAGATAAGGTCGGCTCTCGGGCCGCTGCGCCGACAGCGCCATCAGGCTCGGCGGCGGTGGATCGCCAAAATACAAATCCCCATAAGGATCGTCTTCCACCACCAGCACTTGGTACCGGGCGGCCAACTCCAGCACTCGCAGCCGGCGCTCCAGGCTTAGGAGAGCTCCACTGGGGTTGCCGAAGGTGGGGATCAAATAGATCATGCGCGGCTTGTGCTCAACAATGAGCTGTTCGAGCCGGTCTACTTGAACACCCTGCGCGTCAATCGGCGCGCTCACCAGATGGGCACCATAGAGCCGAAAGCACTGGATGGTGGCCAGGAAAGTAGGTCCCTCAACGATCACCTTGTCACCGGGGTTGATCATCACCTTGCCCAGCAGGTCCAACGCCTGCTGGCTGCCGGTGGTGACAATCAGGTCATCGGCGCGGGCCGCGATACCCTTGCCGCCCATGAACTGCGCCAGTTGCTCGCGCAACGGTCCGTGACCCTCGGTAGCGCCATACTGCAAGGCAGCTCCGGGCTGAGACGCAAGGGCTTTTTGTGACGCCTCCTGCAGCCCTTCGACGTCGAACATTGCGCTATCCGGAAACCCTCCCGCAAAACTGATGATGCCGGGCTTGCCCAGCAGTTTGAACAATTCGCGGATGGCGGAAGTCTCGACATTACGCAGTCGGTCGGCAAATTCAATCGGCATGATGCCCTCTGAAAAAATCAAGGCGCCATGTTAGCGCCTGGAAATCCGTCAGTTCTGATCGGGGGTGCTGCCCGACTTGCGGGGCGGATAGCGCCACCACAACAGCGCCACCGCCGCAGCGAAAACGGTGTAAGTCAGCGTGAACACCCAAAAAGGCGCCTCGAAGTAAATCAGACGATGCACCCAGTATTCGATAAAGCTCTTGTCGTAGGCCTGGACGCCAGCCTGCAGCCGCAGCCACGACTCGAGCACCGTCAAAGGACACAGTTGACCCAGCCAGCTCTGCAAGGCAACGACACACACAGCAGCCAGATGCGCAAGCCGAAACCACCAACGGTTCACCCAGATCCAGGCGAGGTGATTGCCCACAAGAACGGCCAGCGCGCCACCCACAACAAAAACCACCACCGCAAAGTGCAGTGCTAGAACAAGATCGGCCACCAGCAGGTAGGGCATGGCCACAGTGCTCAGGACACAACCAGACTGACCGCCTGCAAGGACACTTCTTTGCTCCCTCCGCCGACTCGTTGCCGCCCGACCTCGGAAAAACCGAAGTGAAGATGAAAACGCTCGGAAGCCAGGTTGGGCGGCTCCACATCAAATTCGCACACCACCTGGCCGACTCCACATACGCGCGCATGGTCAAAAAGGTCTTGATACAAGCGCGAGGCCAGACCCCGTCCGCGAGAATCAGACGAGACCACCACCCTGTCGATGTAGATAAAACTCGTCATCCGAGACTCAAACCACTGGTAGTTGAGGCTGTCATAAGGCGCTCCGGATGCGAACGCCAGCAAGAAGGCCGCCACCCGCCCCTCTTCAAGGACCACCTTGTGATAAGCCGCGTGCGAATGAAGGTGCGCCAGCCGCTCGACCGACAAGGGGCTGAGCACATGCACCGAGGCTTCGTTGAGCGCCAGAATTTCGACAAAGTGCGCAGGATCTGCCTCAGTGAGGATCATCAGATCATCCCGGAATCGGAGTTCAATGTTCAGCAGAACGCGGAGATTGGAGCTGCGGACTGCTCAGTCCTTGCCCGTGCATGGGCCGTTGGGTCAAATCGCTCAACCAGGGCATGGCCGACTGGCCCCAAATCTGAACGCTAGGCGCCAACTGAGCGCGCTCTTGAAGGCAGCCCACGCGCAAGTTAAGCACCTTGGGCTCATCGGCCTCGGTGGCGAACAGATGCGTCCCGCACTCTGGGCAGAACGCCTGCGCACGTCGATTGCCGCTGGCGGCTGTCTTGACATAGCGTTTGGGCGTGCCGGTCACCGTCACCTGGGAAACCGGCGTGGGGATAACCGCCCGAAAGGGCGCGCCCGAAAACTGTTGGCAGTCGGCGCAGTGGCACACAATGACGCGGGCCGGATCGATCAGGGCGGTAAAAGAGATGGCGCCGCAGAAGCATTGACCGGATACGTGCATGGGAGTCTCCAGGGAAGGCAAGCATCGAGCAAAATCAACACGAGGCCGCTTACGCCGTCGCGAGCAATCAACCGTCAGTGATCTTACAGGCCACAAAGACCTACCGCGCGCCTCTAAACTCACGAGATGAACCGCACCGCCATCGAACAGTTCTTCTCCACCCTGCGCGCAGCCAACCCGCTGCCCGTAACCGAGTTGGAATACACCACCGTTTTTGAGTTGTTGGCGGCCGTTCTGCTGTCGGCCCAGGCCACCGATGTGAGCGTGAACAAAGCCACGCGGCGGCTTTTCCCGGTGGCTAACACGCCAGCCAAGATTCTCGCGCTGGGCCTGGAGGGCCTGGAGTCTTACATCAAGACCATCGGTCTGTACCGCAGCAAGGCGCGGCACTTGATGCAGACCTGCCAGATTCTGATCGACCAGCACGGCGGCCAGGTGCCGCGGGACCGGCAGGCGCTACAAGCCTTGCCCGGGGTAGGCCGCAAGACGGCCAATGTGGTGCTCAACAGCGCATACGGCGAAGCGGTCATGCCGGTCGATACGCATATATTCCGGGTGAGCAACCGCACCGGCCTGGCGCCGGGCAAGACGGTTGATGCGGTAGAGGCCGCCCTGCTTCGCCGGGTACCGCAGACCTACCTGGTGCATGCCCATCATTGGCTGATCCTGCATGGGCGTTATGTCTGCCAGGCGCGCAAGCCGCTGTGCGGGCAGTGTGCGGTGCGGCAGTGGTGTGATTTCAAGCCCAAGAGCCCCGCCTAAAACTCAAGCGAGATCCATTGGCCCATGGCGGGCGCTGATGAGGGCCACTGGCTGGCACTGGAGATAGGCGTGCCCGGCGGTGCTGCATGCAAAAAAATGGCGGCGCGTATTACCCCGGCATGCGTGACCCAGACCATTTCAGGCAAGGCCAGCGATCGCGCCTGTTGTAGCGCCCGGGCGGTGCGGTCGATCACGTCTTGAGCCGATTCGCGCCCACCAAAACGATGACGCCCAAAATTGGCCACCCAGGCGTCGATGGCGCTGCGGTCGATCCGATC
>JBEIHE010000081.1:0-12659 GCA_040381515.1 Polaromonas sp.
CCTTCTGCGAGGTACCCCCCTTCATCGCCGCACAGGCCCACGAACCCATCGAGGCGGGCATGGTGCTGGCGTGTGAGACACCGGTTTATGTCGACGGCGAAGGGGGCTTCATCATTGAAGATCAGTTTCTTATCACCGACGACGGTGCAGAGCCCGCCTGGAGCCTGCCACGCGGCCTGGTCGAACTCCCACTGCTTCGAGCCCCCTGATCCGCAAGCCACTCTGGGCAGGCAACTGCCTGGCGCCAATTTAGACGGAAAATCAGGGTTTCCCAATCTTTCTTTCCTCTTAGCACCAACCGGAGAAAAATCATGAAAAAAAGTCTGGCCCTTGCGCTCACCGTTTTTATCGCCTTAACAGGCTGTGGCAAATCGCTGCAGAAGGATGTAGTGGGCAAGTGGTCCTATGAGGTCTCTTTCCCGATGGAAGATCAGGATGCCACAGGGCAAATCAACGCCAAGTGCAAAAGCGAGTTTTTTGCCAACAAATCGATTACCCATGATTGCGACCTCAAGGTCACCATGGAGATCAAGACAGACAAAACAAAGGTGGATATCAGTGGCAAGCTGCGCGCCACAGGGGAATGGAGCGTCAATGACAAGACCCTGCTAGACAAAATGACGGATGGCAAGGTGGAGTTGTCCGAAGTCAAGGTCAATGGTGACCTTGTGGCTGACAAGGCCCTCATTGACGAAATGAGCCAGGAAATCAAGGGCGCATTCCTCAAGGGCGAAACCACCGCCTACGTCACCCGGTCATTCGACGGCAAGACCTGGGTATTCGACCAAGAGATCGACAACAAAAAAGTCACCATCACCGCCACGCGCAATTAAGAGGCGCAAAAAAAGGCGCAGAACTGCGCCTCTTGGTCGCGGAGCAGACCTTATTGCACCGTGATATTGGCGCTCTTGATGGTCTTGGCCCAGCCGGCCGTCTCGGTACGTACCACCTCAGCCAGCGCAGCAGGGGGCAGGAAGCGGATCTCCAATCCCGCCGCCTTGGCCTTGCTGACCACATCGGGAGACTCCACCGAGGCCTTGACGGCTGCGGCAAGGCGGGTGATCGCCTCGGCCGGAGTGCCGGCGGGTGCGAACAGCGCCACCCAACCTTCGAGCTCGAAACCAGGCAGGCCGGCCTCAGCGGTGGTGGGCACCTGCGGCAGTCCCGGGTGGCGCGTCTTGCCGGTCACCGCAATGCCCTTGAGCTTGCCCGCCTGAATATGTTGCAGGACCGAAGGCGGGGTGGTGATGAATAGCTGCACCTGACCGGAGAGCATGTCGGCAATCGCAGGACCGGAGCCCCGGTAGGGCACGTGCAACATGTCAGTGCCGGTTAGGGACTTGAAAATCTCGGTGCCTACGTGCGCCAAAGAACCAGAACCCTGGGAGGCATACGACACCTTGCCTGGATTGCTCTTGAGATAGGCGATCAGCTCGGGCAGCGTATTGGCGGGCACAGAGGGATGTACCGCAATCACATTGGTGGCTACCGCCGCCATGGCAATCGGCACAAAGTCGGCCTGGGCCCAACCCGGCTTGGGAAACAAAGAGGGGTTGCCCAGATGGAAAGCAGAGTAGGAAACCAACAGGGAGTAGCCATCGGCTGCGGCTCGGGCCGCATGGCTGTATCCGATATTGCCGCTGGCGCCTCCCCGGTTGTCAATCACCACGGGCTGGCCGAGCTGACGGGCCATGCCCTCGCCCAGCAGACGCGCTGAGGCATCGACGATGCCGCCGGGCGGTGCAGGCACCACCAGGGTGACCGGCTTGTTGGGAAAGGCCTGGGCCCACGACTGCATGGGCAGGGTTGCGGAAAAACTCAAAGCGACCAGGCTGACCAGCCCGTAGCCGAAACGCCGACGATTCATACGGAACTTCCTTTCATGAGGGAAGGACGCAATCTAACCGATGCCCCTACCCGCTTGTGCGGCCCTGCCGATGCCCCTATGGCCGCTCCGGTCATGCACCGCGAGGGTGCAGGGGCGAACTCGCGCGCTCAGGGATGGAACACAAAATCCTCAGCCTGCACCTGCTGCATCTGGCGCCAGAAATCGACCGTGCTCAGGGGCCAGTTCTGCGTCACCCGTCCGGTCTCCGACTTGTACCAATTGCTCACTCCATCGACGCCATAGGCCATCAGGCGGGTGGCGGCATCGATCTGCGTCTGATACGTCTGTGCGGCCTCGGCACTGCACTCCAGGCCCCGAGCGCCACGGGTGCCCAAGGCCTGCAAACAGCGCAGGATGTACTCGATTTCGATTTCGGAAAACAGCACCAGGCTGCCATTGGTAATCAGGTTGGTGTTGGGTCCATAGAGCATGAACAGGTTGGGAAACCCGGGCACGCACACGCCCTGATAGGCCTTGGGGTCGGGGCCCCACTGCTGGTGCAGATCCACACCGCCGCGTCCGCGCACCTGCAGTGAGTTGAGAAAGTGCGAGGCATGAAAGCCCGTGCCATAGAGGATCACATCGAGCTCATGCACACGGCCATCGGCCGTGTGCAAGCCCCGCTCACTGGCCTGAAGGATCGGGTCGGTCACCACCTGCACATGAGGCAGTTGCAGGGCATGGGACCAGGTGCCGTCATCACGCAGCATGCGCTTGGCGTAGGGCGGATAGTCGGGCGTCATCAAACGCTGCAGATCGGGCCGCCCCGAATAGGCCTGCACAATTTCGCCCTCCAGCATCTCTCTCAATTGCTGATTGAGGGCCGACACAGATCCCGGCTTGCTCCAGGTCGGATCGACCATCGAGTAGCGGCGGCGCCCTTCAACAGCGACCCAAAATTGCTCAAAGCGGTACCACGCGTTGTAGCCGGGCAAGTGAGACAGCAGCCAATGCAGGCCAGAGGGCAACTCGCGGGTGTAAGCCGGCGTATGAACCACCCAGGGCGGGGTGCGCTGAAAAACCCGCAGCTCCCGGACCTGCGCAGCGATGCGGGGGATCACCTGAAACGCGCTTGCACCCGTGCCGATCACCCCAACCCGTAAGCCCTCCAAGGACACATCGTGGCGCCAGGCGGCGGTGTGCCAGGCCTGTCCCCGAAAACGATCAAGACCGGCGATGACGGGCAGACGAGGCTTATTGAGCTGGCCGACTGCGCTGATGACCGCATGGGCCTGCAGGCTGCGAGCCCGTCCGTCCTGCTCCACATCTAGGTGCCAGAGCCGGGCCTTCTCGTCATAGCGCAGCGCCTTCACCCAGGTGCGCAGCTGAATATGACGCATCAGGTCATGCTTGCGTGCCACCTCACCAAAGTAGCGCTGCACCTCGTCACGAGGGGAGAAAAAATGGCGCCAATCGGCCTGCTGCGCAAAAGAGTAGCTGTAGCAAAAGTTACTGGTGTCCAGGCGACAACCAGGGTAAGTGTTTTCGACCCACACGCCGCCGATTTCGGACTGGCGCTCGAATACGGTGTGGGCAATGCCCAGGCGCGAAAGATGCCAGGACGCCACCAGGCCCGACATGCCCGCCCCAATGACTGCCACCTGAAAATCGGCGGGCAGTCCCAGCCGGGGCGGGCCGCCCTCGCCCACCGGCGGGCACAGCCCGAGCTCGTGCAGAAGCAGATCGGCCACCGAGGGATCCACACGACCGGTGATGAAACTCATGGCCGTCTGCAGTTGCGGGGCGGACAGACCGGGCGCCGGTCTTTGTCCCTGTGCATGCCAATGTGAAATCAGCGTGTGCGCTTTCTGCCTGGCCAGTTGCTGTGCCGATTCGGACAGACCGGCCTGAGGCCGAGGCCTCTGGGCCTGATCGGCCATGTCCGGTTGCCAGGCCGGATCGATGGCGGACAAATCGCCCGTGAGGCAGGCGATGGCAGGCATCAGCGCGGGCAGGTGCGCCTCGGCCAGGGCCCTTTCAAGGCCCTGGCCCCCAAAAGAAAAGTTGGACGAGTCGGTCAAAGCAATCCTTTCGGCTGGCTGCGCCACTGACGCAGAAAATTCAGAGCCACATAGAGCCCTGGCCTGAGGTGATCCAAACCGCGCGCATCAAAGCCTGATCCGGTACAAGCAGTCCGCCGCTCAAGCGAGTAGCTCGATCCTCACTCGGGCGTGATCCCTGCCCTTTTCACCGCAAGGCCCCACTTGACCGTCTCGCTGCGGATGAAGGCGGCAAACTGCTCGGGGCTGCTGCCCACCGGATCGGCCCCTGCCTTGGACAGGCTGTCGCGCACATCGGGCATGGCCAGCACCTTGGCGACCTCTTCGTGCAGACGCTTGAGCACTGGCGCGGGCGTGCCGGCTGGCGCCACGATACCGGTCCAGCCGCTGACGGCCACACCGGGGTAGCCCACTTCGCTCATGCTGGGCACATCAGGCGCAGCCGCCGATCGCTGTGCTTGCCCCACCGCCAGCGCGCGCAGCTTGCCCGCCCTGACCTGTGCCAGCAGCGCCGGCATGGTGCCGAAGATGAAATCAACCTGGCCACCCAGCAGATCGTTGATGGCGGGCGCCTCGCCCTTGTAGGGCACATGCAGCATGTTCACACCGGCCGCATCGGCCAGCAATTCGGCCGCCAATTGGGACTGATTGCCGATGCCTGCAGAGGCAAACTTGACCGCCCCTGGCTTGGCCCGTGCGGCGTTGATCAGGTCGGCCACCGTCTTGTAGGGCGAGGCCACATTGACCACCAGCAGGAAAGAAATCGAGGTGGTCTGGGTCACCGGCGCGAAATCGCGCAGGGTGTCGTAGGGCACTTTCTTGTAAATATGCTGATTGATCGTCAGCGCACTGGGCGAGGTCATGAGAAAGGTGTGCCCATCGTTTGCACGCGCCACCGCCTCACCGGCGATCATGCCGTTGGCGCCCGCGCGGTTGTCAATCACCACCGCCTTGCCCAGCGCATCGGTGAGCTTCTGCCCGATAAGACGGGCAGCAATGTCGATGCTGCCGCCTGCCGACTGCGAGACCACAAACTTGACTGGCTGGGTCGGCCAGCTGCCCTGCGCGCGGGCCAAGCCCGTGGTCAAACCTGCGAGCGCGAGCGGGGGAATCAAAATAGCGGTACGTCTCTTCATTTCATGCTCCTAAGGAAAGAATAAGAATCAGGGGAAAAAATCAACCAGCTCACTGACGTCCGGACATTGGTCAAGGGTCAGCAAGGCTTGTCGCAAGCGCTCAGCACGTTCCTGGCCCCAAAGAGGAACCGCCAGATCGCGGTACTTGCGCGCCAAAGACTCGGGCGCATGCGGCCGTGTCGGCTCACCGCTGGTGATGTGGCAAGCCCCCTTGAGCACCCGGCCGTCCTGCAGATGCATTTGCAAATCCACGCGCTGCAGCTGCGGGTACTGAGCTGTAAAGTCGGCGTCCTCCGCAACCTCAACCTTCAAGGCCAGTTGCTTGATCGCTGGATCGGCCACTGCCTCATCAGAAAAAGCCTCCAGGCCGGTGCGCCCACCGACCAGCAGCGTGGCCAGAGCGAAGGGGATGGAAAAGCGGGTACCGAACCAATCCTTAGGCGTCTGATTGGAAAGATAGGCGGCCAGGCGATACGCCCGCACCTCAATGCGGACGATCTGCTCGGCTGGCAGGGGCTGCCCATGGCGGCCAAGCGCATCATGCAGCGCATCAATGGCCGAGTGCACATACCGGGCGGTGGGATAGAGCTTGAGGTAGCCCTCCAACAAAAGCCAACGCTGCCCCAGGTGCTGCAATGCCTTGTCCCAGGAAAAGCCCTCTCCGAGCACCAGGCTGAACGTGGTGTGCACGCCATCTTGCGGGCCGGTAAAGCCCGACTGCACCAGCCGCAGGGCCATCTGCCCCATGAAGCCGCTGTGACCGGCGTACCAGTTGCGCACCGTCGCGCTGTGCAGCATGGTGTGCCGGTTGGTGGCCATGCAGCAGGAGGCCGCCAGGCTGGCCAGCTCGCGCAAGCGTTCAGGCGCCAGACCCGACAGCCTGGCGCAGGCCAAGGCCGAGCCCACAACACCAAAAGTGCCGTGCGGATTGATGATCAGCTTGGTCTGAGTGGCCATGCCAATACGCGCCACCGCCTCGTAGGCCAGTGCGATCGCACCAAGCAGCTCACGTCCACTCAGGCGCAGCTCCTGCGCGATCGCCAGGGCAGAGGGAATCACCTGAATCCCCGGATGTCCATTGGCCAGGAAGTTGCCTTCGTCGTAATCGAGCCAAGCCCCCGCGATGCCATTGAGCATGGCGGCATCGAATCGAGCCGCCGTACGGCCACTGCCGATCACCCAGGCGCGGCCCCCTTCAGTGGCCTGTGCCAGCTGCGACTGCACCAGGGCACTGACCTGGGGCTCTCGCATGCCCCAGGCGATTACAGGGAACGAATCGACCAGAATCTGCCGAGTGCGCTCGAGCACCTCCTCGGGAATATCCTCGAACGAAGTAAGCCCGACAAAACGGGACAAACGGTCGAGCTCATCAACACCTGAAGCAAGGGCAAGGTGTGCAGAGCTCATCGACCGAACCAACGGGCCTCAGTTGACCTGAATGCCTGCCGTGCGCACCAGACGACCCAAGCGCTGCACATCGGTGCGGATCAGATCACCAAATTCCTGCGGGCCACTGCCCACCAGATCAAAACCCAGGCCGCCGAGCTTGCTGCGCACATTGGGATGGTTCATGGCCTTTGAAAACTCGGTGTGCAGTCTGCGCACCACCTCGGCGGGCGTGCCCGAAGGCGCCACGATGCCATTCCAGGCAGCATAGTGATAGCCGGTCACACCCGACTCGGCCAGAGTCGGTACCTGCGGCATGGCCGACGAGCGCTTGGAAGTGCTCACCGCCAGCACCTTGACCTTGCCCTCCTTGGCCAGCCCCACCACGTTGGAGATGCCGGTGAACATGACGGGAATGGTGCCGGCCATCAAATCGGTCAGCGCAGCGCCCATGGCCTTGTGCGGCACATGGGTGAGCTTGATACCCGCAGCGTCAATCAGAAACTCCATGGCCAGATGCTGAGCGGAACCTGAGCCGGTCGAGGTGAAGTTGAGCGCGCCCGGTTTTGCTTTGGCCTGTGCCACGAATTCCTGCACATTGGCCGCAGGAAATGAGGGATGGGTCACCAGAACCAGAGGCACGGTCGACGTCAGAATGATTGCGGTGAAATCCTTGACCGGGTCATAGGGCAGCTTGGCATACAGAGCCGGATTGGCCGCCATGATGCCGTCATTGGGCATGAACAGGGTGTAGCCATCAGGCGCCGAACGGGCCACTGCCTCGGCCGCGATGATGCCATTGGCGCCGGTGCGGTTGTCAATCTGAATCGGCTGACCCATCTGCTCGGAGGCCTGCGCGGCAATCGCGCGTGCGATGGTGTCCACCGCACTGCCGGCGCCAAAGGGCACCACCAGTTTGATGGGTCGATCCGGGAAAGCCTGGGCCGACGCGCTGGTGGCCAGGCCCGAACACAAGGCCAAGGCAGACCAGGACAGCCACAGTCGGCGCGAACGATGCATCATGCTTGGACTCCTTCTGAGAGAAAACCCTCCAAGTTTTGGAGGACGGTTGCGACACAATAGGCAGGATAACTTAGATCTCTTAGCCTTGCTACCGAACTCCGTGTTGGCCCCATGTCTGACCCCATCGACGCCCTTGCCGAATTCGCCTGTCAGACGCAGCTGAGCGACATCGAGCCCGGCGCCCTGTCGCACCTGCGCGATATTCTGGCCGACACCCTGGCCGCCTGTGCGGTGGGCATGCAGGAGACGCCGATGCGTCGCTTGCGACAACTGCAGCAAGCGCAAGTGGCGCCGGGTCGTGCGTCGGTGCTGGGGACCGGCACGCAACTCAATCCGCTGGATGCGGCTGCACTGAACGCCGCAGCCGGCTGCTGGCTCGAACTTGATGAGGGCAATCTCAGTAGCAACGGCCATCCCGGCATACAGGTGTTGCCAACGGCCTTGGCCGTTGCCCAGCACCACGGGTGCAGCGGGGCCGACTTTCTGCTGGCGGCAGCTATCGGCTACGAGGTGGTGGCGCGCATCGGCAGCGCCTGCGACATGCGCATGAGCATTCATCCCCATGGCACTTATGGAGTGGTGGGTGCGGCCGTGGCGGCGGGCCGCCTGCTGGGCCTGAGCCGGCCCCAGATGCGCGAATTGATCAACCTGGCGGGATCCTCGCCCATAGCCGGCAATCGCCAAGGCATGAAGGAAGGGGCGACGCTGCGCAACTGGTATGCCTCGCACAGTGCCACCATGGGACAGACGGCGGTGCGGCTGGTGCAAAGCGGATTCACAGGCCCGCTCGATGGCCTGGAACCCACTTGTAACGATGTGCTGTTTGACAACTACCACCCCGAACGCATGGTGCACGATCTGGGTCGCAGGTGGCTGCTGGCCGATGGCTATATCAAGCTCTATGGCTGCGGACGGCCCATCCATGCCGCCATCGACGCGCTGCGCGATGCCCTGGCTCCACTGGGCGATCCACAAGCGTGGCCTGAACTCGAGGAGATTGAGCGCATTGACGTCAGGGGCTTCAAGTTCCTGGCCTTCCTCAACAGGACCGATATCCGCAACGCCTTTGCCACCCGGTTTTCGACACCCTTTGCACTGGCCTCGGTGCTGCGACATCGCAGCCATGGCATCGAATGCTTTACCGATGAGGCGGCGGCAGACCCTCGCATCCACAGCCTGCTGCCACGCATCAGCCTGAGGGAAGACCCCCAATTTAGCGCGCAGTTTCCGATTGAGCAGCGCTGCGAACTCCAAATTGAGCTCAAAGACGGTCGACGCCTGAGCGGTCGCTGCACCATCATCCGAGGCGAGCCCGCGCACCCGGCCGACCCGCAGGACTACCGGGACAAATTCATGGCGCTGGCCGCGCGCGTCTGGCCAGCCGATCGACTGGAGGATCTCTATCAGCAGGCACGGCATCCGGAGTCGTTACCGACGCTGCAAGGGTGGGGCTTGAACTGATCCAAAGACGGGCGCACCTGTAGACGTGCGACAGGCCCTCAGCCTGCCCCCCACCATCCCAGACGCATCAAGGTCCAGGCGATCCCTGCCGCAGCGATGAGCAGGGAGCCACCCACCACAAAAAACCAGCGGTAGACCGGCAAGTGACGCAGCCACCAAGCGAATGCGAAAAACACAGCGACGATGGCCAGCTGGCCCAGTTCCACCCCTATATTGAACGCAGCCAAGGCCAGCGCAAGATCGCCGGCCGGCAGCCCCAGGTCGATCAGCACGCTGGCAAAACCAAAGCCATGGACCAGGCCAAAGCCAAAGGCCAAAGGCCAGCGCCGCAAACTCGCTCCGCCCAGCAGGTTGTTCAGCGCGGCAATCACCACTGACACCGCAATCGCCACCTCAACCCAAAGAGAGGGCAACTCCACCACCTCCAGCACTGCGAGGCACAGGGTGATCGAGTGGGCCAGCGTGAAGGCGGTCACCACGGTCAGTACATCCATGACCGCAGGACGCAAGCGCTGTACACCAGACCACTGGATCACAGGTCGGTTCGATGTCCGCAAAGGCGCCAGCAAGAGCAGACTGATCAGGAAGGCAATGTGGTCTGCCCCGATCCAAATATGCCAAACCCCTTCCCAGACATACTGCAGCAGCAGCGCGCCTGCGCCCAGAGGCTCGGAGGGCAGATCCACCTCGGGACGATCCGGGCTGAAGATGACGCTGCCCTGCACCTTGGGGCCATCAATTCTGAGCAGGCCCCTATGCAGGGCGTCCTGATCGAAGATCAGCCCGTAGCGGAAGCGCATGCCGGCGGTCGATGCGAGGGGCTCCTCAGCGCCTGGGCAAACCACGCGAAAAAAGCTGCTCAGGTAGAGGCCGTCCGCATGCTGGCTGGCCAGCAGGTCCTGCAGGTCCAAATTGCACGCAGCGCCCGCACGCTGCAACTGCAGGCCCTGGCGCAACCAGGCCGAGAGTTCCGCACCGCGGCCTTGCACCTCGGACCACCGCACCTGACCATCGCGATCGCGGTCCAGATCGAACTGCAGATCCACATCACGCAAGTCCACATCGGCGCGCAGCGTCAACCCGCCCTGCTCGACCGACAGGGTGAGATAGCTGTTGCTGCTTGAATGAGCCCAAAGAGCAGCGGGGGCCAGCGACAGCAAGACAAGCAGGGTCGCCAGCACCCGGGCTGCCCACTGGTCCAGCCACGCGGTCCGCGGATGCATCAGCGCGGCCCCCACTGGGGATGTGAGCGCGCACGCTCAATCAGGGCGGCCAAGGCGGGCTCTGTATAGCCGGTTTCAGAGGCCCATTGCAAAACCGCCTCCGCGCGGCGGGGCTGATCGAGCTTCAAGGCAGCCTCAAGAAACAGCAGGCCATCAGCCGGCTCGTTTTGTTCGGTCCAATTTCTGGCGGCCAGCTCCAGGCCCGCCTTGACATCATGACCGTAGCGGATGAGAAAGATCATTCGCGGCCGCTCGATCAGAGACTCTTGACGGCGGTCCTGGCTGTCCCATCGGGCCAACAGCCGCTGGGACAGGGCCTGGGTCTGCGCGTCGCGCAGACCGCGACTGGCCAGCAACTGCTGCACCAGCAACGCGTCTGAGGGATTGTTTTGCCGCGACACCTGCGCAGCCTGCGCATGACGGCCTGCTTGGTTCAGGGCATCGGCCAGCGCCAGTCGCACCGCGTGAGACTGGGGCCGCTGACGCAGATGGTCCTGCCAGACAACCAGCGCCTGCTCGAGCTGACCCGCCACCCGGTGGGCCTCGCCCAGATGCAAGCGCAGCCAGTCCTGCGCCATCGGGCCGGCAAACTCGGGGCGCCGCACCGACTGACGCAGCAGATCTACCGCGAGCTGCGGCTGGCCGCTGCGATAGAGCAAGATGGCGCGGCAGGGCTCAGCCTCGATCGCCGACACCTGCCGGGCCATGGACTCGCAATCCTGCTTTGCGCTGCGCATATCGGCCACCAGCAGATGCAAGGCAAAGCGCCAGGACCAAAACTCAGCCCGTCCAGGCTCGAGTTCAATGGCACGTCCGAGATCCTGCAAGGCCGGCTTGAACTGATGAAAGCCCTGCAGCACCAGGGCCCGCATGAAATGCCCCTCGGCGCTCAGGCGAGGCTGCGACCACCAGGGCGCCAACGCCGCACGGGCCCGACCCCACCAGCGCAGGTCCCCTTCGGTCAGTCCCAGCTCGAAGGCAGCCCTCGCATAGCTCAAGGCCGCATCGACATCATCGGGCCGGGCACGGCGGGTCTGATCGAGCGCTTGCAAAGTCTCAATGGCGGTGCCCCCCTGGGTCCTTTCAATAAGCACCTGGTCTGCGGCCGGCTGGTATCGGGGCTGGGCCAGGGCGGGCTCCACCAAAACGCAGACAGCTAACCATGCACACCACCCCAACTTGGGCCGGGGAAAAACGCTAAGCCTCATTCGTACATCATGATGGGCTCGGTTCCTAAAAACCGACCTGCCTTTCCAGACTCCCCCTAACAAAGGAAAACCCATGAAAACTCTGATCTCGGCCCTGGCGGCCAGCCTCGCTCTGCTCTGCGCCCCTGCTTTCGCCGGGAGCCATGGCGGCGGCAAAATGGACGACAAGAAAGTCGACTGCACCAAGAAAGAAAACGAGGGCAAGGCCGAGTGCAAGAAGAAGTAATCTCGGTGCCCCAAGAGAAAACCCGCCTCGAGCGGGTTTTTTTATGCCCGGACAGCGCGACTGCGACGTCTCAATAGCCGGCAATGACCACCGGGCCCAAGGCGGTGTCCAAATGGGCCTGAATCTGCGCGGAGCCGGTCTCAAAGGCCACGCCCTGTAGCCCGATGGCCTGCCCCGCCTGCGCCAGTCGCTCCGCCTGGGGGTGCCTGATGCACAGCCGCTGCAGACGTAATTGGCGGTCGGCCATGGCAGGCACCGGATGCCGTGGGCCCCACTGAATCAGAGTGGGCAAGCAGCCGTCATACAGGCGCGCACCATCATCGCGAACGGTAATTTGCCATTGAAGTTCCCCTTCTGGTGTGGCGCGACTGGCCGACAAGCAGCGGCCGCGGTCAATATCCAGGGCCAGCCAGGCCGCACAAGCGGCCCGCACGTCATCGGTGCGAGCCACCCAATGGGCCAGGGCAGGACCATCGCGCGCCACACGAGCCATGAGCTGCGGGTCATCCAAATCAAACCAGCGCCTCTGGTCGGGGCGACGCTGGCTTGGGGCGCCAGGCTCGATGGCGATGATTTCCAGATAGGCGCGCTCATAGTCGCTTGAGTCGATGCGCAGCAGCCGATTGTGCGTGCCCATCAGCACATGCTGCCCACCGGGTCCGGGCTTGAGGCCGAGAGTGCGTTCGCACCAGCGCTCGCCCTCCTCGAGCGAGGGGGCCACCACCACCAAATGATCTAAGCGAGTTTGCATGAGACGATTTCTCCTTTCGGTATATTAGCTGCAGGCCCTGGCCACACACGCAGGCCATTCAGAGTCTGCGAAGTCACTACAGGAGATTGACATGGCCCGCATCATCGGCGGCATTGGCGCCTCGCACTCACCCACCATAGGCTACGCCAAGGACCACCGCAAGCAGGACGACCCCGCGTGGAAGCCGATCTTCGAGGGCTTTGGCGCTGTGCGCGGCTGGGTCAGGGATCGACAGATCGATGTGCTTTTTCTGGTCTACAACGATCACATCTCCTCGTTTTTCTTTGACCACTATTCAGCCTTCGTACTGGGCATCGATGACGTGTATGCCGCAGCCGACGAGGGCGGTGGCCCGCG
>JBEIHE010000082.1:0-12590 GCA_040381515.1 Polaromonas sp.
CAGCCTGCGTCTGGACTGGAACGATCTGTCATTCGTCTACTCGGGAGACACCACGCCGAGCCAGTTTTTTGTGGACAACGCCAAGAATGCCGACCTGGTGGTGCATGAGACCTTCAATACGGTCTCGCAGCTGATGGAGCGCTCTGGCTACGACGAGCGCTCTGCCCGTGGCATCGGGACGATTGCCCATTCGGACCCCACGGAGGCCGGCAAGGTTTTTGAGTTGGTGAATCCCCGTCTGGCGGTTGCCTTTCATTTCTTCAATGATTTTGATACCGCACCCGAGATGACTGCGGCCATCAGGACTCATTACAAGGGGCCCTTGATTCTGGCCAAGGACATGATGGTGTTCAACGTGTCCAAGCGGGAGATATTGACGCGCATGGCCGTGACGAGCTCGGACGTGTGGCCTAACAAGGAGAACCGAGAGGGCTTCAAGAATGCGGCCCGGAAGGAGCGCATGCAGATGTCGCGCTGGTTAGCTGATAAGCAGTTGTTTCCCAAGTTCTGAAGCTCTGGAGCGCGTTGGTTTTTCACTAAGGAGGCCTTGTCATGACGCATCTGTTTTTGTGGCTGGGCAGGATGGGCATCCTGCGCAAGTGTGTACTGGGCAATCGCGTGGCGATGGGTGTGCGCAGTCTTCTGGGGCTGTGGCTGATCTGGCCTGCGCTGGCAGTGGCTTCTTGGCCTGACCGACCTGTCAGGATCATCGTGCCATACGTTGCAGGTTCGCTGGGCGATAACCTGGCGCGGTCTATCGCCGAGGGACTTCGTGATCGGTTAGGGCCGGTGATTGTTGAGAACAGGGCGGGTGCTGGGGGCAATGTGGGGATGCAGGCGGCCGCACAGGCCGCCGCTGATGGATACACGTTTGTTCTGGCCCCTACCAACAACTTCGTGATCAACCAGTTCCTCTTCAAGAATCTTCGTTTAGATCCCACCAAGGCCTTGGAGCCGGTGACCATCCTTGTAGAGGTTCCCACTGTCATCTTCATCAACAGTCAGGCCAGAGCCTCCACTTTGACGGAGTTTGTGGCTTTCGCTCGGGCGCAAAAGGGAAAGCTCAATTACGGCTCTTCCGGTGTTGGCACCATGTTGCATCTGACCGGGGAACTCGTCAGCCGCAATTTTGGGCTGGACATGACGCACGTGCCTTTCAAGGGCTCGCCAGAGGCCGTCACAGCGCTGTTGGCGAACGAGGTTCAGATGTATGTGGTCGGAGCTGCGGTGGGCCTGCCGCATGTCAAGTCCGGTCGATTCAAGGCGCTTGCCACGTCAGGCAGTGAGCGTTCGCCGCTTCTTCCTGATGTGCCGACGTTCACCGAGGCAGGCATTGGTGGTCTTCGGGTGGGCAATTGGTGGGGCCTTGCTGCACCCAAAGGGACTCCGCGCGAGGTGATTGACCGGATGCATGAGCAAATCAAGACTGTGGCTGAACAGCCCGCCTTTGCGGCGCGCCTGCGCGAGTTGGGAATGTCGCCGGTCTTAAGTTCCCCTCCCAGCGCGACGCGCCGCATCGAAGAAGAGGCACGGTTTTGGCAGGGCGCGCTCAAGGAAATGGCGATCAGCCTTGATTGACTGTGGCCCGGCAGTGCCCCGGGCTAAACGAACTCGGGATTTTGTGTCCAGTAAAGACCGCTAAGCCAAAGGCCCAGGCATGAGGCATGGCCTGAGTTGCCCCGCGTCAGACGATCCGGTTGAACCACATCAGTGACAGAGCCGCTGCCGCGATAGACAAGCCGGCGGCCAGCAGCGCCAGCAGGGCGGACAGCTCGGTTTCCTTCTTCTCGACCTGCACGCGCGAGCTGAGCTTGGCGTAGACATTCTTGAGCGTCTCGGCATCGCCGGCGTAGTAGTACTCGGCCTGCGTCGTCTGGGCTACTGCCCGCAGGCTGGGTTCGTCCAGCTTCATGTAGATGGCGGTCCAGCTGTCGTAGGCGGGCACAGCGCCGTCGACCGTGCCCAGTCCGACGGCGTACACGCGAACACCACGGTCAGCGGCCATCTTGGCAGCCACCTCGGTATCGATGCCCGTGGTTCGGCGCCCATCGGTCAGGAGGATGATCGCAGCTGATTCATAGGAGCCGGGTGCGACGGGAGTGAACTCTTTTTGGGCAGGCTTGCTCTTGTCGTCCAGACTTTTGCCGCGCGACGGGCTGCCGAAGGTCATCTCGCCCAGGTCTATGCCTTCGTCCGGAAACAGCGTGGCCAGGGACACCACGATGGCATTGCCGACGGCTGTGCCACGCTGCATCTGGAAGCGGTCGATCGCGGCCACCAAACTCTCGCGGTTGAGCGTGGGCGCCTGCACCAGTTGGGTGCTGCCGGCGAACGTCACGATGCCGACTTTGATTTTGGGTGGCAGTTCCTGTAGGAAGGCCTTGGCGGCCTCCTGCGCAGCCACCAGTCGGGTGGGCTTGACATCTGTGGCCCGCATACTCAGCGACACGTCTATGGCCAGGATGATGGTGGCGCTTGATGAGGGCAGCGGGATGACGCTTAAGGGGCGCGATGCAGCCAGCAGCCCCAGACCGATGGCCGCCAGAATGAGCGCCGGCGGCAGGTGGCGACGCCAGCTAGGAAGGCCCGCCACGGCCAGCTTGACGATGGCCAGGCTCGCGTAGCGCAGGGCCTGCTTCTTCTGGCGACGCAGCAGCCACAGATAGAGCAGCACCAAGCTCGGCACGATCGGCAGCAGCCATAAGAATTCGGGCGCTAGGAAGTCCATGAGTACCTGTCATCCTAGTGCACCACGCAAAAATCCGCTGGGCAGGTGGCCTGCGGTGTTCAGATCCGCACGCACAGGGCATCGGCTGCTGGGGGGCTGCATCGCTGCCGCAGCTCGCGATGCAGGATCTTGCCGGTAGCAGTGCGGGGCATCTCGTTGTCGGAGATGAAGGTAAAGGCACTTGGGCACTTGAAGCCGGCCAGACGCTGGCGGCACCAGCTGCGCAGTTCTTGCGCGTCGGTGTGCTGACCCTCGTGAAGTACCACGACCGCTTGGACTGTTTCACCCCATTTGTCGTGCGGTACACCGACGACGGCCACGTCGCGCACTTTGGGGTGGGCGCCCAACACGCCCTCAACTTCAGAGGGGTATACGTTTTCGCCACCTGTGATGATCATGTTGCTCTTGCGGTCCACCAGCCACAGATAGCCGTCGGCGTCTCGCCGCGCCATGTCGCCAACGGAGCACCAGGCGCCATCGAAGGCTTCGGCCGTCTTCTGCGGGTTCCTCCAGTAGCCGTCAAACACATAGGCGGTGCGCGAGAACAGTTCGCCCACTTCGCCGTCGGGCACCTCGCGACGCTGTTCGTCCAACAAACGGATCGCGCCGCTGCCGGCCCACTCGCGTCCGACTGAGCCTAGCTTGCAGATCTGCTCATCTGGGCGCAGCAAGGTCACCCAGCCGGCCTCGGTGGAGCCGTACAGCTCGTAGAGCTTCCCATTGCGGAAGTGCTCCAGGATGGCGAGCTTGGTGTCCCTGCGAGCCGGGGCGGACGATACCAGCAGCTTGCCCACTCGGCTGACGTCGTAGCGCTGCTTTACTTCGTCCGGTAGGCCCAGCATCATGATGTAGTGGGTAGGTACCAGCGAGGTAAAGGTCACCTTCTCGTGCGCCAGGGTGGCCAGTAAGGCTTCAGGGTCAAAGCTGGACCGATCATCAATGATGCAGGTGCCACCCAGATGCAGAAAGGTGGTGCCGAAGTAGAGCGAATTGGCATGGCACAAGGGCATCACCAGCAGGGCGATGTCGTCGCGGGTGAAGTTCATTTCAAGGGCTGTGGCCATGGCAATCAGGCTGCTGCCCCGATGCCGCCGTATGGCGCCCTTGGGCCGTCCCGTGGTGCCCGAGGTGTACATCAGCGCGCACATATCGGCCTCGCCCACCGCGTCAAACGCGAACGCTGTGTCGGCCAGGGCGATCAGGTCTTCGTACGAGCGCCAACTGGAAGCGGCTGCGGTGCTGGATCCATCGCCGAGTGTAGTAAGGGTGATAAAGCGACCGCCAGGCAATTGAAGCTCTTGTCGGATGCCATCGAGGGCGCTACAAAATTCCGGACCGGCGATGACGGCACTGACCTGCGCGTGATCCAGGATGTAGGCCATCTCGGTCGCGGCCAAGCGAAAGTTCAGTGGCACCACCACCAGACCCGCCCGCGCCGTTGCCACATAGATCTCCATCCACTCGATACGGTTGTAAGCCACCACTGCCAACCGGTCGCCCTTGTTCAGTCCGAGCTCGCGCAAGCTGGCGGCCAGGCGTGTGGTGCGTTCGTACAACTGGGCCCAAGTCAGGCAGCGACGTGAGTCGCGGACGGCCAGTCGCTGGGGCATCAGGCGCGCATGGGTGGCAACAGCATCGGCGATGGTGGGCAGGTCAGTCATGAGGGGCTCCATGGAGGCGGACGGACAAAAGGAGTAGGGCGTCAGATTATTGAACTCTGAATTCAGAATTCGGATATCATAGCAAGGACCGGGGCGACACGCCGCCGACTTTCCAACGCACAGGAATCCAGGAGCCACCATGACCCCGCCCCCAATAACTGAGCAATGCGGCGCTGCTGTGATTGCGCGCTTCCTTAAGCTGCGGGGCGTGCAGCGTGTCTATGGGCTGTGTGGCGGCCACATCATGCCGATCTGGATGCGACTTGATGCGGAGGGCATTCGGATCATTGATGTACGCGACGAACGTGCCGCGGTCTACATGGCGCATGCGGAGGCGCAGCTAACGGGTGGGCTGGGCGTGGCGCTGGTCACCGCCGGCCCTGGGGTGACCAACGCGATGACCGGAATCGCCAATGCCCATGTGGCGCGTGCCTCGGTGCTGGTGCTCTCGGGACTGCCCCCCGCCGCGCAGGAAAACCGTGGCGCGCTGCAGGACATCGTGCATACCGACCTGGTTCGCGGGATCACCCGCTACGCACGCACCGTGCGCCACCCGGCCCTGATTGCTCAAGAGCTGGCCGAGGCAGTGGCCCGGGCGCAAGGCGAGGGCGGCGAGGCCGGCCCGGTGTACCTGGACTTTCCGGTGGATACGCTGCGTGCCGAGGTACCACGTGCGGTGCAATTACCCGAGTACTTTGAGCCGCGTTTAGCGGTGCCTCAGCCCCCTCACCCGGTGCAGGTACAGGCTGCCATTGACATGCTGTGGCAAGCCAAGCGGCCGCTGTTTATCTCCGGGCGTGGCGCGCAGGGCGCAGGCCCCGCGCTGGGAGAACTGATGGCGCGCTTGGGCGCCGCTTACCTGGATACCGGCGAAAGCCGAGGCTTGATCAGTGACGACCATCCGAGTGTGGTGGGGGCCATGCGCGGCGCCGTCATGGGCCAGGCTGATCTGGTTGTGACGGTGGGTCGACGGCTTGATTTTCAGCTGGCCTACGGGTCGCCGGCGGTATTTGGCGGCGCGCGCTTTCTGCGCCTGGCCGACTGTGCCGCCGAACTGCGCGACAACCGGCGCGGTGATCTGGGCTTGTTGTGCAACCCGGCGCTGGCGCTGCAGGCGATTTTGGACGCGGCGCCAGCGCGTGCAGCCGCAGCCGACCCCTCCTGGGTGCAGGGCCTGCGGCAACAGCATCTCCAGCGTTCAGAAAAGCTGGCTGTCAGCATGCGCCAAGCGCCGGCAGGTGCCGACGGTCGCATGCATCCCAACCGAGTGCTTTCGGCCCTGCGCGATGCGCTGCCCAAAGACGCGGTGATCGTGGCCGATGGCGGCGACTTTCTCAGCTTTGCGCGGGTGGGCTTGCCCGCATCCACCTATCTGGACCCGGGATCGCTTGGATGCATAGGCGTGGGAACAGCCTTTGGCATCGCGGCGCGGCTGGTGCATCCTCAGCGCACCGTGGTGGTGGCCACGGGCGATGGCGCTTTTGGGTTCAATGCCATGGAGATTGACACCGCGGTGCGGCACCGCGTGCCCATTTTGGTGGTCGTGGCCAACAACGGCTCGTGGGCGATTGAAGTACGAGACCAGCAGGAAACGCACGGCAAGGTGGTGGGCACGCATCTGCAATTTGCCGACCATGCTGCGATGGCCCGCGCCTTTGGCATGCATGGCACGCGTGTGGAGCGGCCCGAAGACCTGCCAGGAGCGATCGCCGGAGCCATGGCCGCGATGGCCCGGGGCCAGCCTGCCTTGCTCGATGTGATCGTGACGCCCGAGGCGGTGTCCTCAGACGCCAAGTCGGGCTTGGCCTGGGTGCCCGACCTGCAGCCGTTGGGCGCCTGGGATGCTGCCGAGGCCCAGTGGCGCGCCGCTGAGGCCTAAAGTCACCTGCTACCATGCAAGCATGAAGGCGTTGCAGCTGGCCCCCACGCTGGTCGAACAGGTTCACAAGGCCATCCTGTCAGATATTGCTGAAGGCAAGCTGCCTTCGGGCGCACGAATCATTCAGGAGCAGATTGCGCAGGAATTGGGCGTCTCTCGTCAGCCGGTGCAGCAGGCGCTGACCCTGCTGCGCAAGGAAGGGGTGCTCCATGATGCACCCGGGCGTGGACTCCAAGTGGCACCATTGGACCTGGAGCATGTCCGGCAGATGTACGATGTGCGCGCGGTGATCGAGGGCCTGGCGTTTCGCAAGGCTGCCGAGCATGCCAGTGCGTCCGCTCTTGACAAGGGCCCCGCGCTTATCCGCACGGGTCGCAAGGCCGCTGCCAGCGGCTCGGTCAGCGCCATGATCGCAGCCGATATGGCGTTCCACCGTTTCATCTACGCGCTGTCGGGCAATCCCTTGATCGTCCCTGCGATGGAGACCCATTGGACACAGGCGCAGCGTGTGATGGGTGAGGTGCTGCTGCGTGAGGACAAGCCCCGTGACATATGGGACCAGCACGACGCTCTGCTAGAGGCGGTGTCTGCCGGGAAGGCTGCGCAAGCGGAGCGGCTGGCGCGCCAGCACATCACCGAGGCGGCCGACTTCATGATCGAGCGGCTTCGCGCTGAGGCCCGGTGAGCCAATCACCCCAGGCTTTCTAGATCTTTATTCAAGCCCAAACTGGTGAGCGAGCAGATCCGCGGTGCGATCTTCGTGCGGTTATCTCCGATCGGTTTGGGCGGCGGGATGTGCTCGAACCAGTGCACTCGCTCAGAGTGGAGCTTCCCACTTCACCTGCACGATCGACTTGTGCGTTCAGGTGCCCGGCCGCGCGATTCATCGACCACGCAAAGGCGTTCTGCTTGTTGCATCTGAGGGAACAAAATTTCTCTATGATGTTTTTATCACTAAGGAAAACCCTCGTTTTTTAGAACTTCTAAGTGTGTACTATGAATTCATAAAAAGTTTCTTCTGTTGCAACAGACATTAAAGTGCAGTCGCTCAAAACAGGTCTAAAAATTCTCAATGAGATCTCTCGCGCAGGCGGCGAACTCAAGGTGACCGAGATTGCCAACAGGCTTGGAATTGCGAAAAGCCAGGTTTCACGCATGTTGGCAACCTTTCGGGAGGAGGGCTGGGTGACTCAGAGCCCGGTGACGCGCGGATTTAGCATCGGCATCGCTGCCTATGCAGCCGGGTCGCGCTTCATCAATAGCAATCGACTCACCAGAGAGGCCTTGCCCGTTATGCGCGGCGTGGTGGATCGGTGCGGCTTTACCTGCACGCTGTCTATCCTGGATGGCGGCACTCCGCTGTACTTGTTGGGACTCGATGGCCCCATTTCGGCCGACTTTGCTTCGCGAGTTGGGTCGTATTTCCCTTTTCACTCAACCGCTCCTGGAAAGCTGCTCGCAGCGTTCGCTGAAGAACCGGTGACCTCCGCCCTGCTGCGATCGGAAATGACGCAATTCACGTCAGCAACGATCACCGATGCCGTGTCGATGCGCAAGACGCTGCGCACGGCCCGCGATTGCGGCGTAGCCGTCTCCCGAGGGGAGCGCTCGGCAGGGATCGGCGCCATTGCGGTACCGGTGTTCGATGGTGCAAGAAACGTCGCCGCTCTAGGTATTGCCTACCCTCTGGCCCTGGTGTCCGAGTCGAAGGTCAGCGACTATACGGCTTTGCTTCATACGCGCGCGGCGGCCCTATCACTGCGGCTAGGGGCCGAGTCCTACCCTTTCCAGCCTAAAGCCCAGGTCAGGGATGACTTCGTCATGCACACCATGGAGAAATCATGAGCCCTACGTCCCTGATGACTAACGTGACGGTGGTTACGATGGGCCCTCGGCGTGAAATCATTGAGGATGGTGCAGTCGCTTGGAGCGGATCGCGAATTGTCGCGGTTGGCAAATCAGCCCAGCTCAGGCAAGAGTTCCCGAACGCGCTCCCATTCGATGGAGAAGGTTGTCTGTTGTGTCCGGGGTTTGTCGACGCCCATAACCACAGCGCCCATTTCCTGACCAAGGGTCTGTTAGACGACGTTGCCTTGGCAGAGCGTTGGAAGACTCGGCTGTATCCTTTTGAATGTTCGGTCTCAGAAGAGGAGACGTACTGGGGCGCTGTCGGGACCTATGCGGAGCAATTGCTGCATGGGACCACTTGCGTCGGCGACCCTGGGTCCGCTTATCCAGGCTCAGTGGCTCGCGCTGCCCAGGACAGTGGCATACGCCTTGTACTGTCTGGCACTATCACCGATACCTTCGACCCCGCACGACCGATCCAGGGTGTCGAGGAGGTGACTGCTGAGAGTGTGGCGCAGTACAACGTGCGTCTGCATGAGGAACTTGACGGTGCGGCTGAGGGCCGCATACGCGTGGCTTTTGGTCTGTGGACTGGATCCACGGTGAGCGATGAACTGTGCATCAAGATTCGTGACGCGGCTGAACGCCACGACGCCATCATTCACGGCCATCTTTCCACGCGCGAGGCTGATGATGTGGAGTCTGTCCGTCGGTATGGATACTCCCAGGTCGAGCGATACCATCGCCTGGGTGTGCTCGGCCCCCGCTTTGTGGGGGCGCACGCAGGGGCAATTAGCGACGGCGATGTGAAAATCCTCGCCTCGTCCGGTGCAAGCATCACCCATTGCCCGTCGGCAAGCATGCTCGGAGGGTTTGGCTGTATCGCGCACGGCCGCTTTCCGGAGTTGGCCGCTGCCAACGTCAACCTCGCTCTTGGTTCCGATGCGGCCTCGATCAGCCGCACACTGGACATGCCCCGGCTGATGTACTTGGCAGCGTGCGCCCACAAAGACGTGCGGCGCGATTCCACTGTCATGGGGGCCCACCTGGCGATGGAAATGGCCACCATTGGTGGCGCTCGCGCGCTTGGACTTGCCGACACGATCGGCTCGATCGAGGTCGGGAAACAGGCAGATTTCGTCCTCTTGCGCACCGATGGGATTGAGTGGCAGCCGCGGCCGAAGTTCAACCCCGTCGCCAACCTCGTCTATTCCAGTGGCGGTTATCGGGCCGATACCGTGGTGGTGGCAGGCCGTACCGTGGTGGCTAAGGGTCAATTGCAGACGCGCACTCTGCGTGATCTTCTGCCCCAGGTTCGGGCTGCGGCCATGACGGCGGTAGAACGAGCCGGACTGCCTCAGGATCTGGTATGGCCCATCGTTTGACTCCATCCGGAGTCTTGTCAGGCGACTCTTATGCATTCCATGTTTTTTAAACGACAGGTGTTTCATGAGCTATAGGTTGGGCATCGATATTGGTGGGACCTTCACAGACTTTTGTCTGATGGAAGAAGCGACGGGCCGCACTTTGGCCCTCAAGGTGCCTTCGACGCCTTCTCATCCCAGCCAGGCAGTCCTCCATGGCATCGCCCAATTCGGCGAGCGCCATGGCGTTTCTGCCGCCGAAATTGCGTATTTCGTCCATGGCACCACCATAGGCGTGAATACGCTCCTCGAGCGCAAAGGAGCGCGCACGGGTCTTCTGATCACACGAGGTTTCCGCGACATCCTCTCCCTGGGTCGCTCGCGCTTACCCGATATCTTCGATTTGCTGGTGGAAAAGCCGGCGCCCCTGGTGCCTCGCAAATTGGTCCGCGAGATCAGAGAAAGGGTGATGTATTCCGGAGAAGTAGTGACTGCTCTTGATGGCGATCAGGTGCTCCAGGCGGCGAAGGACCTCGTGGCAGAGGGGGTTGATTCTCTGGCTGTATGTTTCTTGCATTCATACCGCCATCCTGCGCACGAACAAGCGGCCAAAGCCGCTATACAAGCGGCTTTCCCCCAGATCTTTGTATGCACCTCATCGGAGATCTGGCCTCAGATCCGTGAGTACGAGCGCACCTTGATCAGTTGTGTCAATTCCTACATCGGGCGCAAGATGAGGAACTATTTCAGTGCGCTTCAAAGTGAGGTTGCGAAGGCAGGCGTTCCTGCAACTTTGCTGTCCACAAAATCCAATGGCGGAGTCATGACTGCCAAATCTGCCGAGGCGCTTCCTGTCGAGACGCTCTCCTCCGGACCCGCGTCTGGGGCCATTGGGGCGCGTTATGTGTCTCGTCTGTCTGGCTTTACAAGACTGATACCAATGGACATGGGCGGAACGAGTACCGAGGTGGCGGTCATTGACGAGGACATCCGCTATTCCAATGTTTGCCATATTGGTGACTTCGACATCGCGTTGCCGGCGGTTGATTTGTCGTCTATCGGTGCGGGTGGTGGTTCCATCGCCTGGACTGATTCAGCTGGAGTTCTGAAAGTCGGACCGGAAAGCAGCGGCTCTGAGCCAGGGCCCGCTTGCTATGGGAGAGGGGGGACGCACGCCACGATTACCGACGCGTACGTCACCATGGGAATCGTCGACCCGGAACGATTCCTCGGTGGAGAAATGCGTCTTTATCCTGACAAGGCCGCTTCTGCTATGACGACAGTGGCTTCTGCTCTGGGCATGCAAGTCGAGGAAGCGGCGGAGGCCATCCTGCGCGTGGCCACTTCGAATATGTATTCAGAGTTAGTTCCCCTCATGGCCAAGAAGGGCGTCGATGTATCGGAGTTCTCCCTGCTTTGTTACGGCGGCGCCGGCGCCACCCATGGATTTCTGTTGGCCCGTGAGGTGGGTATTCGTACCGTGCTTGTTCCTTCTTCGCCCGGAACGCTGTGTGCCTTGGGTGCGCTTGTGGCGGACGTCAAGAGTGACTTTATCCGGACGGCACAGGTGCCACTGGATCCAGCCCATGCACGGGGCGCCTTGGATCGTATTGATGCCATTTACGCCGAGCTGAGACAACAGGCCTTGAACTGGCTCGATAGCGAACGTATTCAGGTCTCGAACCGGTACGTCAGGCGCAGCGCAGACATCCGGTATCAAGGCCAATCGTTTGATGTGACTGTCGACCTCACGGATATCAAGCTATCGGCTCCCACCGCTGCGGGTGATCTCGTCCGTGCCTTCGAAAGCGCATACATGGCGATTTATGGACACGTGGATGCAAATGCCAAGCTTGAGGTCGTTAATTTGAGGGCGACCGCGATCGGGGAAACCCAGAAGCCCAGCATTCAGACGATTCGCGACAGACAACTTGAGGGCGATCAATGTCAGGCACCAGTGCGCCGAAAGCGCCGGATTTTCCTCGATGGTGAGTACCGAGAGGCGATCGTCATCGAACGCAATGATCTGACTTGGGGGCATGTCTTTTCCGGCCCAGCTATCGTTGAGCAGTACGACACCACCACGTTCGTGCCGGGTGGCTTTGAATGCCGCGTTGACGGATTCGGAATGATCATTGGTGAATGGAAAGAGCAGACATGATGCAGTCTCCAAGCAAACACAAGGCTCAATCGATGCGCACTGACCCGGTATTCGTCGAAATCCTGAACAACCGGCTCAACGGAATCGTCAGTGAGATGGGGCATGTGATTCACAAGGCCTCCTTCACTCCCTTTATCAAAGAGGCCTGGGACTTCGGGGATGCTCTTGTCTCGCTAAAGGGGGATATCTTCAGCTACCCGCTAGACATTGGTGTGGCCTTCATGGTGGCGGCCATGATGGAGGACGCCCTTGCAGCGTTTGACGATTACGAGCCTGGTGACGTCGTCATTGCGAACGATCCTTCCACCACGGGCGGTCTGTGCACCCACCTTCCCGATATCCACCTGCTCAAGCCGTACTTTCACCAAGGAAAGTTAGTCTGTTTTAGCTGGACTTTCATCCATTCATCGGATGTGGGTGGCATGGTTCCTGGCAGCATCGCTCTAGCCGCGAAGGATATCTACCAGGAGGGTATCCGCATCCCGGCTGTCAAGCTGTACAAGGCTGGCAAGCTGAACGCGGAGGTGATGTCCACCTTTTTGGCCAATTGCCGTATTCCTCTTCACAACCGGGGTGACATTCAGGCAATGCTGTCTGCGATGCAGGCCGCTGAGAGGCGACTCGACAGCACGATTGCCAAATACGGCTTACAGCGATTCGAGGATGGCGTTGCCGATCTTCTTGATTACGGTGAGCGCCGTGCCCGCGATGTTCTACAAAAACTCCCTGACGGCCGGTACGAGATGATCGATTACCTTGAGCTTCCAGGTAGCGAGCTGCCGCCGGCGCGATTGAAGTTGGCATTAGAGGTGGAGGGCGATTCCATTCATATGGATTTCAGTGGGTCCGATCCGCAGTTACCCTTCGCCCTTAATTTGCCAACCTTCGGCAAAAATCATCACTTTATCAACGCCGGCGTCTTCAATTTCATATACGCGGTTGACAGCTC
>JBEIHE010000083.1:0-12552 GCA_040381515.1 Polaromonas sp.
CGGCCATCCATCTGCGGGAGGAAATAACTGCTGGAAAAAACCGGACTGTTAAAGCGCTGGGCTGCGCCGCAGGCCAGGCTCACATCGGCCTGACTCTGGCTGCGGGGGGCCTGACCAAACACGCCAGGGCGCGTCGGACTGTCCTGAACCAGCTTGACTTGCATCTGCGCGTTGCGCCATTCAATTCGCACGATCTCGCGGCGCTGCTGCATCAATTCAGTGCTCTGCACCTGCCACTGCGTGGGACGGTCGCCAGGCAAGATCTGAAGCGCGCGAAGATTGCGATTGAGGCCATTGCGAATGTCGTTGGCCAGCCCCGCCGCCTCTGCATCAAGCCGGCCCTGCACATTGCTCGCCTCATACCGATCGGTCAGAAAGGCCAGCAGACCCATCAGGCCGACCAGCAATACGATCAGTAAGCTCCACAACAGCCAGCGACTGCGCAAATGCCGGACCAGCCGAAAGAGCCGACTGCCGTGCGAGCGTCTCTGGGGGCGCGGGAATGACCGAGGGACGCTGCGCCCAGACTCGGTGACAGCCCCGGAACTCATGGCAGCACCCGATGCTCGAGGGCAGGCAGCTGTTGACGCCGGACCACAAGCTCAGCGGCGTCGAGCTCGGCACTGACCACCCCGACCCCCTCGGCCCGCACCGCCAGAACCTGCCCCCAAGGATCGATCAGCATGCTGTGGCCCCAGGTACGTCGTCCGTTGTCGTGCCGTCCTCCCTGCGCAGCAGCGGCCACAAAAGCCAGGTTTTCGATCGCCCTGGCACGCAGCAGCACCTCCCGGTGCGCCTGGCCGGTGGTATGAGTGAAGGCGCTGGGCACGAGCAGCAAATCGCTCGCCTGCCGTCGAAACAACTCAGGAAAGCGCAGGTCATAGCAAATGCTCAGGCCGACGCGCCAGCGATGGCCATCACGCGAGGGGAGCTCAAAACTGACACTGTCCCGCCCGGCCTGCAAGGTCCGACCCTCGTCGTAGTTTTCTCCTGGCCCGACGAATCGGAACAGATGCATCTTGTCATAGCGAACCACCCGCTCGCCTTGCGGGTTGAAGACCAGTGTGCTGTTGAAGACCTTGCCCGGCCGATCGGCCGATAGAGGTACCGTGCCCCCCACGATCCACAGACGGTTCTGGCGCGCCTGTTGGCTCAGGAAGTCCTGCAAAGGGCCCTTGCCCGCAGGTTCGGCCAGCGTCAGCTTGTCGGTCTCGTGATGGCCCAGCAGACAGAAGTACTCCGGCAGCAGGGCCAACTCAGCGCCCTGGTCTGCCGCTTGCGCCAGCCCACTGGCAGCAGAGGCCAAATTGGCCTGCACCTGTGCCCCCGAAACCATTTGAATCACCGCAACGCGCATCGCCGATTCAAGGAGAAGAGCCGCCGCCCCCAGAGGGCGGGAGTCTGCGGGGTACGCGTTCGATGACCGGATCGGCCCAGGTGCCGCGCACCACGAACTCCTGGGTGTTGGCCTCATTAAGGGGACGTCGCAACAACCACTGCGCAATGAAGGTGCTCAATCCGAGCACCGGATTGACGGCAGAGGCCAGCAAAGAGGCCGTGCCCGCATTGATCTCCGGCACGACCACCACGCGCAGGTCCTGGGTTTCCCGGGTGATATCGGCCGAACCGGCCATGAGCACGGCCGCATTGATTCCCTTCATGCGCAGACTCTCGGTACGAGCGACACCTTGGTCAATGGTCACCTCTCCCCGTATCCAGTCAAAGGCAAATCCCTCGCTGAAGACATCCCTGAAGTCCAGAGTCAGGCGTCTGGGCAGGGCCTGCAGATTGAGCACCCCGAGCAGTTTGGCTGCACCAGGCTCGGCCTTGAGAAACTGGCCTGACTCTACCTCCACGATGAATTGTCCTTGCAAGTTGGAGGTGCTGAAAACAAGGGGCGAACCATTCCATCCGATGCGACCCTCCAACTTGCCCTTGCCGCGCCGGATGGCCCCTTCAATCCCCAAGCGCTTGAGCAACTCGCCCGAGTCCTCGATGTCCAGCGTGAAGTTGAGCTGGGTCGCGCGAGCCGCCCCGGGTCGCGCGCCCGGCAAGGCCGCCCAATTGCCGGTTGCAGTCAATCTGGCCTCCGGCACGCTCAGATTGAGCTTGGTCAGCCGCCATTCTCGGCCGGCGTTGCCTGGGCCCAGATTGCGATTGACAGCTTCGACCTCCAGGCGTCCGAGCTTGCGCCCACGCAACTCCAGGTCCTCGACCATGATGTCCAGGGCTGGCACGGTGCCCGGCTGGTTGTCCAGCAAAGCCTCGACGTTGCTGGTGGTACTGGAGCCCAAGGCCAGGCGCGCCAGCCGAGCATACACACGCCCGGCCCCTGCGCTGCCCGCAGGGCGGTACTCCCCATAGCCGCTCAGCTCAGACGCATCGACGTTGGCCCTCCAGGTGGGCCCCTCGCGTGAGGCTCCAATGACCACCTGCTGCAGGGTATGGCCCTGAGTGCGCAGTTGGTCCGCACGCAAGGCCAGCACACTGGGCACGTAATTTGACGCCAGCATATCGGTCGCAAGGTCACTGCGCTGCAGGCGCGAAAAGAATCGCTCCCAGCTGTCCAGATCGAGGCTGGAGAGCTCGAACAATGCACGGACCGGACCAGCAGAAGCTTGCGCGGGCGGCGCGCCTATCGTCAGCTCCCCACCCAGAACTTGGGCCGAGCGGCCGCTGACATCGCGCAGATAGCTGGCCTGCAGACCTTGAGGCAGGGACGGTAGCGGGCCAAGCTGAACCAGAATACGGTCTTGCGGTTTTCGATCGCCTCCCAAGCTGCCCAGGACCATGCTTCGCTCGACTCGCAGCGGCCACTCCGCCGCAGCGGGCTTGCTCAGAGGCTCGGGCAAACTCAGGGCCAGTCCTGCAAGGCGAGACTGCACACTCATTTCGAGCCAGCCCTGGCGCAGCCCAAGCTGGGCACTGAAGCTGGTGCTGCCGCTGGCGTTACGGGCCACGTCGGCCAGCAGCGGAATGGAACGAAACTGCTGCAAGGCTTCGGCGGTCAGTAGCCCCTGAACCCGGAGCTGAGCCTCTGGCTCTGTGGCATCGCGCGTCCTGGGCTTGAGGCCACCCTCAAACTTGAGGTCGCCCCCCAACACACGGCCCTGCGCATTGGTGACCTGCAAACTGCTTTGGGTAAATTGCAGATTGGCTCGCGCCTGCGTGATCGGCGGCAGATCTGCGCTGACTTGCAAGTCATTGCCTGGCAAAAGCAGGCTGCCTTGAACCGTGGACTTCTCCAGATTGTTCAGGGGCAAGTTCAAGCGGAGCTGTACTTCGGCCGAGCCGCTGCCCTGGGCGGTATCGAGCACTTCACTGGTCAGTCCCGACAAGGGGGAGGTCTGTATGAGCTTGAGCCCCTGGGCCAGCGGTCCGCGCAGCTCGCCGCCTACCTCGACCACCGATTGAGGACCCAAGTCGGCGATTTTGGCCTGCACTTTGCCAAGGCCCAACCCCGGCAGACCCGCCACCTGCGCACTGGCTTGGCTCAACTGCATGCTGTTGCGATTGATCTGCAGCTCCGCGTCCAACCGTTCAAGCGCCGGCCAGGGCTTGCTGCCCGGGTTCAAGTACGCGGGCACATAAACGTAGCGCGCATTGCGAATCTTGCCTTCAATCAGGAATTGGCCATCCGCCGCTTGCCTGAATGGAAACCGGGCCAAGGGTCCCTTGACCTTGAAACTGACATCGGCCAATTGAGCCTGCGGCACCGCCTCCCGCACATAACGGCGTACCGAATCGGGAAGGGCCAGCGGCAGATAACGATAGACACGCGCTCCGTTGCCCTGGACGATCTGTCCCTGCAGATCGAGCTCGCCAAGCCCCTCACCCTGACGCCGCCAGCTACCCTGGAACTGCGTTTGCATGTCCCTGTTCTGCAGCCGCGCTTGCTCGAAGTCGATCTGGCTGCCAGCGGCACTGTGACGAAACTTTAGGGTCGCACCGAACTGCTCCAGATCGACACGGGGTTCGGCCAGGAGCCCCGGCAATTCCAGCCAGCCCTGTCCAAGCTGCAGCTTGATCTGTCCGCTGTCCTGGCCCTTCTCCCGCTTCCATTGAAACTCGGCCTGAGCCCCCCGCAAGCCGGGCCAGCCCAGCTCACCACCAGCCCCACGCGCCTGCGCTGCCAGGGCCAAGTCTGTAAGTCGCCCACGAGCCTGCACCTGCTCGGGCCTTTCCAGAGGCCCTTGCCAGCTCAGCTGTAAATCGCGAAGCTGTCCTTCAGGCGCAAGGCTGCGCAACTGCTCATGCATCGCGCCAGGCAGAGGCAGCCGCTGCCCAAGCGCGGCCAGGGAAGCCAGGTCGAGCTGATCGGCTTCAATCTGATGGCGCGAAGCTCCGCTGCCCCCCTTCTCAGCCGCCTGCTCGCTCCATCGCAACTGGCCTACGGTCCAACGGCCACCGTCGGCGCTTTCAACATTCAGCGCCTCGGCCTGAAGCTGCGTGCCTCGCTCCATTTGCTGCCAACCGAGACGGCCCTGAACCGTCTTGAGCTCGAGCTTGGGCAGCCGAGGACCCAACTGCGCCTGAACATCTTCCAGCCTAAGGTCAGCCAGGGTCCCCACGATCTGGCCCTTTTGCACATCGGCCCAGGCGCGCAGAGCTCCTCGCCCCTGGCCCAGCTCAAGGCCTGCCAGGCTGGCATAGGCGCGCAGGGGTCCCGCCTCGATGCGCCCAAATTCGGCATAAAGCTCACCGCTCCAAAGCCTCCAATTGCCAGCCCCGCCCGAGAGCAAAGGCTGCCGCAGCATGCCACGCAGGCTGAAGCGATCGCCCAGACCGGGCTGCGGGGTGGCATCGAGCCGCATGTGATGACGCTGCCCACTGTTGCGCATCACCCAGTCGACCGCCCTGAGCTCCATGTCGATGCCCTGCCGCTCATCGCGCCAGTGCACCGTACCGCCCCGCAGCGCCCACTCGGTCTGAGAAAACAGCCAATCCAAAGCCGGCTGCACATCAACCTTGGGCTCGGCACTCATGTCCATGCCCGCCAAAACCAATCGGCCGTCGGCCGTTCGCCGGAGCTCGAGTTCGGCGCCCTCGATCACCAACTACTCCAACCCGAGCCTGATTACTGATCTCGGCGAGAGCGCTACCACCACCTTAGGCAGTTGCAAGGCGGCCCGGCCTTGGTCGTCGAGCAAGCGAACCTGCCTGAGCTCGAAGGCGGGTATTAGTCCGACCGAGTAGGCCTGCAACTGACCAATTTCAATCGGTAAGCCCGTGCTCTTGCGGGCCAGACTTTGCAGCGCCGGGCGAAATTCGTCGATACGCGGCACAATGAGCCAGTGAAGCAGGGCCCAACCCAGACCCAGCAGCAGGGCACAAGAGAGCAAAAGAGCGAACAGCCACCTCATGGCTATCGCCCACAGCTTCAGGCGCAGCGGCAGGGGTGTTGATGACGAGTCGGATTCCGGTTGCATCAAGTCCGGAATTATGACCCTCGCCAGGGCCGGCTTTTCGTTCCCCACGGTCTGTCTGCCCATCCATGTCGCCGTCGTTTTCCGCTTTGGATCCCAGCGCCGCTTGCCTCATCAGTGGCGAGGGCTGGGCTGTGCACAGCCGATTCGTTCAACGCATCCGTCGTCGCTATGCGCCCTGGCTGGGTTTGCTCACCGAGGCTGCGCTCACCCGCCCCACCTTGCAGCAGGCCTACCAGTCGCTGCGGCAGGGTGGTCACGAGGTGGGCGCAGCCTTACGGATCCTGCGGCATCTGGTGATCGAACGGCTGGTGGTGATGGACACCCAAAATCCCCAATCGACCCCTCTTTCAATCGTCACTGGCGCCATGACCGAGCTCGCCGAGTTCGCGCTGGACGTGGCAATGGAGCAAACCTGCGCCGATCTCGATGCCCTTTACGGCAGGCCGCAGGTCGAGTCCTCCCCTGGCCAGCCAGCCCGTAGAGCCTGCATGTGGGTGATCGGCATGGGCAAACTTGGGGCACGTGAGCTCAATGTCTCCAGTGATATCGACCTGGTCTACATCTACGACGAGCAAGGCCATACCTGCGGCAAGCCCGACGGTCGCGGCGTGATTTCCAATCATGAGTATTTCGCCTTGCAGGTCAAGGCGGTGCAAGCTCTAATTGGTGACGTTACCGAACACGGCTTTGTATTCAGGGTCGATCTGGCCCTGCGGCCTAACGGCAACTCAGGTCCGCCGGCCGTTTCACTGGGAGCGCTGGAGGAGTATTTCCAGGTCCAGGGGCGCGAGTGGGAACGCTTTGCCTGGCTCAAGAGCCGCGTCGTGGCACCGTACGCAAGCCGCAGCGACGGATCGACCGACGGGCTACGGCAGCTGGTGCTGCCTTTTGTATTTCGGCGCTATCTGGACTACAACGTGTTCGAGTCCCTGCGCGTGCTGCACCGGCAGATCCGAGAGCAGGCTGCCCGGCGCGCCGCCGGTCATCCGGAACGCGCCAACGACGTCAAGCTCTCGCGCGGCGGAATTCGAGAAATTGAATTTACCTTGCAGTTACTGCAAGTGGTGCGCGGCGGGCAGTTTCCTGAACTACGTACGCGGGCCACCCTCGATGCACTGGCTCGCGTGAGCAAGGCGGGACTGATGCCGGCCTCTACCGCCAGCGGCCTGGCACAGGCCTACGACTTTCTGCGCCGGGTTGAGCATCGCATTCAGTATCTCGATGACCAGCAGACCCATGTGCTTCCGACTCAGGATACCGATCTGGCCTGGATTGCGGCCACGCTCGGTTTTGAACACACTGGACAACTGCTGGCCGAGTTGGATCGGCACCGGGAGTTTGTCGCAGACGAATTCGACAAGCTTCTGGGAGGGCACGCCGACTGCGTAGGCTGCCACAGAGGCAGTGCACATTCAAACCCACAGGATTTCGCGGAACTGTTGGCCAGCGAAGGGGCCGCCTGGCCTGCGGCTCTGCGCGATCGACTGGGCAGCTGGCAGGCCCACCCCCGCGTACTGGCCCTGCGCGAGGAATCCAGAGGACGGCTGCTGCGCCTGGTGCAGCGCACGGCGTCCTGGATGGAGGCCGGTCGCGTCACAGAAGAGGGGGCCCTGCGGCTGCTTGACTGGATCGAACCGCTGCTCAGGCGCGAAAGCTATCTGGCTTTGCTGATGGAGAGGCCTGCGGTACACGAGCGTTTGCTGCGCTTGCTCGGTGCTGCACGATGGCCCGCTCGCTACCTGCTCAAGCATCCCGGCGTGATCGATGAGCTGGCAAATGGGCAGATGCTGCAACAACGGTTTGACGCCCAGGCTTTTGTTGCCGAGCTCGACGCCCGGCTGGAGGCTTTACGCCGCACGTCAGAGGATGATGAAGAAGCCTGCCTGAATTTGCTGCGCAGGGCCCATCATGCCGAGGTGTTCCGGACTTTGGCGCGCGATGTGGAAGGTCAACTCAGCGTCGAACAGGTGGCCGACGACCTGAGTGCACTGGCCGATGCGGTGCTGGCCATCACCGTCCGATGGTGCTGGCAACGGCTCAAGAATCGACATCGTCCAGAACCGCAACTGGGCGTGATTGCCTATGGCAAGCTCGGCGGCAAGGAGTTGGGCTACGGCAGCGATCTGGACTTGGTCTTCGTGTATGAGGATGACGACGAACGGGCTCCCGAGGTCTACGCCGCCTTTGTTCGCAAGCTGATCAATTGGTTGACCGTCAAGACGGGCGAGGGCGATCTGTTTGAAATCGACACCGCGCTGCGTCCCAATGGAAACTCCGGTTTACTGGTCACCCGCTTTGCGGCCTTTGCCGATTATCAAGAGCAGCGGGGCAGCAACACCGCCTGGACCTGGGAACACCAGGCCATGACACGCGCCCGCTTTGTCATTGGTACCGACGCCTTGCGGGCGCGTTTCGACGCAGTGCGCAGGCAGGTCATTGCGGCCCATCGCGATCCGCGGGCCCTGCGAGGCGAGATCGTGGCCATGCGCGAAAAGGTGCGTGCCGCCCACCCCATACGGGGGGAAGGGGTGTTTGACCTCAAGCACAGCGCAGGTGGCATGGTCGATGTGGAGTTCGCGGTCCAGTTCCTGGTGCTAGCAGAGTCCGGTCGACATCCGGAGCTGGTGAACAACGTAGGCAACATCGCCCTGCTTGAGCAAGCGGAGAGGGACGGCCTGCTACCGAAGGGCTTGGGCCATGCGGCAGCCGATGCATATCGGGAACTGCGGCGTCAACAGCACCGGGCCCGCCTCAATGAGGAGCCCACCCAGAGGCCGGCCCACGAAGGGGCCGCTTTGCGCGAGGCGGTACTGCGGCTCTGGAGTCAGGTGCTCGGCTGAGCGCCGTCATATCGCCTGACCAGCCTCGGGACATAGGGGCACTGGCTACACTGCCAAGTCTCGGGTTCTCCCTCGCTTAGAAAATGAAAACTGTAAGCCTTTGGCACCTGCTGGGTGCAGGCGCCCTGGGGGCGCTGGCTTTTTCTGCGCCCGCTCAAGACAAAACGAGCGCGGCCCGTCCTGCCCTGGCCGTCAGCATTGAACAAGCGCAGACGATGACCTTGTCCCAAAGGCTGCAAGCCCATGGCTCGGTGGCCGCCTGGCAAGAGGCACTGATCGGCGCCGAGGCCCAGGGACTCAAGCTGGTGGAAGTCCGGGTCAATGTGGGCGATTCGGTCAAACGTGGCGATCTTCTGGCCCTGCTGCAATCGGACACCTTGCGGGCGGAGCTGACGCAGGCCCAGGCACTGTTGGCCGAGGCCGAGGCAGCCGCCCAGGAATCTCGGGCTCAGGGTGAACGCGCACGGTCTTTGCAACAGCAGGGCTTCATCAGCCAGGCGCAATTGACGGCCGCGCTGGCCACTGAGTCCGTGGCGCAGGCACGGGTTCAGTCTGCTCGAGCTGCAGTGGGCTTGCAGCAGTTGCGGCTGGGGCAGACCGAAGTGCGGGCCCCCGATGCAGGCGTGATCTCGGCGCGCAATGCCACGCTGGGCAGCGTCGTGATGGCAGGGACGGAGCTGTTTCGACTGATTCGTCAGGGGCGCCTGGAATGGCGAGCCGAGGTGACGGCCGCCGAATTGCCGCTTGTTCGCGTCGGAGCGCCGGTGCGCATTCAAACCGCCAGCGGTTTAGAAGTCAGCGGTCGGGTGCGGGTGATTGCTCCATCGGCCGATCCCCAGACGCGCAATGCCCTTGTGTACGTGGACATCAACCGGCCGCGTGGAGCCGGATCGGGCGCCGCGCTGGTGCCCGGCACCTTTGCCAGCGGGCAGATTGAAATGGGTCGCAATCAGGCCTTGACGGTTTCGCAATCGGCGGTAGTGGTCCGCGAGGGCTTTAGCTTCGTCTATGTGGTGGGCGCCCAGGACCGGGTCAGCCAAGTGAAGGTACGCACCGGACGACTCAACGGTGACCGGATAGAGATACTCTCCGGTCTGGACCCGCAGGCCCGCGTAGTGGCCAGCGGGGGCGCCTTCCTGAACCACGGTGACTTGGTGCGCGTGGTGCCGCCCGCCTCGCCGACTGCCCCGCCCGCTGCACGCTGAGCCGGGTCCCCCAATGATCAATGTATCGTCCTGGTCGATCCGCAACCCCATTGCGGTGGTCCTGTTCTTTCTGCTGCTGACCGTCGCCGGCGCGCTGAGCTATGGCTCCATGAAGGTGCAGAACTTCCCGGACCTGGACCTGCCCACCATTCAGGTCAGTGCCAGTCAGCCCGGAGCCACCGCCTCGCAGCTGGAGACCGATGTGGCGCGCAAGCTCGAGAACGCACTGGCGCCGCTTCAGGGGCTCAAGCACATTACCACCAAGGTGCAGGACGGGTCCGTCTCGATCACGGCGGAATTCCGTATGGAAAAGCCCGTGCAGGAAGCCCTCGACGAGGTGCGTTCGGCCATACAGGGCGCGCGAGCGGACTTGCCAAGCGACTTGCGCGATCCGATCGTTCAAAAACTCAATCTGGCCGGCACGCCCGTCTTGGCTTACACCGTGCGTTCGCCGGGCCTGGACGATGAGGCCTTGTCCTGGCTGGTCGACAACGAGCTGACGCGCAAGCTCCTGGCCATCAAGGGTGTCGGCGCTGTCACCCGAGTCGGCGGGGTGACCCGGCAGGTGCGGGTGGCGCTGGACCCGCAGCGCCTGCAGGCCCTGGGCCTGACGGCCGCGCAGGTCTCACAACAGCTGGCGCAAGTGCAGCAGGAGGCCTCGGGCGGGCGCATCGACCTGGGCGCAGCCGAGCAGCCGGTGCGCACAGCGGCCACGGTGCAGACGGCGCAAGAGGTGGCGATGATCGAGCTGAGTCTGCCCGGCGGTCGCCGGGTTCGACTCGATCAGATCGCCACCGTAAGCGATAGCCTGGCCGAACCGCGATCCTGGGCCGGCCTCAACGGTGAGCCGGTGGTCGGTTTCGAGGTGGTTCGAAGCCGTGGCGCCAGCGAGGTGGCGGTGGGCCAGGCGGTACGTCAGGCCTTGGCCGAACTGCGCCTGGCCAGGCCAGACCTGGAGATCAAGGAAGCCTTCGACTTCGTCACGCCGGTCGAGGAGGAATACCAGGGCTCTCTGACTCTGCTCTACGAAGGCGCCATCCTGGCCGTGCTGGTGGTTTGGCTGTTTCTGCGCGATCTGCGCGCCACCTTCATTTCCGCAGTGGCGCTGCCTTTGTCTGTGGTGCCGGCCTTCATCGGCATGGCCTGGCTGGGGTTTTCCATCAACGTCGTCACCCTGCTGGCACTGTCCCTGGTGATCGGCATTCTGGTCGACGATGCAATCGTCGAAGTGGAAAACATCGTGCGCCACCTGCGCATGGGCAAGAGTCCCTATCAGGCGGCCATGGAGGCGGCCGACGAGATCGGGCTGGCGGTGATTGCCACCACCTTCACTCTGATAGCCGTCTTCCTGCCCACTGCCTTCATGAGCGGCATTGCTGGAAAGTTTTTCAAGCAATTTGGTTGGACCGCATCACTGGCCGTTTTCGCGTCACTGGTCGTGGCGCGCATGCTCACTCCCATGATGGCCGCCTACATGCTCAAGCCCCTGGTGGGGGCCGAGCGTGAACCACGCTGGCTGAGCGGCTACATGCGAATGGCTCAGTGGTGCTTGCGCCACCGATTGGTCACCTTCGGGGCCGCCACCGCATTTTTTGTCGGCTCTCTGGCCCTGATTCCCCTGCTGCCCACCGGCTTCATCCCGCCCGATGACAACTCGCAGACCCAGGTGTACGTGGAGTTGCCGCCGGGCGCCACACTGGCCCAGACACGGGCCAGCGCGGAGCAGGCGCGCAGCCTGCTGATGCGGGTCGAGCACGTCCGCAGCGTCTACACCACGATAGGCGGGGGCAGCGCCGGCAGCGATCCTTTTGCCAATTCTGGCGCCGCCGAAGTACGACGGGCCACCTTGACGATCGCCCTGAGTGAACGCGGAGAGCGGCCCCGCAAACAAGTCATCGAAGCGGAAATTCGCAGGGCCCTGCAGGATTTGCCGGGCGTGCGAACCAAGGTGGGCCTTGGCGGCTCTGGAGAAAAATACATTCTGGTGCTGACCGGAGATGATTCGCGAACGCTGCAACAGGCCGCACTGGCCGTAGAGAGAGATTTGCGAACCATCGAGGGCCTGGGGAGCATTGCCTCGAGCGCCAGCCTGGTTCGTCCCGAGGTGTCCGTGCGCCCCGACTTTGCGCGTGCGGCCGACCTGGGCGTCAGCAGCGCGGCCATCGCCCAAACCTTGCGCGTGGCCACTCAGGGTGACTACGACGCACAGCTACCCAAGCTCAATGTGTCACAGCGGCAGATTCCGATTGTGGTTCAGCTACAGGAATCGGCCCGCAAGGATCTGTCCCTGCTCGAGCGGCTGATGGTGCCAGGCAGCCGCGGCCCAGTCATGCTCGGACAGGTGGCCCGACTGGAGATTGTGGGCGGGCCCGCGGTGATCGATCGCTATGACCGCCAGCGGAACGTGAATTTCGAAATCGAGCTGTCAGGTCTTCCGCTGGGGGAGGTCACGCAGGCGGTCAAGCAGCTACCGGCTGTGCGCAACCTGCCGCCTGGGGTACAGGTGGTGGAGGTAGGCGATGCGGAGGTGATGGGCGAGCTCTTCACCAGTTTTGGTGTGGCGATGGCCGTAGGCATTCTGTGCATTTATGCGGTGCTGGTTCTACTGTTTCGGGGTTTCCTGCACCCACTGACCATCCTGGCGGCCCTGCCCTTGTCGTTGGGGGGCGCCTTCGTGGGCCTGCTGCTGGCGGGCAAGAGCTTCTCCATGCCTTCGCTCATTGGGCTGATCATGCTGATGGGTGTGGCCACCAAGAATTCAATTCTGCTGGTGGAATATGCCATCGTGGCGCGGCGTGGCCAGCCGGCGCGAGAGGGGCAGCCGGCCATCGCGCCGATGTCGCGCTGGGACGCGCTCCTGGACGCGTGCCACAAACGAGCCCGCCCGATCATCATGACCACCATCGCCATGGGTGCCGGCATGCTGCCGATTGCAGTGGGCTGGGGCTCGGCCGACGTCAGCTTTCGCTCGCCGATGGCCATTGCGGTCATTGGCGGACTGCTCACCAGCACCCTCCTGAGTCTGCTGGTCATTCCGGTGGTCTTCACCTATCTGGATGATCTGGCGCAATGGGCCAC
>JBEIHE010000084.1:0-12273 GCA_040381515.1 Polaromonas sp.
CCTTCTCAAGGCCGAAAGCCTCAAGCACAGTGGCCAGCGGATTGACAAAACCCATCGCCAGCAGAACCAGATCGGCGCGATGCTCCTCTTCGGAGCCCGGCACCTCGACGAGCTTGCCGTCTTTCATCTCCACGCGGACCGTCTGCAGAGCCGTGACCTTGCCGTCCTTGCCCAGAAAAGCTTTGGTAGAGATCGCAAACTCGCGGTCGCAGCCCTCTTCGTGGCTGGAGCTGGTGCGCAGCTTGAGCGGCCAGTAAGGCCAGACCAAGGGCTTGTTCTCTTCCTCGGGCGGCTGCGGCATGACCTCAAACTGCTTGACGCTGGCAGCGCCATGGCGATTGCTGGTACCCACGCAATCGGAGCCAGTATCACCGCCACCAATGACGATGACATGCTTGCCGTCAGCGCGCAGCTGCCCCTTAAGCGGGTCGCCCGCATTGACCTTGTTCTGCTGCGGCAGGAATTCCATTGCGAAGTGGACGCCCTGAAGGTCACGACCGGGTACCGGCAGGTCGCGGCTCTGCTCACTGCCTGCAGCCAGCAGCACAGCGTCAAAGTCGCGCAAGAGCTGGTCGGCAGGAAGGGTTTGTGCAGCATCATTGGTGACTTTGCTGCCAGGGCCCTGCTCTGGCATCGCCCCGACAAGAACGCCCGTTTTGAAAATCACACCTTCGGCCTGCATCTGCTCAACGCGGCGATCGATATGGCTTTTCTCCATTTTGAAATCGGGAATGCCGTAGCGAAGCAGACCGCCAATGCGGCTGTTCTTCTCAAACACAGTGACTTCGTGGCCGGCACGAGCGAGCTGCTGGGCAGCGGCCAGCCCCGCCGGACCCGACCCGATCACAGCCACCTTGCGGCCGGTCTTGTGACGCGGGGGCTGCGGCAGCACCCAGCCCTCGGCCCAGCCCCGATCGATGATGGCATGTTCGATGGACTTGATACCCACCGCATCGTCGTTGACATTGAGGGTGCAGGCCGCCTCGCAAGGTGCGGGGCAGATGCGGCCGGTAAATTCCGGAAAGTTGTTGGTGCTGTGCAGCACCGTCAGCGCATTTTTCCAGTCACCCTGGTACACCAGATCATTGAAGTCTGGAATGATGTTGTTGACCGGACAGCCGTTATTGCAAAACGGCGTGCCGCAATCCATGCAGCGCGCAGCCTGCTTCTTGGACTGATCTTCATCGAGGGCCAAAACAAATTCGCGGTAGTGCCTGACTCGCTCATCGACAGGCTTGTAACCTTCCTCGATGCGCTCAAATTCCATGAAACCAGTGACTTTTCCCATGATGTTTCCTTGATTGCGACGCCGCAGACTCAGGCCGTCACTGCTTGAGCCGGTCGAGTGGACTTGCGGGCATTGATTTCACCTAGAGCCCGCTTGTATTCATTGGGGAAGACCTTGACGAACTTCAGTCGAGCCGTCTCCCACTGGTCCAGCAGGGACCGTGCGCGCTGGCTGCCAGTCCACTTGAAGTGGTCCTCCAACAACTTGCGCAGCAGGGCCTCGTCGGTCTGATCCTTGTGCCAGAACTTGCGGTCGATCTGGCTCTGCTGCTCGGCGGCGGTGAGCACTTTTTCCAAGCTCACCATCGCCGTGTTGCAGCGCGAGGCAAATTGCCCGTCCTCGTCGTACACATAGGCCAAGCCGCCAGACATGCCGGCTGCAAAGTTGCGTCCGGTTTGTCCCAGCACCGCCACGGTACCGCCGGTCATGTACTCGCAGCCGTGGTCGCCGGTGCCTTCGACCACCGCGGTGGCGCCCGAAAGACGAACCGCAAAGCGCTCCCCGGCCACACCTGCAAAGAAGGCCTCTCCAGAGGTGGCGCCGTACATCACGGTATTGCCGACGATGATGTTGCGCGCTGCCACACCACGGAAGTCGAGGCTGGGCCGCACCACCACGCGACCACCGGAGAGCCCCTTGCCGGTGTAATCGTTGGCATCGCCGATCAGATACAGCGTGATCCCCTGGGCCAGGAAGGCGCCGAAGGACTGCCCGCCGGTGCCCTCAAGCTGAATGCGCAGCGTGTCGTCGGGCAGGCCTTCCGGACGGCGGCGGATCAGCTCACCGGAGAGCATGGCGCCCACGGTCCGGTTGACATTGCGGGCCACTTCCATGAACTGCACCTTCTCGCCCTTGTCCAGTGCGGCTCGAGACTTCTCGATCAGACGGACATCGAGGGCCTGGCTCAAACCATGGTCCTGCTCCATCACATGCAACCTGGGCACATCGGCGGAAACGGCCGGCTGATGGAAGAGACGACTGAAGTCCAGACCCCTGGCCTTCCAGTGCGAAACCCCTTTGCTCATGTCGAGCAAGTCCGACCGACCGATCAGCTCGTCGAACTTCCGGATACCCAGCTGGGCCATGATCTGCCGCGCTTCCTCGGCCACAAAGAAGAAGTAATTGACCACATGCTCGGGCTTGCCGGCGAACTTGCGGCGTAGCACCGGATCTTGCGTGGCCACCCCCACCGGACAGGTGTTGAGGTGACATTTGCGCATCATGATGCAGCCCTCAACCACCAAAGGCGCGGTCGCAAAACCAAACTCGTCGGCACCGAGCAAGGCGCCGATGACCACATCACGACCGGTCTTCATCTGACCGTCTGCCTGAACCCGGATCCGGCCGCGAAGCCGGTTGAGCACCAGGGTCTGCTGGGTCTCGGCCAGACCAATCTCCCAGGGGGAGCCGGCGTGTTTGATCGATGACCAGGGCGAGGCACCGGTGCCGCCATCGTGCCCGGCAATCACCACATGATCGGCCTTGGCTTTGGCTACACCGGCGGCGATCGTGCCCACTCCAACCTCGGACACCAGCTTGACGCTGATGCTGGCGGTGGGCGTCACATTTTTGAGGTCATGGATGAGCTGAGCCAGATCCTCAATGGAGTAGATGTCATGGTGAGGCGGCGGGGAAATCAGACCCACACCCGGCACCGAATAGCGCAGTTGGCCGATGTACTCCGAGACCTTGCCGCCGGGCAACTGACCGCCCTCGCCCGGCTTGGCGCCTTGAGCCATCTTGATCTGGATCTGGTCGGCTGAGACCAGATATTCGGTGGTCACGCCGAATCGGCCAGAAGCCACCTGCTTGATGCGCGAGCGCAGGCTGTCGCCATCGCGCAATGGGAGATCAACCTCAACCCGGTCGGCACCGATAACGCTCTTGAGCGTCTCACCCTGCTTGATGGCAATCCCCTTGAGCTCATTGCGATACCGGGCGGGGTCCTCACCGCCTTCACCCGTATTGCTCTTGCCGCCAATGCGGTTCATCGCAACGGCCAAAGTGGCATGCGCCTCGGTGGAAATCGAGCCCAAAGACATCGCGCCAGTGGCAAAACGCTTAACGATCTCGCTGGCGGGCTCGACTTCTTCGAGCGAAATGGCCTTGGCCGGATCGAGCCGGAATTCAAACAGGCCACGCAGGGTCAGGTGACGCCTGCTCTGGTCGTTGATGATCTGGGCGTATTCCTTATAGGTGCTGAAATTGCCGGCGCGCGTGCTGTGCTGCAGCTTGGCAATCGCATCGGGCGTCCACATGTGCTCCTCGCCACGGACGCGCCAGGCATATTCACCGCCGGCATCCAGCATGGTGGCCAACACAGGGTCCTCGCTGAAGGCTGCCGCATGCGTACGCAACGCTTCCTCAGCGATCTCAAAGACACCAATTCCGCCCACACGACTGGCTGTGCCAGTAAAGTATTTATCGATGGTTTCGCTGTTGATGCCAATGGCCTCGAACAGCTGGGCACCGCAATAGCTCATGTAGGTGCTCACACCCATCTTCGACATGATCTTAGACAAGCCCTTGCCAATGGCCTTGACGTAGTTGTAAATGGCCTTGTCGGCCGAAAGATCACCCGACAGGTCCTTGTGCATCGCAGCCAAGGTTTCCATCGCGAGATAGGGATGAACGGCCTCGGCGCCATATCCGGCCAGCACTGCGAAATGATGAACTTCGCGCGCCGTGCCCGTCTCCACCACCAAACCAGCGGTAGTGCGCAAACCGGCCCGAACCAGATGCTGATGAATGCAAGAGAGGGCCAGCAACGCGGGTACGGCCACCTTTTGCGCCGTCACGCCCCGATCGCTGATGATGAGAATGTTGTGGCCGCCCTTGATCGCATCGACCGCCTCAGCGCACAGCGAGGCCAGCTTGGCCTCGACCCCCTCACGCCCCCACATCAGCGGATACGTGATGTCCAGCGTGGCGCTCTTGAACTTGCCCTGAGTGGCCTTTTCGATATCGCGCAACTTGGCCATGTCGGCAAAGTCCAGCACAGGCTGGCTTACCTCGAGCCGCATGGGCGGATTGACCTGGTTGATATCCAGCAGGTTGGGTTTGGGCCCGATGAAGGAGACCAGCGACATGACGATCGCCTCGCGGATCGGGTCGATCGGTGGATTGGTCACCTGAGCAAACAGCTGCTTGAAATAGTTGTAGAGCGGCTTGTTCCGATCAGAAAGAACGGCCAGCGGGCTGTCGTTGCCCATAGAACCGATGGCCTCCTCGCCATTGAGGGCCATCGGGCTGAGCAGGAACTTGATGTCCTCTTGAGTAAAACCAAAAGCCTGCTGCTGATCGAGCAATTCAGCGCTGATCCGCCCGGTCCCAGCTACCGGCGCACGCTCGGCCGGCAGGTCGCTGCCATCTTCGCCGGCCACCGGCTGATCCACATCGTCAAGGCGAATACGCAGGTTGTCGATCCACTGCTTGTAAGGCTTGCTGTTGGCCAGACCCGCCTTGAGTTCTTCATCGTCGATCATCCGACCCTGTTCCAGGTCGATCAGAAACATCTTGCCCGGCTGCAGGCGCCACTTGCGCACGATTTTGCTCTCGGGCACCGGCAACACGCCGGACTCCGACCCCATGATCACCAGATCATCGTCGGTGACGCAGTAGCGAGAGGGGCGCAAACCATTGCGATCCAGGGTGGCACCAATCTGGCGGCCATCGGTAAACACAATCGAAGCGGGGCCATCCCAGGGTTCGAGCATCGCCGCGTGGTATTCATAAAACGCCCGGCGCCGTGCATCCATGGTCGAGTGCTGCTCCCACGGCTCGGGGATCATCATCATCACCGCCTGACTGATCGGGTAGCCGGCCATGGTCAGCAACTCCAGACAGTTGTCAAAAGTGGCGGTATCGGACTGGCCTGCAAAGCTGATTGGATAGAGCTTTTTGAGGTCTTCACCGAGGACCGGCGAGGACATCACGCCCTCGCGCGCCTTCATCCAGTTGTAATTGCCCTTGACTGTGTTGATCTCGCCGTTGTGCGCCACATAGCGATAAGGGTGGGCCAGCGGCCACTCCGGAAAGGTGTTGGTGGAAAAACGTTGGTGCACCAAACCCAAGGCAGAGACACAGCGCGCATCCTGCAAATCCAGGTAATACGTGCCCACCTGGTCTGCCAGCAACAAGCCCTTGTAGACCACTGTCCGGCTGGACATGCTGGGAATGTAGTATTCGTTGCTGTGCTTGAGGCCCAGCGCTTGAATGGCGGCACTGGCGGTCTTGCGAATCACATAGAGCTTGCGCTCCAAGGCGTCCTGAACAATGACGTCCGCGCCGCGGCCGATGAAGACCTGCCGCATCACCGGTTCTTTTTCACGGACGGTGGGCGACATCGGCATATCGCGATTGACCGGCACATCGCGCCAGCCCAGCAAGACCTGCCCCTCTGCCTTGACCGCCCGCTCGAGTTCTTGCTGACAGGCCATGCGAGACGCATGCTCTTTGGGCAGGAAGACCATGCCTACGCCGTACTCACCAAAGGGCGGCAAATGAACGCCCAGCTTGGCCATCTCCTCGCGGTAGAGCAGGTCAGGCATCTGAATCAAGATACCCGCCCCATCGCCCATCAACTTGTCGGCTCCCACCGCTCCGCGGTGATCCAGGTTCTCGAGGATTTTCAGCGCCTGTTCCACGATGGCATGGCTCTTTTGCCCCTTAATGTGGGCCACAAAACCCACACCGCAGGCGTCATGCTCCTGCTCGGGGTGATACAGACCCTGCTGTCGTGAATGTTCCAAAACGGAGGCGCTGTCCATGGCAAACCCTTACGGTCAAAAAATTTGGAGTGGGGAGCATACGCGCTCGCAACAACAATGCCAAATGAAATAATTGGGGTCTGACCCCAATTATTTCATAAAACAAGCGGCGATTTTTTTAATGGGGACAGATCATTTTCATATCGATCACCCCCCCCTTCAGAACAAGGGGCAATCAACCCTGACTGCGCGGGGCGGATGGACGACCGGGCCTGGCTGGGGCCAGTCTTCTCCCCGTTTTTTGGGCCAAGGCCATGAGAAACGACTCAGAACCAAGGGACCAACCCGTAAGTGCCGCGCGAGTCAGGTCCGACTGCTGCTGAGCGCTTAAGCCAGCCCGAACGAACTCGGCATAGGCCGCCTCGCGAGCGAACGGGGTATTGCCCAAGCCCCAAAACAGTGCGTGAGGGGTGACCAATTTATCGCTGCGCAAACCGATCAGGTGCCGATGACTCGACCAGGGGTAATCAGCCGGCTCTTGGACCATGCCCGCCCGGACAGGATTGAGGTCAATGTAGGCCATACAGGTCAAAAGATATGCCTCGGACTCAATCAGGCTGGATCGGTAGCGCCCTTCCCACAAAGTCCCAGTCCGGCCATGCCGGGCATTGAAGTTTCGGACGTAACCACGACCGATCGCCTGCATCATCAAGGGCAGGCCGTCGAGCGTCTCGGGCGTCACCAGGAGATGAAAATGGTTGTCCATCAGCACATAGGCATGGACCGCCACCCTCAAGCCTCGAGAATGTTCGTTCAAGAGGGCCAACAGCTTTTCGCGATCCAGGTCATCCCGACAGATGGCCTGGCGATCATTGCCCCGCTGAATCACATGGTGCGGATGAAAAGGTACTGTCAGTCGCGCTTGTCTGGCCATGGACGCTTGGAAATCAACCGGAACGGAGCAAACCAGATTATTAATCGGTGTCTGACCCCAATTATTCAGGGAAGATCCTGAAGCCATGACGATACAGGGATGCAGACAATACAGCCTGTTTTCAATATCAGGAGTTCTCATGAAATTGCGTCTTTTTACCGCGGCGGCGCTGGCCATGGCCTGCGCCGGGGGGCTTGCGCAAACTGCAGCGCCGGCCAGTGGCGCCTATCCGACCAAGCCGATCAAGGCCATCGTCCCGTTTGCCCCGGGTAGCGCCACCGATCAAATCGGGCGGGCTTTCGCACAAAAGATGTCGGAAAACCTGGGACAACCCATCGTGGTGGAGAACAGGGCCGGTGTCAGCGGCATGCTCGGCGCCGACGCAGTAGCCAAATCGGCTCCCGACGGCTACACCATTTTGGTGGGCACCAACAGCACCAATGCGGCCCTCAAGAGCCTGATGAAGAAGCTGCCCTACGATCAAGACACCGCCTTTGCCCCAATTGCCTTTTTGGGTTCCGTTCCGCTGATCGTCGCAATCAACAACGAGGTGCCCGCCAAGAGCCTGCGCGACTTTGTCACACTGGCCAAGTCCAAGCCCGGTCAAGTCACTTTCGCCAGTGCCAGCGCCTCACAGCGGGTCTCCAGTGAGATGTTGGCCAGCATGGCCGGCATCCAGATGACGCACGTGCCATACAAGGCCGGGCCTGCGGCCATGACCGATCTGATCGGAGGCCAGGTCAATATGTTCACCGCTGATTTCGCCGTGATGCTTCCTCAGGTCAAGGGAGGTAAGGTGCGCGGGCTGGCCGTCACGTCGATGCAAAGGGCCAAGGCGATCCCGGAGCTGCCCACGGTCAATGAAGCCTTGGGCCTGAAGGACTACGAGCTGATCGCCTACTTCGCTCTGTTCGCACCGGCCGGCACCCCACCGGAGATCATCAACCGACTCAATCGTGCCGCCAACGCAGCGGCAAACGACAAGGAGTTGCTCGAGCGCTTTGCTGCCCTGGGCTTTGAAACCTCACCGGGCACGCCGCAGGCCTTGGCCGAACGCACCAGGGTGGAAACTGCCAAATGGGCCAAAGCCATCCGCGAGGCCCGGATCGAGCCCGAATAAGGGTCGGCGCACCACTGTCGTACCGCACGAGGGCGCCTTTGGGCGCCCTTTTTTTATTCCCCGGCCTGTCCCTGCCCCTTAGCTCAGACGTCCCGCCAAATGACGCGACGTCACCCAGGCCAGAACAGCCCCCAGCGCGCACAGGCTGGTCGTTACCAAGTAAGTCGACTGCCATCCCCCGGAACGAGCCGCTACCCAGGCCACCAGAGGCGGGCCGAAGAACTGCCCCATGGCCGACCATTGCTGAACCCAGCCCACGCTGGTGGCGATCTGCTGGGCGTTAGGCGCCAGACGAACGGCCAGCGAGAACAGAGTGGCCGGCACCAGTCCCCCATGGCTTGAAAACAACAAAACGCCGGCATACCTTAGCCAAGGCGCACCCTCAGTGACAGAAGAAAAGGCCAGCGTGCTGCCAAGAGCCATCGCGGCATAGCCCCACCACAGGAGTCGATGCGCTGCATGCCCCGCATGAATGAGGCGCCCCGAAGCCACGTTGCCCAGGATATTGGCCGCGGCCGCCGCAGCGGTCAGCACGCCCAAGAGCACACCACTCACCCCAGCCTGGGCGTAGATGGAGGGCAGAAAACCCATCAAGGCCAGCCACTGCGCCGAATAGACGCAAAACATGGATGAAACCAGCCAAGGGCCTGGGCGCCCGAGAGTAGCGGCCAGCGCACGAATCAGTCCGGGCATCTGGCCGCCTCTCGGCGGATCAGGGGGCAAGAGGCGATAGAGGCACAAGGCCATCAGGGCGCTGATCCCCGCAAAAAATTCCCACCAGGCGGGCCAACCCGCCCATGGAATGAACAAGGGCCCCACCAGCAGGGCCAAGGCTGTACCTACGGGCGTGTAGGCGCTCCACACACCAAGGAGTCGGGCCAACCCGGCCGGTGGCACCAACCGGCCCAGGAGGGCTGGTGCTGGCAACGAAACCCAAAGAAAGCCCATCCCCTCCAAAGCCCTGAGCAGCATGAGCAAGCCCACATCCTGGACCCGCGCACCCAGCGCACTGGCCAGGGCCAGTATCAGCATACCGGCAACCATGGACCGCTTGAGACCGGAACGGTCAGCCAGCGACCCCACCAGGATGGCAGTCAGCATGCCAGCCAACTGAACCATGGACAGCAGGAAACCTGACTGCACCAGCGTCAACCCCAAATCGGCCTGCAGCGCCGGCAAGGCAGGTGGCAGCTTGCCCACCTGCAAAGCAGCCACCACCGCAGCCAGGATCACAAGCCATGCCTTGGCCAAGGAGTGCGGGGTCTCGCTCACAGCAGGCGCTGCCCGGTCAGTCGCTGATGCTCGCGGGCAGCAAAGCGATCGGTCATCCCGGCAATGTAGTCGGCCACCGCTCGGGGCAGATCATCCCGGCTGGCGTGATCAGACGGCATGGCCGCGGGATTGCCCATATAAGCATGAAAAAGCTCGCGCACCATTTGTTGGGCCTGGCCAGTGGTCTGCAAAACCTGAGGATGTCGATACAGGTGAGCAAACAGAAAACGCTTGAGGCCGGTCGACTGCTGGTGCATCTCATCGCTAAAGCGCACCAAGGGCGGACACTGGCGCACCGCATCAGGGCCATCAGGTTTGAAGCGCGCCAGATGCGCACGCGTGGCATCCATCACATCGTAGACCTGTTGACTGAGCATGCGACGAATCACCTCGTGTAGCAAGCGGCGCAGGCGCTGGGGCTGCGACAGGTCCGGATGATCGATCAGCGCCTGTCGGCGATGACGCTCAAACAGATCGAGGCCTTGCAGCTGCTCCAAGGTGATGAGGCCGGATCGGACACCATCGTCGATATCGTGGGCGTTGTAGGCAATTGCATCGGCCAGATTGCACAGCTGGGCCTCCAGACTGGGCTGGGTGTGGTCCAGGAAGCGTCGTCCCACACCGCCAGGCTCCCGCTGCTCCAGGTATTGCGCGTTGCGCCGGGCGCAATGCTTGAGGATACCCTCCCGGGTCTCGAAGGTCAGGTTCAGACCATCATAGGCAGGATAGCGCTGCTCCAGGTGATCAACGACGCGAAGGCTCTGCAGGTTGTGTTCGAACCCACCGTGATCAGCCATGCAATCATTCAAGGCATCCTGACCGGCATGACCAAAGGGGGTATGTCCCAGATCATGCGCCAGGGCGATGGCCTCCACCAGATCCTCGTTGAGCCCCAGCGGTCTGGCGATCGAGCGCGCAATTTGCGCCACCTCCAGCGAGTGGGTCATCCGGGTGCGAAACAGATCCCCTTCGTGATTGAGGAAAACCTGGGTCTTGTAGACCAGACGCCGGAAGGCCGTGGAATGAACGATACGGTCACGGTCACGCTGAAAGGGTGAGCGCGTGGGCGCTGCCTCCTCAGGGAACCGGCGTCCCCGACTGAAATCGGGGTTGCTGGCATAGACAGCCAAACTCATCGACACCGGCCTGGAATCCCGGACTCAGGGCCCCACACAGCAGGCATCAAGAACCTCGCGCACCCAGAGATCAGGCGCGGGGCGAACCGCAGCGCGCCCCGGTCCATCAATCACGACAAACTTGATCTCTCCAGCCTCGGCCTTCTTGTCCAGACGCATCAAGTCCAGGTAGCGACCCGCGTTATCGGTTGCATTGAGCACAGGCCCAACCACGGGCAGCCCAGCCGCACCGATCAGGCGACGCAGCCGCTCAAAAAAGGGCCGATCCACCAGACCCATCCGATGAGAAAGCAGCGCAGCCATCACCATACCGCAGCCAACGGCCTGGCCGTGAAGCCAAGCCCCGTAGCCCATCCCGGCTTCGATCGCGTGTCCAAAAGTATGGCCGAAGTTGAGGATGGCGCGCAGCCCGCTCTCGCGCTCATCGGCCCCCACCACGCGCGCCTTGATCTCGCAGCTGCGCTTGACAGCATGGGCAAGCGCCGCAGGTCGGCGGGCCATGAGATCAGGCAGGTGATGCTCAATCCATTCCAAGAAATCCATATCGGCGATCGGACCGTACTTGATCACTTCGGCCAGACCCGCCGAGAGCTCTGCATCGGGCAAGGTTGACAACACCTCAAGATCACAAACCACACGAGCCGGCTGGTAGAAAGCCCCGATCATGTTCTTGCCCAAGGGGTGATTGATTGCGGTCTTGCCTCCCACAGAGGAGTCGACCTGGGCCAGCAAGGTGGTGGGCACCTGTACGAAGGGCACCCCGCGCATATAACTGGCTGCCGCAAAACCGGTCATGTCACCTATGACGCCTCCCCCGAGGGCAAAAAGCACCGTGCGTCTGTCACAGCCGTTTTCCAGCAAAACATCAAAAACGCGCTGCAAGTGCACCCAGTCTTTATGAATTTCCCCGTCAGGCAAGACCAGCAGCAGCACACGCGGATAGTGCGCGGCCAGCGCCCCCCGCAACTGCGCCGCGTACAAGGGTGCGACGGTGGCATTGGTGACAACCAGCGCGGTCTGAGCACGCGGCAGATCGGCATAGGTACGGGGATCACCCAGCAAGCCCGCTCCAATCAGAATCGGGTAGCTGCGCGACCCAAGATCGATCGAGACGTGCTGTAGGGAAGGGTCTGGCAGGCTCATGGGGTCAGCCCGATGAAAGCGTGGTGGAAGCAGGCGAGGACGGCGTGGCGCCAATGGACGTCTCCACCAGGCCTGCCAATTCGAGCTGCATGACGATCATGTTGACCAGACCGGCAACCGAAGGACGCCCCGTCTCGATGACGAAATGAGCCGTTTCCCGGTATAGCGGATCACGCGTCGCGTAGAGCTCGCGCAGGCGACCCAAAGGGTCCGCCACCTGCAGCAACGGGCGATTCTGATCGTGCCGCAATCGCTTGAAAACATCTTCCGGCAAGGAGTGCAAGTAGACCGTCGTGGTCCGCTCACGCAAGCGTTGTCGATTAACCGCGCGCAGGACCGCGCCTCCCCCGGTCGATAGAACACCACAGCCGGTCTGGGTCAACTCGTCAAGCACCTGCTCCTCGACGTCCCGGAAGCTCGACTCGCCTTCGCGCTCAAAAAACTCGCGAATCGAACAGCCCAAACGCTGCTCGATCACCAGATCAGAATCCACAAAGCGCAGCCCCTGGCGTCGCGCCAACTGCCGACCTACGGTCGACTTGCCAGAACCGGGCAAGCCAACGCAAGCAATCAGGAGCGAATCAGAGGACAAACAGGCCGCCACTTTCTACAGGGTAAGGTGGCATGATAAACGCCCGGCGAGGACCCATGGCACCACTGCGCCCCCCGGA
>JBEIHE010000085.1:0-12155 GCA_040381515.1 Polaromonas sp.
TCGCGCCGAGGGCGGCGATCCCACGGGTGGCGCTCCCACAGGCGGCGCTCCCACAGGTGAGGCTTCCATAGGCGGTGCTTCCATAGGTGGGGCTCCAGCTGCCTCATAGCTGAGCTTTTTGGGGTTTGTGGGAGCCGCGCCCTCGCGGCGATATCGGCCTGCCCATTCATCACCGCACTCCGCTCGGCCACAATTGCGGCATGCAGATTCAGGACCTCTTGTTCTCTCAGGGCTTTGGCACTCGCCGCGTTTGCGCGGGCCTGATTCAGCAGGGACTGGTCGCCATTGAGGGACGTCCGGTGACCGACCCCAGCGACACGGTTGAACCGGTGGGCCTGCATTTTTGGGTGCAGGGCGTGGAGTGGCTCTATCAGGAGCGCGCCTATCTCATGCTTCATAAGCCGGCCGGCTATGAATGTTCCCAGCGCCCAGGCGCCTGGCCCTCGGTGTACACCCTGCTGCCTGCCCCCTTGCGTCAGAGGGCCGGCACGGCGGCATCGGGTGTGCAGGCGGTGGGGCGACTCGACCAAGATACGACCGGCTTGCTGCTCCTGTCGGACGATGGGCGCTTTATTCATCGGATGACCTCGCCCCGGCATCTGGTGCCCAAGGTCTACGAGATCTGCACCCTCCGTCCGGTCGACCAGCGACAGGTGGATCAGCTTCTTGCGGGCGTCAGGCTCGAGCGTGAGCCTTTGCCGGTACGGGCTGCGGCGTGTCGGGTGACGGGTACGCATGCCTTGAGCCTGACCCTGACCCAGGGCAAATACCACCAAGTCAAGCGCATGTTGGCCGCCGTAGGTAACCGCGTGGAAGGTCTGCACCGATCGCAAATCGGTCAGCTCGGACTACCCGACGACCTCAAGCCGGGCCAGTGGCGCTGGCTCGATGCAGATGACCTGCTCCGCCTTGACCTGAAGGAGGCTGCTTCACCCTGAAGCCCTCCTGAGGCCAGGGCGACCGCTACACTTCCAGCCTGGTCGATTTTTTCGGGGCAGGCCCCGTCAATGGCAGCCTATCGTTTGGAGTGGTAAGAGAAGTGTCAGTGATTGACCCTGGCCGTCGGGCCGTTTTGGCCTCTGTGGCGCTCAGCCTGGCGCCCTTGTCTGCACGTGCTCAGGTTCAGGGGCCTGCTCCCATCTTCGTCCTCAATTCCTTGGACAGCAGTGTCAGCGTGATCGACCCGATCAGCTGGACAGAGACGCGGCGTATCGTGACCGGCAAGGAGCCGCACCATTTCTATTTAACGCCCGACGAGAAGTCACTCATCGTGGCCAATGCGGCAGCCGATTCCCTGACTTTCATTGATCCGCGCACGGGGCAGGTTCAACGCACCCTGCGCGATATCCTCGATCCCTATCACCTGCGCTTTTCGCCCGACATGAAGTGGTTCGTGACGGCGGCCAATCGTCTGCATCATGTCGATCTTTATCGTTGGGACGGCAGCCTTCCTACGCTGGTCAAGCGCATTGCCACCCGCAAGACGCCCAGTCATCTGTGGATCGATTCGGCCAGCACCACGGTCTACGTCACCATGCAGGACAGCAATGAGCTGGTGGCCATCGACCTGGCTTCGCAGTCCATCCGCTGGCGCACGCCCACAGGCCCGATGCCAGCGGACGTCTATGGGGTGCCGGGCGACAAGCGTGTGCTGGTCGCGCTGACAGGCGCCGATGCGATAGAAGTCTTTGATGTGTCAGGACCGGCTCCTGTTCGTGCCGCTCGCATCACCACGGCCGCGGGTGCTCATGCATTTCGAGCCCAGGGCGATGGTCGACATGTCTGGGTGAGCAACAGGGTTCACAACAGCATCAGCAAGATAGACCTGCAGACGATGCAGGTGGTGCAGCAGATTGCGGTGCCTTCTGGGCCCGATTGCATGGATATTTCTCGCGACGGAAAAACGCTGTATGTCACTTCTCGCTGGGCGGCCCGCTTGTCGGTGGTCGATCTGGCTCAGGGACGACTCGTGCGTCAGGTCAAGGTGGGCCGTAGCCCCCACGGCGTCTGGACCCTCGACCATGCGCCGCGCTGAGCGCACTCCAGTCGGCTTTCTCGCCCTGGGTCTTTTCCTCTCTTGCCTGTCTGCCTGGACCGGTGCTGCCGCGGCGCGCATGACGTGTCCTGATCCCAAGCAGGTGGTCTACCTTACTTTTGACACCGGGCACATGGGCGTTGCCCCCCTGATTGCCCAGACGCTGGCCCGCCACGAGGTTCGCGTGACTTTTTTTGCGGCCCATGAGCGCACGCAGACGGGTGATGGCAGCCTGGGCGATGCCTGGGCCGGATGGTGGAAAGCGCGAGCCGACGAAGGCCATGCCTTTGCCTCTCACACCTACGATCATGCGTATTGGCTGGCCGATCTGCCCGACGCACAGGCGCCCAAGCGCTTTCGTATTCGACCCTCTGCGGGTCCACAGCAAGGGCAAACCATGCTGTGGAGTGCCGCTCAGTACTGCGAGGAACTTCATCGTGCCAGCCGTCGCCTGTCTCAACTGACGGGCCAGACACCCTTGCCCTTGTTCAGAGCCCCCGGAGGAAAAACTTCATCGTCGCTTCTGGAGGCAGCGCGCTCCTGCGGCTATCAGCATGTGGGTTGGACGGCCGCCGGTTTTTTAGGTGACGAACTACCCAGTGACGCCTATCCCAATCAGCGGCTGCTTGACCAGGCCCTGCGCCGCATTCGTGGTGGCGATATTCTGGTCGCGCATCTGGGCATATGGTCTCGCCAAGACCCTTGGGCCCCGGCGGTGCTCGAGCCCTTGATCATTGGGCTCAAGCAGCGGGGCCTGTGTTTTGCTACCTTGCGCGAACACCCTCAGTATCAACGGTGGATTGAGGCGCAGGGCGGCGGTGTGATGGCCCAGCGCCTGCAGGGTGGTTCATGATTGATTCGCTTGTCGCCTTCTTTGTGGAGGGGTTCGTGGCCCTGCAGCGGGCGGTGTTTGAGCCGCTGGTTCCCTTGCTGCATCAGATGGGCCTGGGTCATCTGCTCGAGGAGGCCTTCACCGCCTGTGGCTGGTTCTTGATGGGCCTGCTTCAGATCGTCCTCATGATCGCGGTCTTGGTGCCCTTGCAGCGCTGGCGTCCGCTGGAATCGCTGGGCGATCGTGCTGCGGTTCGAGCCGACATCTTCTACACCCTGATCCATCGATTGGGCCTATTCAGAGTGGCCCTCTTTTTTGCATTGGATCCTGCGTTCAACAGTCTGTTCGGTTTTCTGCGCACCCAGGGACTGCCCACTTGGCATCTGGATCAGCTCTGGCCTGGGCTGACCGATCAGCCACTGGTGAGCTTTCTTCTCTATTTGATCGTTTTTGATTTCCTGTCCTACTGGATCCATCGGGGGCAGCACCGGCTGCAGTTTTGGTGGCAGCTTCATGCCTTGCATCATTCGCAGCGGCAGATGACGCTCTGGACTGACAACCGCAACCATTTCCTTGACGATCTGATCGTCAGTTTTCTCTTTGTGGTGGCGGCGCAGCTGATCGGCGTCGCGCCGGAGCAGTTCATGGTTCTGGTCGCCTTGACCCAGCTCAGTGAAAGCCTGCAACATGCCAATGTGCGCTTGAACTTTGGGCGTGTGACCGAACGGATGTGGGTCACCCCGCGTTTCCATAGGGCCCATCACAGCATCGAGTCGGGCGAGCACAACTACGGTGTTTTGCTTCCTTGGTGGGATATGGTCTTCGGTACGGCTCGATTTGATCTCGGTCACGGCCCCACCGGCCTGATGGATCAGGTGACGCACCAGCGCGATTACGGTCAGGGCCTGTGGGCTCAGCAATGGCTGGGACTCAAGCGCCTGGTGGGAAGGGCCTAGGGCGCATGCAGGCGGTCATTGACGCCTTCTGGCGAGCGGCGGTGTATTGTCTGCATCCGCGAGTGATTGCGCTTTCTTTGCTGCCCCTGGCGCTCACGATCGTCGCCGCGCTTGGCCTGGGTTACTTCTTCTGGAACGAGGCCGTAGAGGCCTTGCGTCTGCAGATCGAGCACTGGCTATGGGTGCAATGGGTCAGCAGTGGTTTGGAGGCCATCGGCCTGAGCGGTCTGCGGTCGGTGCTGGCGCCGGCCCTCCTGTTGTTTGCCGTCATTCCCTTCATGGTGGTGGCCTGTCTGCTGATGGTGGCCTTCTTCATGACGCCCGCCATGGTTTCGCTGGTGGGGGAGCGGCGCTTTGCCTCTCTGGAGCGCAAGAAGGGCGCGTCCTTCCTGCGCAGTCTTGCCTGGGCTCTGGGTTCCACCCTGGTGGCCTGTGTGGCGCTGGTGCTGTCCATTCCCTTGTGGTTGTTGCCGCCGCTGGTGCTGGTGTTGCCCCCCCTGATCTGGGGCTGGCTCAGCTATCGGGTTTTGAGTTTTGACTGCCTGGCCGATCATGCCAGCGCCGAGGAGCGTCAGCAGATCATGCGCGAGCATCGCCTTCATCTGTTGCTTATTGGATTGGTCACCGGATACCTCAGCGCCTTGCCCAGCGTACTCTGGGCCTCGGGGGCCATGTTCATTGCCATGGCACCCTTGCTGGTGCCGCTGGCGATTTGGGTCTACACCCTGATCTTTGCGTTCTCATCCCTGTGGTGTGCGCATTACTGTCTGGCCCGTCTGCAGAATTTGCGGGCCTTGGCCCGCACCGATCGGGCCGGGCAGACTCTTGAGGACTGCGCCCTTGCGCCGGCCGCCACTGTGGTGCAAACCACAGGCGACAGCGCTCCGCGGCAGCCCGGGCCGCCTTGAGGTAGATTGTGGGTTTCGCGCCGCAATCGAGAACCCATGCAAATCCAATTCAAACTCAATGGCACTGATCGTCAGTTGGAGGTGCCGCCGCAGACCCTGTTGGTTGAGGCCATTCGCGACCATCTAGGTCTGACCGGCACCCATGTGGGCTGTGACACCAGTCAATGTGGTTGCTGCACGGTGCACCTTAACGGTCGTGCCGTCAAATCGTGCTCGATGCTGGCGGCGCAGGCCGAGGGGGCCGAGATCGTCACCATAGAAGGCCTGGGTGCTCAGGGCCTGCACCCTGTGCAAGAGGCTTTTTCCCGCTGTCATGGCTTGCAGTGCGGCTTTTGCACGCCCGGCATGGTGATGGTTAGTGCTGACTTTCTGCGGCATCATCCCGAGCCCAGTCGCACCGAAATCGAAGAAGCGCTCGAAGGCAATTTGTGTCGCTGCACCGGCTATCTGAACATCGTTGAGGCGGTGCATCAGGCGGCGCTGACTTTAAAGAAGGCCTGACCATGAGCGCTACCCTTTTGCGCAAGGAAGACCAGCGGCTGATTACCGGCACCGGTGCCTTTACCGCCGATCCGCTGGAGTCGGGCAGTTTGCATGCCTGTGTGGTGCGGTCGGTTCATGCCCATGCCCGCTTCAAAGCCGATTGGACGGCGGTGCGTCAGGCTGAAGGGGTGCGCTGCGTCCTCACCGCAGAAGACGTGGCGGCTGCCGGGTTCGCGCCGCTGGTCAATGCGGCGACCGTCAAGGATGTCCAGGGGCGGCCGCAAGTGCTTTGCCGCATGCCAGTGCTGGCCGCGGGAACGGTGCACTTTGTGGGCCAGCCCATTGCCCTGGTGGTGGCCGACAGCGCCGCGCAGGCGGCCGATGCGGCCGAGCAGGCCGAGATTGACTATGAAAGTCTGCCCTGTGTCGTCACCTATGAAGATGCCACGGCGCCCGGCGCGGTGCAGTTGCATCCTGAGGCCCCGCGCAACACCTCTGTGATTTTTGAAAACGGCGACCGGGCTGCGGTGGATGCGGCCTTTGCGGCCGCGGCCTTTCGCTCGGACCTCAAAGTGGTCAGTCAGCGCTTGATTCCTGCGCCGATGGAGCCGCGCGCGGTACAGGTCTGGCACGATGCCGACACTGGCCATACCCATGTGCGAACGCCAACCCAGGGCGTGCCGGGCATGGTGGCTATTTTGGCGGCCATCACCGGCTGGCCCGCTCAGAGCATTCATGTGCACACGCAGGACGTTGGGGGCTCCTTTGGATTGCGCGGTACCGCCGGCCCAGAGCATGTGTTGCTCATGCTGGCCGCTCGCCGTCTGGGGCGAGCGGTGCGATGGGTTTCCAGTCGCTCCGAAACGTTTTTAAGCGACTGGCATGGCCGCGCACTGACCCTGCATGGTCATGTGGCGCTGGACAGCCAAGGCCGCATTCTGGCCTTGCGATTTGAAAACCAGGTCGATGCAGGCGCCTTCAATGTCTACTACAGCACGCATATTGGCGCGCGCAATCTGTCCATCACCATGGGCGGGGTGTACAAGGTGCCGGCGCTGCACATGCAGTCCCATATCTTCTACACCAACACCGTGCCCGTGTCGGCCTACCGCGGTGCGGGGCGGCCGGATATCTCGTACGCCATCGAGCGTCTGATCGATCATGCCGCGCACGAGCATGGCTTTGATCCGCTTGCCTTGCGTCGGCTGAACTTTATTGCGCCCCCCGATTTTCCGTACACCACTGCCAACGGGACGGTTTATGACAATGGCGACTTTGCCCGCGTGATGGACAGCGCCCTTGCGGACTCCGACGTGGCGGGGGTTGCCCAGCGCCGTGAGCGCGCGCGGGCGCGCGGCCGCCTTTTTGGGCGTGGGCTGGCCTACTACCTGGAGTCATCCGGCCCAGGAGCTGCTGCCAAAGACCAAGTGCGCGGTCGCATCGAGGACGGCGGCCTGACCTTGCACGCGCTCTCGGGTGCATCGGGGCAAGGGCATGAGACCTCCTTTGCGCAGATCGTCGAGCGTGAGCTCGGCCTGCCGGCGGCGCAGGTGCGGTTCCTTGCGGGTGAAGTGGGCCGAGACTTGGTGGGCAATACCACCGGCGGATCGCGGACGCTCTACGGAATTGGCAGCGCGGTGGTCGATTTGTGCCGGCAACTGATGGAGCAGGGCGTGACCGAGGTGGCTGCTCAGTGGGGGTGTGAGGTGGCTGCCGTTCAGATCGAGTCAGGCACTTGGCGACAAGCGGGCACCGATCGATGTTTGCGTTTTGCCGATTGGATTCATCAGCCTGCGGTTCAGGGCCGCAGTTTCATCGGGCAGGCTTCCTCTGGGGCAACTTTTCCCAATGGCTGTCACATTGCCGAAGTGGAGATTGACCCGATGACCGGGCAGTGCGAGGTGGTGGGCTACTGGGCTGCCGATGATGTGGGCGAGGTTATTTCACCGCTTCAATTGCTGGGTCAGGTACACGGTGGGGTGGTACAGGGATTGGGCCAAGCTTTTGCCGAAGAGGCGGTCTACGATCGCGCCACCGGCCAGTTGCTGACCGGCTCCTTTATGGATTACGCCATGCCACGGGCCGGCATTCTGCGGGCCCTGCATCACCGAAGCGTGCCAGTGCCAACCCAACTCAATAAGCTGGGAGCCAAAGGGGTCGGGGAGTCGGGTTGCTCCGGTTCGTTACCGGCCTTGGCCAATGCGGTGATCGATGCGCTGCGGCCCCTGGGCATCAAGTCGATTGACATGCCGTTTACACCGGCCAAGCTCTGGGCCCTGATTCATCAGCGGCGGTAGGAGCCGCGCCCTCGCGCCGAGGGCGGCGCTCCCACAAATTCGATACAGCCCTCCGCTTGATTCTGTGGGAGCTATCGATCGCAGACGAACTGCATCACCTCGGCTCCCTGTGACCGAGGGGGTACGGCTCCCCAAACTCCAGGATTGGTCGACTGGCTGATCACCTGACCGCTGAGCATGGAGCCGGTGAAGGTGGTGCTTTGCAGGATGCGCCAACGCTGATCCCGGCAGTCGACTTCTATCAGGTAGCGCCCCGACAGGACTCCGTTGGCGCGAGGGGTTGGGTAGTTGGTCAGGTCCCAATAGCGACGGATCTGTCCCTCGCGGCGCAAGGTGGAGGTGTCGACATAGACTTCGGTGTCGGAAACGTTGCGAGAGACCAGCACCCAGTTGGTTTCGTTGGTGCTCTGCCGCTGGGGGGCGGGCTGCTGGCCCGAAAAACTGAGATCGGTCAGCTCGCAGAAGTCCTGGCCCCGCTTCTCCTCGTGGCGACCCGACTTGTATTCCACTCGCACGTCAAAGCGGCAGCCCTGCGAGGCGGGCGGTTCGGTCCGGAAGGACTCTCCCATGTAAAGCACGCTCTTGCCCAGAAGATCGGTCCCCCAAGAATTGGAGTTGGTGGGCGAGACATAAAGCCGATAGATGGGTTCCTGAGACCGGTTCCACACCATCACGGTGGTGTCCCGCTGGACGGCTTGCGCCTGCGCAGGCTCGCGTCGAGACGGGGGCGCAGGAGACGTCTGCGCCGATGTGTCGGGCGCACCGATGCACTCGATCCGGTGGGTAAAGCTTTTCAGGATATCGGCCAACTGCACCGTGTCGATACTCGTGCCTCGCTCGACGGTGTTGTAGTTCACGTTATTGCGGCGCAGAAAGTCGGTCAGGGCTTGGAGCGACACCGCAAAGTTGACGTTTTGCGGGATGTCTCCAGTGGCCTGTGCGACCGCCGCCGCATTGAGCTTGGCCACCACCACGCCAATCACTCCGCCGGAGGCATCAACCACAGCTCCGCCGCTGTTGCCCGGCTGCAAGGGCGTGGTGATCTGGATTTGGTTGACCGAGTCGCGCATGCCCCGCAGGCTGCTGACCACCCCGTTGGTGAAGTTGCCCTGCTCGCTGAGCAGGCCGGTCAGGGGGAAGCCGAAGGCATAAGCCGATTCACCCAATCGGATGCTGCCCAGTCGCCTGATCGGTGCGATTTGCCCTGACAGACCTGTGACGCGCAGCAGAGCCAGGTCGGTGGATTCGTCGCTGTCGACCAGCCGGGCCTGTCGTTTCCCGTCAGGGGAGACCACATCGAGTCGCTGGCAACCGGCCACCACATGTTGATTGGTAACCAGCAGGCCCGGCGCCACGGTAAAGCCAGTGCCATTGGACTGAGCCTGGTTGCTCCGGTTACGGCCCTCGCCACTGTCACGCCGCCGTCTCTCGGCCTCCTGCTGTGCCTCAAGCTGTTGCCTGCGTCTGCGTTCGGCTTCGGCTTGTGCGACCGCACGATCGCGCTCGGCGCGCACGGCATCCGGCCCTGATGGGTTCAAAGTCGCTTCGATGGGCGCGGCGGTAAAGCCGGCAAAGGGGAAGCGAGCCATTTCCAGGGCTGAACTGGTGCTCAGATTTCCATCGGTCCATAGCCCCGATCGGCGAATCGTGCCGTCGGGCCGGTATTCGATCCCTTGGCCGTTGGGCCGGCCATCGCGCCACTGCCCCACATAGCGCACGCCTTCGGCCGATCCCGGGCCGTAGATGAAGACGCCCAAGCCGCTGCGACGGTCGTCCCTGAACTCCCCGATGTATCGGTCGCCGTTGGCGTGGATGTAGGTGCCCTGACCATTGCGCACCCCCTCCCGGTAGTCACCGATGTACCGGTCGCCGTTGGCGAAGAAGAGGGCGCCCGTGCCATGACGCTTGCCGTCTCGGTATTCGCCCACATACTGGTCGCCGTTGGCATGGGTGTACGTGCCCTGACCATGTCGGCTTCCCTCTCGGTACAGACCCTCGTAGCGGTCGCCGTTCGGGAAGAGGTCGACTCCGCGGCCATGCCTGCGGCCATCACGGAACTCACCGGTGTAACGCCCCCCGTTGTCGAGGGTGATCTCGCCCTGACAGTTGTGACGAACTCCGGCCGGAGGGCAGGCCGGGAGAGTCGATTGTGCGGCGACCTGGAGGGTCAGGCAGAGCAAGGCACCGCCGAGGAGAGGGAAACGCATGAGCGAAGCTTACACCCGTCGCCCGGCCTCTTCAGCGTGCCTGCAGAGCAAGCAACTAGAACACACGGACAACAAATACACCCAAATAGATTAAATTCATACGAATAAAACAACGGTATGCACTATTTAGTAAACAAAACGCGACGAGGTCCGGGGACTGGCCGGGCGCTGAGTTCAAACCAGCCCGAGCATTTCGCGAAGCACCGGATGCGCGAACCGGCGTCGCATGGTGATGGCGTAAAACACTTCTTGTATTTGGGCAATTCGATAGCGTTCGACCAAGACGCCATTGCGAAGCTCGTCGCTGACCACCACGGGCGGGACCAAAGCCAGGGCCCCGGTCTCGCGGGCCAGCAGCCGCAGCATGGCCATGTCGTCGACTTCAGCCAGCACCTGAGGGCGTACGCCCGCCTCTTCTAGCAACAGGTCAAAAGCCGGTCGAATGGCGCTGTCTTCGGAGGGCAAGATCAGCGGCTGGCCTTCAAGATCCTTCGGAAACTGAAAGGCTTTGTGCTTTCGGGATCGACCGGCCGGCCTTGAGACCAGACTGAGCGTCTGCTGGGCAATACGTCGGCTGGTCCAGCCGGCAGCCTTGTCACGCGGGGCCGGCTCATTGGAAAGCACCACATCGAGCGAGTGGGCCGAGAGCTGCGCCAGCAACTCGCGCGGCTGCCCCGATACCAGCCGAATCTGCACCTGTTGATCTCGCAGCATCGGCGACAACCAACCGATCTGAAAGTTGCGCGACAAGGTGGCCACTGCCCCTACCCTGAGTATTGCGCGTGTCTGAGTCGGGGTGCCCCGCAGGGTGCTGAGCAACTCCTGACCGGATTGGAAGATGGTGTCCGCATGGGCGAGCGCCAATCGGCCCGCCTCGGTCAGCACAAGCTGACGGTTGCGTCTTTCAAAGAGTGCATGCCCGAGCCGGTCTTCAAGTTGACGCAACTGAATAGACAAGGCCGAAGGCGAAACGTGCAGGGCTTCGGCTGCACGCGTGAGATGGCGAGTGTGGGCAACCACCCAAAAGTAGCGCAGGTGGTGGAAGTTAAGGTCAGCCATTTTTGTAAGTTTAATTTAATAAAACTATTTGTATAAATCTATCAATTGGACGAAATGTTTTGACCGTCCTAAAGTCCCGGGCATTCGTAATTCAAATCTCAAAAACCTCCTTTGAAGGGTGGCGGGGCCATGCCTGGAATTGACTTGCTTCTCACCAATTTGCTTCAGCCCATCGTGCTCGCCTTTTTGCTGGGCACTTTGGCGGGCGCCGTGCGCAGCGAGCTTGAACTGCCTGAGGCGGTTGTCAAGCTGCTGTCTATTTATCTCTTGTTTTCCTTGGGTCTGACCGGTGGACGCGAACTGGCCAAGGCCGACCTTGCAGCCGTCTGGCCTTTGCTGGGCATCACCCTCCTCATGACCTTTGGCATCCCCTCACTGGCTTACCTGGTCACTCGACGACTGGGTCGGATGGACATCAGCAATGCAGCAGCCATCGCGGCGCACTATGGCTCGGTCTCCACGGCCACCTTCTTTGCCTCCATGAGCTTTGCCGCCGCCATGGGCACTCCCGCTGAGGGCTACATGGCCGCGATGGTCGCTTTGATGGAGTTCGGGGTGATTTATTCACTGGCACTGGCTCGGGTGGCGATGGGACGGGCCAGCGGCGCCGGCTTGCGCGCTGGCGATTTGTTCCTCAGCGTGATCCGGGGCCGAGGCATCTTGTTGCTGATGGGCGGCCTGTTCATCGGCTACATCGCATCGGACAAGCAATGGCAACAGATCTCGCCCTTCTATGAGTCTCTGTTTCGTGGCATGCTGATGCTCTTCCTTCTGGAGATGGGCATCACGGCCGCCCGGCAGATCAAGGCCTTTGGGCAGGTGGGCCCTTTCATGGTGGCCTTTGGTGTGTGCATGCCGGTGTTGCACGGCATGGTGGGGGTCAGTCTGGCGCATCTGGCCGGCTTGTCGGTAGGAGGTGCCTTCGTCTTTGGTGCTATTTGCGCCAGTGCCTCGTTCATTGACGCCCCGGCCGCCTGCCGTGCCTCTTTGCCCGAGGCCAATCCAGGCATCTACCTGACCTCTTCCCTCGGGGTTACGTTGCCTTTCAATCTGTTGGTCGGTTTGCCGGTCTACTACCAATACGCAGCCTGGCTGGCGGCTTGAGTGCAGCGATCGATTGGATACGGCCTGAGGCGACCGCTACAAGATTGATGCCTGTGCGTTTTGGAACTTCACCACACGCACCTGCACGATTTACACGAAGAAGCGGCCCACCATGCACGACCTTGGTCATGAGATGCGGCATTGCTATCAGGGGAACTGGCACTGAGGTGCCCGGTAAGGCCCAGGGCTACCTGAAGCCACCAAACTTGGGCTCCTCACCTGTGGTGACGACCTCCAGGCGCTTGCCTTGCCGGTTCTGCCAAACGAAGACGCA
>JBEIHE010000086.1:0-12105 GCA_040381515.1 Polaromonas sp.
CCCGGAGGCCCATGGCCACGGCAAGATTCTGGGCGGCGGCATGGTCGGCACGCATGCGGGCGACATGATCGGCGAGATTGCCCTGGCCATCGAGATGGGCGCCGACGCGGTGGACATTGGCAAGACCATTCACCCGCATCCGACGCTGGGCGAGAGCATTGGCATGGCGGCAGAGGTGGCGCGCGGCAGCTGCACGGATTTGCCGCCGGCGAAGAAGTAAGCCAAGCTGAGTCCGCACGACGAGAACCCCGAACCGGCGACGGTTCGGGCTTTGTGCTTTACGCCTCCATACAATCGCCGCAGAATACTGTGTATTTGCACAGTATTCATGCCGACCATAGTCGAACCCAAGCTCTACAACCCACGCCACCCCGAACGTACGCTGCTGTACCAAACGGTAGCCGAGCACTATGAGACGTGGCTGGAGCTGGCTTGCTCAGGTCAGTTTGACGGGCAGGGCGACCACCACACCCCCAAGCCCTACGTGCGCAAAGCGTTCGAGAAGTATCTGGAGTGCGGCATCTTTGCGCACGGCTTTGCTCGTGCCCGGTGCGACGATTGCGGCCACGACTACTTCGTCGCCTTCTCCTGCAAAGGCCGTGGCGTCTGCCCCTCGTGCAACACCCGGCGCATGGTGGAGACGGCGGCGCACCTGACGGATCACGTCTTTCCCCGCCTGCCAGTGCGCCAGTGGGTGCTGTCGGTGCCCAAGCGACTGCGCTACTTCATGCAGCGCGACGGGCCAGTGCTCAACATGGTGCTGCGGGTTTTTCTGCGGGTCATCGCGCAGAGCCTGCAATCCAACAGCCTCGGTGCGGGGCAGGTAGACAAGGTGGCGCTGCACATCGGCGCAGTGGCGTTTATCCACCGCTTCGGCTCCAGCCTTAACGAGCATGTGCATTTTCACATCTGTGTGGTCGATGGGGTGTTTGAGGCGGTGGCGGATAGCGCCATCTTCCACCCGGCCAGCGGTATCGACGCGGATGCTGCAGCCCAGGCACAGGCCACTTTGCGCAGGCGCATCCTGCGCGCCTTTGTCGGGCGGGGCCTGCTGCAGAAGTGTGACGCCAAAGAGATGCTGGCCTACCAGAACAGTGGCTTCTCGGTGGACGCTGGCGTGTGCATCGAAGCCCACGACCGCGCTGGCCTGGAGCGGCTGCTGAGGTATTGCGCCCGCCCGCCCTTTGCCATGGAACGCTTGCGCAAGGCCGGAAGCGTTCTGGTGTACCGCTGTGTAAAACAGCGTAGCGAGCCCACCAGCGACAAGCGCGGTGCCAAGGCAGATGAGCTGACCCTTACACCGCTGGAGCTGATCGACCGCATTGCGGCCCTAGTGCCACCACCGCGCACGCACCGGCACCGCTATTTTGGTGTGCTGGCGCCGAATTCGTCACTCAGGGCAGCGGTAACGGCGCTGGCCCAGCCTGCTGCGCCGCAACCAGCCACGGTTGAAGCAGCCCAATCCGACTCGGGTGTACCTAGGCTGGCGTCGCCGGACAAGGCGGCTACACCCACACCCGAACCTGCAGCAACTCCCAAACGCCCAGCGTGCTACCTGTGGGCGGTGCTGATTGCCAGAATCTACGAAGTCTTCCCGCTGCTGTGCCCAATTTGCGGGGGGCAGATGCGCATCATCGCCTTCATCACCCACAGCGCTGAAGTCCGCCACATCCTGAACCATATCGGGGTGGAGAGCGAACCCCCGCACATCACCCCGGCACGCGGGCCACCGCTGTGGGAAGGCTGAGACGCGCAGGTGGATGACTGGGTGCAAGGCGAGCCGGATTGGGATCTGGCGGCACAACCCGCACCCGACTACGAAGTGGACCAGCGCGTCAATTGGTAGCTGAGCAAGACGGCGGCATCAATCGCTGCGGGGAGTCGCTGCGTGCGCGCCAGCCCTAAATGCGTATAGCTTCCCGAGCTCTCGCGATTGAGCGACAAGCGAGCGCTCAATCTGCCTTGGCCGAACGTGTTTCGAAGCCCAAAACTCGTGCCATACTTGGCTTCATGCGATTGAATTTCCTATCCGTTCATCGAACCCAACGCGCTGACAGGTGTGCAAAGCCGTGACGTGGAGTTTGCGGAGCTGGCCTGGTCATTCTTCAAAGCCACCTGGGTGGCGAACTGATGAGCAGCCGTCCACCCCGGTTTCGCAGCCCTGTTTGCTTGAGAGGCTCTCATGCAAAGTTCAACCCTCCAAAGGAGTTCAAGATTGAAACGCCTCTTGATCACCCTGTTCGCAGGCTGCATCGCACTGATGACCGCCTGCGGCGGCGGCACCGCGACCGAGACGGCCTCCACGCCCGACGCCACCCCGACCACCCCGACCACCCCAACCACCCCAACCACCCCAACCACCCCAACCACCCCAACCACCCCAACCACCCCAACCCTTCCGAACACGTCCTCTGCAGCATGGCGTGAGCCGCTGACGGTTTCGTACCAGGGCGTTGCGGTCGATGTCGTAATCGACAAGCCGGCGGGCACCGCGTTCGATGTCTTGCTGGTCTACCACGGAACGGTGATGCAGGATGCCCTGGTGATGCAGGCCGCCCAGAGGACGCTTGATGAGTTTCGGGGCCTGATCGATGACCCGACCGTCATGGTGGTGAGCGTGGCTTACCCCGAGGAGAGCCTGCTCATTGGGGACAACCTCACTCAAGCCGAGGCCGCGCTGCTGTGGGTCAAGCATCGGGCTGCGGCCGAACTGGGCCTGCAGATCCGCCACGTGTTCCTGGGCGGGCACTCGCAGGGCGGCTACCTGGTGACCCGGCTCAACACCCTGCACCCCACGCAAGGTGTCATCGCCAACGCCCCCGGGCCGATCGACTTGGTGCACCGTTGCCGGCTGGAAGAGGAGGGCACGATCGCCTCAGGCGAGCACTGTACGCGCCTGCGACAGGCCTACGGGACCACCACCGCCAATCCTGCGGCCTATACCGCTCGGTCGCTGATCAGCTTCACGACCAGATACCAGTCCGACATCTTCTTCGTGCAAGGTCTCGAAGACTCGCGTCTCGTGCAGATGGCGGTGTGGCCGGGGTTCAAGCAGCAGGTGCAGGCGTGCACCAACTGCCGGGGCGTCCAGGTCCTCGAATTGCCTGGCTTCGGCCACGAGGCACTGTTCTACAACCCGCAGGCCCGCGACGCTTTCCGCGCCTTCCTGAACGCGCGGCGCTGAACGCGGCCGGACCGCAGACCCGATGGCCAGCGCATGGAGGGTCAGGCCGGCTGCCCTGGCCGGCTTGCACCTCAGGGGCCTCCGCAGGCTGCGTCTGAAGGGCGCAACGGGTTGTTCGCCTGGTGTCCCCATGATGAGACCTGACCCGAGCATGTAAGCAACGCAACAACCGTCCTGTGGCTACGCTCTTCGCTGTGTCGCTTCACCGGCCAATTGGCGGCAGCAAATGCAGAAAACGTTCGATCAGCGCGGTGGTCTGTTCGGGCGCGTCCACCACCGAGATGTGCGCGGTGTCCAGCACTTCGAATTGGCCCTTGGGCAGGGCGGCTGCGGCGCTGCGCAGACCCTCCAAGGGGTACATCCCGTCTTGGCGGCCGGCGACGAACAGCGTCGGTGCGGCAATCCCTGCCATCCTCGGCGCCAACGGCTCGCGTTCGATCAGCACAGACCGCACGGACCGCGCCAGCGCTGGGCCGTCGGCTTGCTGAAGATGCTGATGGAAGTCCTCCATCAGCGGCCCGCCACGCCCGCGGGTGGCGGCCAAAAAGAAAGCGCGCGCCACGCCGTCGCGGTACAGGCCGGTGGCGTGGATCCAGCGGGCGCCCCAGGCGACGAAGCGGTCGCTGAAGCCCGGGCCGCCGGGTGCAGTATGGACGGGTGTGTTGAGCATCACCACGGCGCGCGTGCGCTGAGGTTGGACAAGCGCAAACTCGCCCGCCACCAGTCCGCCCCAGGACGTGCCGACCAGGATGACCGGTCGTGCGACGCCCAGCGCGTCAAGCACCTCGACCACCGCCTGAGCGCAATCGGCCATGGTGAAGGATCCTGGTGCCGGGCCGCTGTCGCCGTGGCCCGGGCCATCGACGACGATCAGGCGATGCCGCCCCCGCCAGGCTTCGATGGGGGTGCGGTAGATGCGGTGGTCTGACAGGATGGACGGCCACAGCACGATCACTTCGCCCGATGTGGCGTCTGGGCCCGTGTCGCGCACGGCCAGCTTGCCGACGCGGGTGGGCACCACGGTAGGCGCCGGAAGCATCGGTGCGCGCTTCCGGGCTTCCTGCGCCTGAGACGCTGGCGCCGCCGGCTCAGGACCAGAAGCTGCACAGGCCCCGACGGCAGCCGCCACCGCCAGCACGGTCAGCGCTCCGCGACGGCCGGCCTGCATGGTGTCTTGGGCTACGAGGTGTGCGGCAGCGTTCTCTTGAACCGTTTTGACAACTTCCATGTGCATCGGGGGCTCCCAGCCGTCGTCCGGGCCAAGGATCAGCCCAAAGTGAACGTCGTTCACATTCATTCTGGCATCTTGCAACTTCAATGTAAACAGAGATAACATGAACTGCCATGACACCGATGCCGACATCGCACGAAGCTCCAGGCGAACACGCCCAGGCGCCATCCGCGAGGGGCTTTCACCACGGCAACCTGAGGCAGGCCCTGCTGGACGCCGCGCTGGCGGCGCCCGACATCGAAGGCTTGTCGTTGCGCCAGCTGGCCACCGGTCTCGGGGTGACGCCGGCAGCCGCCTACCGCCACTTCGCGAGCCGTGAAGATCTCCTGCTGGAGGTGGCCCGGATCGGGTTCACTCGCCTGGAGTCGCGCTTTGCGGGGGCCTTTGACATCTCTTGGCCGCCTGAGGATGGCTCAGAGGCGAAGGCCCGCTTCCATCGCCTGGCGTGCGCTTACCTTCAATTTGCCGACGACGAGCCTGCGTTGTGGCGCCTGATCTTCGGCGCGCAAGGGGCAGCCTACCGGGCGTTGTCTTCTGTCCTGGACCGCCGCAACAGCTATGACTACCTGCCCGCGGCGCTGCTGGGTTTGCACCGCACAGGTGTGGTGCCCCATCCGCCCAGCGAGCGCGATGCACTGTTTGCCTGGAGTGCCGTGCACGGCGCGGCGTCGCTGCGGGCGGGGCGGGTGCCGGGTGCGCTGATGCCAATGGAAGAACTTGCCCGGGATCTGACGTCGCGCATCGTGCAGTCCCTGCGTTCGCTGCCCTGAAACCCGACGCCGCCTGGCCCACGACGCCATTCCCGACCGCCCCCTCGGACCACCTCGCCGACAAGGAGACTCGCCATGCTGCTTCACGACCTCGCCCCCGGCATGCATCCGCGACGGCTGCGCATCTTCCTGGCCGAAAAGGGCTTGTCCATTCCGCGCAAGGAGGTGGACGCTGCGGGTCACGCCAACGAAACGCCGGCGTTCCTGAAGCTGAACCCGCTGGGCAAGCTGCCCGTGCTGGAGCTGGACGACGGCACCGCCATCAGCGAGTCGCTGGCCATCTGCCGCCACCTCGAGGAGCTTTACCCCACCCCGCCGTTGCTGGGAAGCACATCCCGGGAAAGGGCCCAGATTGACATGTGGACGCTGCGCATGGAGTTCGAGCTCTCCCGCCCGATCGCGCAGGTCTTCCTGCATTCCAGCGAGTTCTACCGCGGACGCATCGAGCAGGTGCCGCAAGTGGTCGACCACGCGCGCCGCCACGCCCTGGCCACGATGCAGTGGCTGGACCGCGAACTCGCCAGCCGCAAGCACATCGCGGACGACCTCTACTCCATGGCCGACATCGTGGCGCAGTGCGCTTTCGTGCTGGGCAAGGCGGTCGCGCTGCGCATCCCACCGGAGATGGCCCACCTCTCGCGCTGGTTTGCGGCCGTCTCGGCTCGGCCCACGGCTCGTGCCTGACTGCTTGGGTCAGACTTCCAGCGAGGCTGCGATGACCACTTCGAATCAACCTGCAAGCGCCAGCACGAAGGGGGCCGTGAACCCACCGCGCGCGTGCTGCGTGATCGGCGCTGGGGACGCGACCGGCTCCGCTGTCGCCCGGCGCTTTGCGCGCGAGGGCTACGCCGTGTGCGTGGCCCGACGCACCGGTGCCGCGCTGCAACCGTTGGTGGACTCCATCGTCGCGCAGGGTGGGCAGGCCCGCGCGTTTGCGCTGGATGCGCGGCGCGAGGAGCAGGTCAGCGCCTTCTTCGATCAGGTCGAGGCCGAGGTGGCCCCCATCGAAGTGGTGGTCTTCAATGTGGGCGGCAACGTGCGCTTGCCCATCCTGGAGATCACGGCCCGGAAGTACTTCAAGGTCTGGGAGATGTGCGCCCTGGCGGGTTTTCTGGTGGGGCGTGAGTCGGCCAGGGTGATGCTGCCCAGGGCACACGGCACGCTGCTCTTTACCGGCGCCACGGCCAGCCTGCGGGGTGGCGCAGGCTTTGCCGCGTTTGCGGGCGGCAAGGCGGCGCTGCGGGCGCTGGCCCAGTCCATGGCGCGCGAACTCGGTCCCCAAGGCCTGCATGTGGCCCATGTCGTCATCGACGGACTGATCGACACTGCCTTCGCGCGGGAGCACTTTGCGCAGCGGGTGGCCGAGGCCGGGACCGATGGCGTCCTGAACCCCGACCACATCGCCGAGACCTATTGGTGGCTGCACCAGCAACCGCGCGACGCCTGGACCTTCGAGGTCGATCTGCGGCCATCGGTCGAGCGGTGGTGAGGGCGCCTGACCAACATGAGCCGATTCCACAGCCTTGAGGCCAGAAAGCCCATGGCGCGCCGTCGCGTCTTTGGCGCAGCGGCCGCTTGTGCTGGCCTGGCGGCTGGAGGCACGGCCGCATGGGCCGCCGCTCACGTGCGGGGCACGCCAGGTACACGGCAGGACCCCGCGGCTGCCCCGTTGGCGTTGTCCACCGTATCCCCTGACGTGCCCCGCGTGGCCTGGGTCTTCAGCTCGGGCGGGCCGCGTGGCTTCATGCGCGTGGCATTGCCAATACCGAGAATCGCAAGGTCTGGGTGTTCTGTGGTGACGGCGAGATGGACGAAGTTGAAAGCCTGGGTGCAATTGGTCTGGCAGCCCGGGAAAAACTGGACAACCTGATTTTCGTAGTCAATTGCAACCTGCAGCGACTGGATGGTCCGGTACGTGGTAACGGCAAGATCATTCAGGAACTCGAAGGCGAGTTTCGTGGTGCCGGCTGGAACGTCATCAAGCTGCTTTGGGGGAGCTACTGGGACCCGCTGTTGGCACGCGACAAGGAGGGCGCACTGCGCAAGCTGATGATGGACACGGTAGACGGTGACTACCAGGCCATGAAAGCCAACGACGGTGCTTTTGTACGCAAGAACTTCTTCGGCAAGAACCCCAAGACCCTGGAGATGGTTGCGAACATGAGCGACGACGACATCTGGCGTCTGCAGCGCGGTGGGCATGACCCGCAAAAGGTGTATGCGGCCTATCACGAGGCGGTCAACCACAAGGGCCAGCCTAGCGTCCTGCTTATCAAGACCGTCAAGGGCTTTGGCATGGGCAAAAGCGGCGAGGGCAAGAACACAGCCCACCAGACCAAAAAGCTTACGGCAGATGACATTCGCATCTTCCGTGACCGCTTCAATATCCCGATTCCTGATGACCAGCTGGCGGCACTGCCTTTTTACAAACCGCAGGACAGCACCCCCGAGATGCAGTACCTGCACGCACGGCGCAAGGCCCTGGGTGGCTACTTGCCACATCGCCGCACCAAGGCCGACGAACAATTCACGGTGCCAGCACTCGACACGTTCAAGTCGGTCCTCGAAGCGACCCCTGAAGGGCGTGAGATATCGACCACCCAGGCTTATGTCCGCTTTCTAACGACTCTGTTGCGCGACAAAGAGCTGGGTCCGCGCGCTGTTCCCATTCTGGTCGATGAGGCACGTACCTTTGGCATGGAAGGCTTGTTCCGCCAGATCGGTATTTACAACCCCGACGGCCAGAACTACACCCCGGTCGACAAAGAACAGGTCAGCTATTACAAAGAAGACAAGGCGGGTCAAATCCTGCAAGAGGGTATCAATGAGGCCGGTGGCATGAGCAGCTGGATTGCAGCTGCTACCTCCTACAGCACCAGCAACCGGATCATGATTCCGTTTTACATCTATTACTCGATGTTTGGCTTGCAACGCGTAGGTGATCTGGCCTGGGCAGCCGGCGACATGCAGGCACGCGGCTTTTTGTTGGGCGGCACATCGGGTCGTACCACCCTCAACGGTGAAGGCTTGCAGCACGAAGACGGCCACAGCCACATCATGGCCAGCACCATTCCCAATTGCATCAGCTACGACCCGACGTTTGCCCACGAAGTCGGCGTCATCCTGCACCATGGTTTGAAGCGCATGGTGGAAAAGCAGGACAACGTTTATTTCTATCTGACCCTGCTCAACGAGAACTACGCCATGCCCGGGCTGACAGCCGGAACTGAAGAAGAAATCATCAAGGGCATGTATTTATTCAAGCCCGGTCCCAAACTGACCCCCCGGGTGCAGTTGTTGGGCTCTGGCACCATCCTGCGCGAATCGATCGCTGCCCAGGAATTGTTGGAGAAAGAGTGGGGTGTTTCGGCGGGCGTCTGGAGTTGTCCGAGCTTTAACGAGCTCACCCGGGAGGGCCAGGACTGCGAGCGCTGGAACATGCTGCATCCGTTGGAGAAGCCCCGTGTGTCATTCGTAGCCCAACAACTGGACAAGCACACCGGGCCGGTAGTTGCATCCACCGATTACATGAAGGCCTATGCCGAACAGATTCGGCCCTACATTCCCAAAGGCCGCACTTACAAAGTGCTGGGAACAGACGGCTTTGGCCGCAGCGATTTCCGCAGCATGTTGCGCGAGCATTTCGAGGTCAATCGTCACTACATAGTTGTAGCGGCACTTAAGGCGCTGAGCGAAGAGGGCACGGTGCCTGTGGCCAAGGTGGCAGAGGCGATTGCCAAGTACGGCATCAAGGCTGACAAGATCAATCCGCTTTACGCGTGATTAAAGGATTTGTATGGCAACTTTAGAAATTAAAGTCCCCGATATCGGGGATTTCGACGAGGTAGCGGTAATCGAGTTATTGGTCAAGCCCGGCGATACCGTCAAGGCCGAGCAAAGCCTGATCACGGTGGAGTCTGACAAGGCGTCTATGGAAATCCCCAGCAGTGCCGCTGGGGTTGTCAAGTCGCTGATGGTCAAACTTGGCGACAAGGTCAAACAGGGCTCGGTGGTGTTGATTCTCGAGTCTTCTCAGGCTGCAGCGCCTGTGCAGACGAGCGTGGTGCCTTCACCTGCAGCCGCCCCACCTGAACCAACGCCGGTTGCGCCAGTCGTTGTCACAGCACCGTCTGGCCCGGCACCCGAGCGCACCATCCCTACAGCGGCATTGCCGCCGCATGAGCCAACCGCGCTGGCTCTGAACTTGCCGCATGCCTCACCCGCTATACGCAAATTCGCCCGCGAACTCGGTGTCCCTTTGGCGGAGGTCAAAGGTTCCGGCCTCAAGGGAAGGATTACCGAAGCAGACATCAAGAATTTCACCCGCAACGTCATGGCGGGCGCTGCCAGCACTGCGGCCATGGCTGCCAATTCACCCAAAGCCACTGCTTCGCTGGGTGGCGGCCTGGATCTGCTGCCCTGGCCGAAGGTGGACTTCACCAAGTTCGGACCGGTCGAGCGCAAAGACTTGTCCCGCATCAAGAAAATCAGCGGCGCCAACTTGCACCGCAACTGGGTGATGATTCCTCATGTCACCAACCATGACAACGCAGACATCACCGCGCTGGAAGCGTTTCGGGTTCAGCTCAACAAAGAGAATGAGAAGAGCGGTGTCAAGGTCACCATGTTGGCCTTTGTCATCAAAGCCATGGTCGCCGCACTTAAGAAGTTCCCTGACTTCAACGCCTCTCTGGACGGCGATCAACTGGTCTACAAGCAGTATTTCAATATCGGCTTTGCCGCCGATACTCCCAATGGGCTGGTCGTGCCCGTGCTGCGTGATGCTGATAAAAAAGGCATCTTGCAGATCAGCCAGGAGATGGGTGAACTGTCCAAAAAAGCCCGCGACGGCAAGCTCAGTGGTGGCGACATGAGTGGCGGCTGCATTTCTATCTCGTCGTTGGGTGGAATTGGCGGGCGCTATTTCCACCCCATCATCAATGCGCCAGAAGTGGCTATTTTGGGCCTGAGCAAATCGGTCATAGAGCCGGTCTGGAACGGTAAGGAATTTGAACCACGGCTGATGCTGCCACTGTCCTTGAGCTACGACCACCGCGTGATTGACGGTGCCGCCGCGGCACGATTCAACGTTTACCTGGGCCAGATCCTCAGTGATTTCCGGAGGGTTCTCCTGTGAGCACCATTGAAATCAAGGTTCCCGATATCGGTGACTTCGACGAAGTCGCTGTCATCGAAGTGCTGGTCAAGCCCGGCGACACCATCAAGCCCGAGCAAAGTCTGATCACTGTGGAGAGCGACAAAGCCTCCATGGAAATTCCCTCAAGCCATGGCGGTGTGGTGAAAGAGCTCAAGGTCAAGCTGGGTGACAAGGTCAAAGAAGGTTCTGTCGTCGTTTTGCTTGAGGTTTCGGATGCGGTTACTCAAGAAAAACCGGCTGCAGCGCCCACAGTGTCAGCGCCAGCAGCTCCTTTTTCTGTAGCGGCTCCTGCAGCTCCGGCCCCTTTGGCCAGCAGCTTTGCAGGCAGTGCAGACCTGGAGTGTGACCTGGTCGTTATCGGCGGTGGCCCAGGCGGTTACAGCGCGGCTTTCCGTGCGGCTGATCTGGGTCTCAAAGTGGTTCTGGTTGAGCGTTACGCCCAACTCGGCGGCGTATGTCTCAACGTTGGTTGCATCCCCTCCAAGGCGCTGCTGCATGTCGCAGCTGTCATGGATGAAGTCAGCCACATGGCTGATCTGGGTGTGGACTTTGGCGCGCCGCAAATCAACATCGACAAGCTGCGCGGCCATAAAGAAAAGGTGATTGGCAAGCTGACCGGAGGCCTGGCCGCCATGGCCAAGATGCGCAAGGTCACGACCGTGCGTGGCTATGGCGTATTCGTCGGCGCCAACCACCTGGAAGTGGAAGAAACCAGCGGCAGTGGCCAAGAGAAGACTGGCACCAAGAAGGTGATTGCCTTTAAAAACGCCATCATTGCAGCAGGCAGCCAAGCCGTGCGCCTGCCCTTCATGCAGAAGGATGGGCTCGATAAGGACCCGCGCGTAGTCGATTCCACCGGCGCGCTGGCGCTCAAAGAAGTGCCCAAACGCATGCTCATCCTGGGCGGCGGCATCATCGGCCTGGAAATGGGTACGGTCTACAGCACGCTGGGTGCCCGCCTGGACGTGGTCGAAATGATGGACGGCTTGATGCAGGGCGCTGACCGAGATTTGGTCAAGATATGGCAGAAGATGAACGCCAAGCGCTTTGACAACATCATGCTCAAGACCAAAACCGTGGGTGCCAAAGCCACACCCGAAGGCATCGAGGTCACGTTTGAAAGCGCCGAGCCCGGCGGCACCGCCCCCGCGCCTCAGGTCTACGACCTGGTGTTGCAGGCCGTGGGCCGCACACCCAACGGCAAAAAGATTGCCGCCGACAAGGCAGGCGTGGCCGTGACCGACCGCGGCTTTATCAACGTGGACATCCAGATGCGCACCAATGTGCCGCACATCTTCGCCATTGGCGACATCGTCGGCCAGCCCATGCTGGCGCACAAGGCGGTGCACGAGGCGCATGTGGCGGCCGAAGTGATTGCTGGTGAACTGATGCAAGGTAACGAAGAGCTGGCCCAAAAACTCCGGTCCTCGGCGTTCAACGCCCGCGTCATCCCCAGCGTGGCTTACACCGACCCCGAAGTGGCCTGGGTTGGCCTGACGGAAGACCAGGCCAAGGCCCAAGGCATCAAGGTCAAAAAAGGCCTGTTCCCCTGGGCGGCCTCTGGCCGCGCCATTGCCAACGGCCGCGACGAGGGCGTGACCAAGCTGCTGTTTGACGACAGCCCGGAGGCCCATGGCCACGGCAAGATTCTGGGCGGCGGCATGGTCGGCACGCATGCGGGCGACATGATCGGCGAGATTGCCCTGGCCATCGAGATGGGCGCCGACGCGGTGGACATTGGCAAGACCATTCACCCGCATCC
>JBEIHE010000087.1:0-11870 GCA_040381515.1 Polaromonas sp.
TCTGGCGTCTTCACACTGCAGGGGTCACATGTTCGATCCATGTACCGCCCACCAGAAATTCCCCAGCGCAATCAAGCACTTAAAGGCGACTTTAGGTGCTTTTTCTTTGGTTTTGAGTAGTGTGGTGGCGGTTTACTACAAGTCATAGATTTTCCAGGCAGTTTTCATAGATTTTCTATGCGCAGCCGGGCGACCGTGGACTGGTGCTGGCAGACAAGCACTCTGCCATGGGCGAGTTGGTCAGCGCAGAGCGCAAAAGGGGTCTGGCGTTGTCCTTGAACGCCGCCCTGGGCGTGTTTCCGTCTTATGCCAACTGCAAAGAACTGGACAACCAGTGAACTGCTGCAGCGGCCAGCTATCTCATCGAGCTGGGTACGGATGACTGGTTTGTGCACATACAGCTGCGAGTCACCGGCTCAACGGCGCTGCTGGTGCTGGGGGATGGCAACGGCCATGTCCGTGCTCAGCAGCAGATCCCCTACACCGACTTTCCCATGCCCGAGCAGATCTTGTACGCCTGCTGGGATAGCGAGCACTGGGTGATCATGTTGCCCAGTGAATACTGAGCTGCGGCTGTCTGCTACTCGAGGTCAGCACGCGGTGCTGATTGATTGGCCTCCTGCTCGCGCATTTTGAGGAGGTCCTGAGCACTCAGTCGTACGTCCTTGCCGTCAATGGAGACGAGGATGCAAGTGTTCGTCCTGATGGCCAGGTCTTCGGCCGCCCGTGCAGCCCGAAGCATCGCAGCATATGAACCAGCCAAGTCAGGGTCAGTCGAGGTTCGGATATCCGCTGTATTCATCTGTTACTCCAGTCAAGAACTTTGGGAGGTTGGACGTAGCTGTCATAAACAACCCACGAGTCCACGGCCTTGCTGTACAGGTTGTGGAAGTTATGTAACCCGGCCTTGAACCGCCGGCGGATGACGTGCTCGGGTATGTTGTGACCACCTTGCGAGACGCGGACCTCAACCCTTGATACCGCCACATCCGCAGATGGCAGCGAAAGAAACCAGAGCTTGACCTCATAGCCCAGTTGCTTCCATCGCTTGATCTTCCTGAAATAGCTGAGGCCTGACAGCGTGGTTTCAAAGGCAAAGCTCTCACCAGCAAGGACACATTCGTCAATCTCCTCAAGCATCAATCTTCCTGCTTTTATTGCCGCAGTGTCGGGGTTGAACGGCGCAAGACCGGCAGCGATCAAATCAGCATTGATGAATCTGAGCGTGTGCGCCTCTGCTGGTAGAAAGTCTCGGGCAAAAGTTGTCTTGCCCGCGCCATCTGGTCCGGCAATGATGATGATTTTTTTCAAATCCTAACAGCCTGAGAGATGACTCTTTGATGAAAGCGATCAGGCAACGCGCCTGGTGTCAGCACATCAACCGGAACTCCAAGAAGGTTCCGCAGCTTGTAGCGGATCGCGCCCAAATCGAACAGGGTCGTGTCCTGGGTGGTATCAACAAGGATGTCCAGGTCGCTGTCACCTGTGTCCGAGCCGTGCAGCACAGAGCCGAACACGCGAGCATTGACAGCTCGGTGGGCGAGAACGATCGCACGAACCTCTTCTCGATGCGCGGCAAGGGCTTCAGACGGCTTCATGGGGACTCGCTGCATGGTTGGGCTGGTTGATAATTTTACGGGCAGCGCTAATCCTTGCCAACCGAAGCCTAGGGCCGAGACGGGCCATCACCTGGGCAGCGGCCCGCTTTGAATGCTGTGAAATGTGTCGACGGCGCCCGCACTTCGGTCTTGACGGTTTGGCTGCGACCGTTGATAGTCAATCTGACATGGTCTTGTCTTCACGCAGTGCTGCCAGCGCCACCTTGGCCTTAAAGGCAGGACTGTGGGAACGGCGGCTGCGCCGCCCTGACGACTTCTTGTTCATCGCAAAACTCCTTCTCGCAGGTCCCAGTGGACCCGACAGTTTGCCCGGAGTCTGCTTTATCTCACCTGTTCAGATTTGTGGAGCCACTTCTGTGGGACCCATGCGTTTAGTTGAGCTGTCGCCTGTCGCGCTGCGTTTTCTCCTTTGAAAGCGCTGTGGCCGGCGTGTAAAGGGCTCCCCACCGCACGGCGCTTACTTGGGCATCAGTACGGTGTCGATGGCATGGATGACACCGTTGTCAGCGGCCACGTCGGCGGCAACCACTTTGGCATCGTTGATCATTGCGCCACCCATGGTGTTGACCATCACGCTACTGCCTTGCACGGTCTTCACGTTGCCGGGCTTCAGGTCTGTGGACATTACCTTGCCTGGAACTACGTGGTAAGTCAGCACCGCCCTTAACTTGGCCTTGTCTTTCAGCAGGGCATCTAGGTCGGCTTTGGGAATCTTTGCGAACGCTTCATCGGTGGGCGCAAAGACGGTGAAGGGGCCCTTGCCCTTGAGCGTTGGCACCAGATCGGCTGCCTTGAGTGCGACGACCAGCGTCTTGAAGTTGCCGGCCGCCACGGCGGTGTCCACGATGTCCTTGGCCTGTGCGGCCAGGGCCGCGCCGGTGAGGGTGGCTGCAATAAGGATTTTCTTTACATTCATTTTGGGTCCTGACTTTCTTTGTATGGGTTGGATTGCTGGATGTGAGTGGATTAAGCTTTAGGCAGCAGCAACGTGTCGATGACGTGGATCAGCCCGTTGGAGGCCGCTACATCGGTTTTGGTGACGTTGACCTCACCGCTGAGCTTGACGCCACCGACCGTGCTGACTTTGAGGTCAGCTTCGGGATGTCCTTGAGCAAACCGTCGACGACGCCGGCGGGCAGTTACTTGGACTCGACGTCCTTCTTCACATCCTTCACGGTTTCCTTGATGACTTCCTTCACATCGCCGACGGCTTTTTGCGTCATGCCTTCGTGCTGTTTGGCGAGTCCCTTGATCTGCTGATCAGTGCTCCCGATCACCTGCCCGGCCTTTTCCTGCACCTTGCCGGAGACTTCTTTGATTTCGCCCTTGAGTTGATCCTTGTTCATGGAATTGACCTTTCTGTTGATTGATGAGACTGGGCGGCTTTGGCAGCGCGTCCAGTCATCATCGTGCGCTGCGCTTGACCCGGGCCATGTCAGTGGCAGGACTACACCGCTGTACGCGTTGAGCCCATATGGAGCCTGTCTTTCACGCATGTCAGACCTTGGCGCTTTGGGTCAGATTTTTCGCTGGGCCATTGTGGAACGCCGGATGGCCCCTCTTGGATTCATTTCACCCACTATCCACATCAAACGATTCGAAGAATCCATGCGATACGTTGCATCGTCTGAGCAGGACATTGCGTTGCTGCGACTGGCCGCAAAAATGGGCAAGGACCGGTTGTTCACGCTCTTTGTTTGGATGCTGGTTGACTCGGGTGCACGCAAGAGTGAGGTGCTGCACAGGACCCGGCAAGAGCTCGACATCTCCTTCGGAAAAGTCATCGTGCCCAGAACCAAGAACGGCGATTCAAGGATGCTTTTTTTCACGCCCGAGACCATGGCCTTGGCCTTGGCCAAGCGCTTGAGGCCTACGTTGGCCACGGGCTCAGCGGATCGATTTGCGGATGCATGACATCCGCCACTGGGTTGCAGCATCGCGGCTGAGAAATGGCGTCGGTGTTGGCGTGGCCTCGCAAATCCTTGGTCATCGCGATCAGACCATGCTGCTGCGGCGTTACGGCCACCTGGTTCATTTGTCGCTGCAGCAGGCGCGCAAGAGCAGTGGGCGTGCTGGGTCCGATAGGCTCAAGCTCAAACCTCAGTGCGGGTTTGACCCAGCCGGTAAAAAGGTCTTGATGAATTCGTCGATTTCTTGCGCCAGCGCGGGGGCTGCCAGCAGCCCTTGACGCCAGCGCAAGGGGATGGCCTCAAAGCCCAGCCAGGCGCCGAGCAGTGCCCCCAGCACCGAGCCGCGATGGCAGTTGTCGCCGCCCGCATTGGTGTTGGCGATCAGCGCGGCCTCAAAATCATGGGCGTAGCGTGCCGCCAGATACAGCGCGCTCGGAAAAGAGTCTTCGATGTAGCAGGCTGGGCTATAGAGTCCGCCGACCACCCGGGTAGCCGCATCTCGATGATCTGCGGCTTGGCCCAGCAAAGCGCTCAAGCCTTTGCCAAGGCTCGGGGCTTGAGTCTGCAGCAGCGGCGTGAGGGTCGGCGGCGGCCTGTACACCAATTGCGCCAGCAAGCGGCAATAGGCCGCAGCAAAGACCTCCAGGGGCTGCGATTGGTGGGTCAGGCGCAGTTGCCGCAAGCCGGCTTGAACGGCTTGCTCCACCTCGCCACCGGCCGCCACGGCCAAAACCACGGGGGCCAGGCCCACCAGACCGCCGATGGACGCGGTATCGTGGCCGGTGGCGCCAGCGCACCGCTCAACAGGCACCCCGCGAGCCCAGTTGGCGAAAAAGTCCCGGTGGTAGGACTCGGCATAGGTGTCGTTGTGGCTGCCTTCGGTTGTCATGAACTGCACATACGCGGCCAGAAAGTCGGCGGTGTCGTGGGCCTTCATTCGGCACAGAGAACGCAGAACCAAGCGCGCACACAGCGCATTGAGCGTGTTTTCGCCGGCCTGCATGCCCTGGTGGTAATGCCGGCCGGCGGGGCCCCAATGGTGCTTTTTGCCTTTGAGGATGACGTCGCCCACCACGTTGCCGGCCTGATTGCCCCGGCCCGCGCTCGAGGTGCTCGACAGGGACATGATCGAGCTCGGGTGCACTTCTTTGGGCGCCTGGTAGTCCCGAATGACCCCGAAATCGCGCTGCAGTTCAGACAGGCGGTAGTACCAGTGCACCGGCATGGCCAGCGCGTCACCGACCATCATGCCCCAGAGGCTGCCGCGGATTCGGTCGGGTGTGCTTGGAGACGGGGTGGGAGGGGTTGGGTTCATAGCGGTCAATGGCTGCAGACGGGCCGGTCTATTAGAACCGAGCGAGAACCGACCGCACATGATCAGCGTTAGATCTTCATCAATTGCCGCACCCCGTTTTCCTGCATCTGGCTGCCCAGGCCCCGGCCGATGTCTTTGATGATGCTTGGCTGTATACCTTCGGTGGGCTCGTCCCGGACCAGCAGTTTGGGCTTGGCCGCCAGGGCCCTAGTGCCGGATCCTCATCGCCGTCATCTCAGCTGAGGAGTATCAGCGTATCCCAGCTGCCTGGCCCGGGATCAGAGGATCCGGTTCGTATCGAGCGGCGCTCTTCAACAGCTTCCGACTTTGGTTATTGATCTGCTTCCGGTGCGGCTCCGTTACTGCTTTGATCTGTCGCAAGCTCGCATGCGCTTGCAGTCAAGACTTCAAGCGGCCATGCTCAATCGCCGCCTCAGCGGCCACAGTCAGTGCCGCCTCGACAGCATCGACAACCGGCACGCCCGCACGGTGAGTCAGATCAGAGGCCAAACCCGCCATACCGCCTGAGGCGAGCAGGATGACTCTGGCTTTGTCTTTTTCAACGGATGCCTCAATGGCCCGAAGAATGCGCTCATTGGCCTCGGGTTCGAGGCGCGCAGCTTCGTCCACTCCAATTCCTGCGGCGCGCGCGGTGGCAAGTGGACCTGCGCCGTAGCGCTGCATCAGGGACCGAATTCCAGGCAAGGCGCCATCAAAGGTGGTCACTATGGCCAATGAGGGGGAAACTGCTCGCGCGGCTGCAATGCCCGCCTCGCAGCAGCCGATGACTGGCATTTCCAATATTTCCCTGGCTGCCCGCAAAGCCAGATCGTCAAAGCAGGCCAAGACATAGGCATCATGTCCGCGTTTGGCCTGGTGCACCATGAGTTGGAGAACTTGCTCTTCTGCCTGCACCTTATCTGAATCGGTTTCGATGGAAAAGGGCCCCTGGTCTGGATTGATGACATCGAATTGAAGTAAGGGCCCGGAGTGCCGATCGGCAAGCTTGCGAACACGATCAGTAACCCGTGAATTTGTATTGGGGTTAATCACCAGTATCCGACGAAGACCTGCGGGGCGCGACTGGCTCCGATCCCTCATGGTGCGCTTGCACTTTCTGGAAGCCAGGTCACGATCTCTGGCCAGACGATCAGCAAGGCGGTAAAAGCCAGCATGATAAAGACGTAGGGAAGACTGCCCATCACGACGTCGCGAAAGCTCCCGCCGTCCTTGCGCAGTCCTTGCACCACAAATAAATTCATGCCTACAGGTGGAGTGATCAGCGCAATTTCACACATCACGACGATGAAGATTCCGAACCATACAGGATCAACCCCAACCGCCATGACCATGGGGACCGCCACTGGTACCGTTAGTACAAGCATCGACATCGCATCCATGAACATGCCGAGTACCACATAGAAAAGTACAAGGATAAAAAGCAGCGAATAACGATCCAGCCCTAAAGAGCCAACCCATTGTGTTAGTGCCTGCGTGGTGCCGAGCATGGCCAGGGTGACGTTGAGCAGCAGGGCACAAACGATGACGAGAATGACCATGCCACTGGTGCGCGCGGCCTGGGCAAAGCAGTGCTCCAGCAAGGTCCAACGCAAACGTCCCGACCGCCAAAGGAAATACAAGGCTGCCATCAAGCCCAGCGCGGCCGACTCGGTCGGTGTGGCCAAGCCCCCATAGATGCTGCCCATTACCACCAGGAAGATCACTCCGGGCGGTACCAGATGGCGCAAAGCGGCTATTTTTTCGCTCAGTGAGGGCGCCTCGCTTCGCTCGTGACTGCCCGCCTTCGAGTGGGCAATCGCAACGTAAACCAGAAAGAGGCCGGTTAGCAGCAGTCCAGGGATGATGCCGGCAATAAAGAGTTGGCCTACAGAGACATTGGCCAAGGAACCGTAGACCAGAAGATTCACACTGGGCGGAATCAGGATGCCCAGCGTACCGCCGGCGGCCAGAGAGCCCAGGGAGGCTGCCACCGGATACTTGCGTGCAGTCAATGCCGGCAGCGCGACCGTGCCCACGGTGGCCGCCGTTGCCACTGATGAGCCCGAAGTTGCGGCGAACAAGGCACAGGTACCGATGTTGGTGTGCAGCAAGCCCCCAGGCAAACGCCCCATCCAGATAGAGAGCGCGTCGAACATTTTGTCGGCTATTCCGCCTCGCAGGAGTAACTCGCCCAACAGCATGAAGAGCGGAATGGCGGTCATGACCGAGTTATTGAGGGTGCCCCACACCACACCGCCCATCATGTCGAGTAAGGGCATGCCATGGGCGAGTAGACCACCGACGACGCCCACAAAAAGGATAGCGAAAGCCACGGGCAGGCTCAAGAACATGAGCCCAAGCATGACCACGAAGCCCACGGCAAGATATGTCAGGGTCATTGTGATCAATGCGACTCAACGTCGCTTCAAGTCTTCCAACTCGGCTTTGAGTTCTTCCTCTGGCGTGTCAGGGCCGAAGGTCTCGCTCAAGGCTTGGGTTTGTCCGCGCCAGAGCATCACACTCGCACGCACAGGAAGCCAGAGGGCTGGGAGCAGAAACACGACCATCGCCACCAGCCACAGCGATTGTGGGTAAATCAGGGGTGTGGCCCAAGGGGTTTGAGCCAGTGACTGGTAAGTCTGGGTCTCAAGCACCGTCTTGACCGTAAAGCCAAACAAAAAGATAGACAGGATCCCGATCGAGGCAACAGACAGAAAGTCCATCCATGCCTTCAAGCGAGGCCTCATGAAGAGGTAAACAAGATTGATGCGGATATGAGAGCGATCCAACAAGGTCACCGCAAAGGCCAGAGGCGCACCAAGCGCAATCGAATAGCCCGCCAGCTCGTCAACGCCACCAATAGAGACCGACCAGATCTTTCGAACCAGGGTCTCTACTGTCACGAGAACCGCCAGAGCCAGCATCATCACCCCGAAGGTGTTGCTGGCCAGGCGCCGATAGACGGTTGCGTGCTTATCGGCAGCGCTCAAAGACCGGCTCCTATGGTTGCATTCCAGTCAGCCTCGCAAGTCGGATTGACTGCGTTGCACTGCTTACTCCAGGTGGGCAGAGAGCGCTCCCTCAGGGCGTTCTTGACCGTAGCCAGATCAGCAGGCGTCACCGGAACCGCAGTCAGCTTGTAGCTCTTGCCCGCCGTACAGGGACTGGCCCCGATGTTGCACCGATGAGCGTCGTCGGCCAACTCTTGGGAGTAGGTCCAGATGTCTCTGACCAGCCGATCAACGGCTTGCTGTAACTTGGCCTGATCGGCCGGCGACATCTGCCTCCAGGTATTGAGGTTGATTGCGTAACCATTGATCGCCAACTGCAAGGCCAGTGGCATCACGGTTGTCGCTGCCTCGGGCCAGCCGCCGGAATTGGCCGATGCGGGCCCAGTGATGGCGCAGTCCACGACGCCACGGGCAAGAGCCTGCTGTACCTCTCCAAAGGGCATGGGCACGCCAGTAGCTCCGAGACCCGCCACAAAGTTGGCGCTATTTTGATCGCCCACCCGGATTTTCTTGCCCCTCAAGTCAGCCAAGCCTTTGATTTGTGGCTTGCAAAAAATGACCTGGGGACCGGCAGGCCAGACACCGAGCAATTTGGCGTTGAACTGAGCCTGCAGGCGTCTATCGACGGTGGCAAAGTAGGCGTCTGTATTCTTCTTTCCAGCCTCATAAGTGGGATTGAGCCCGACCAGGTCGAAGCCGAGCACGGTGGGATCGTCACGGCTGACCTGCGGCAGGCGTAGTGAAACCATGTTGAACAGTCCCGACCTGAGCACCCGTAGTCCATCGGTATCGGGGATACCCGCTACATCGACAGGAGAGTACTGGACGCTGATGTTGAGCCCAGAGGTTTTAGCCAGATTCTCAAAAAACGGTTGCTCTTTGTTTTTCTGAATCAAGCCAGACCCAACCGGCTGACCTAGAACCTTCAGTGTCATGGGTTGGGCGTGTACCACTGTGCTAACTGCAGTCGCGGCCAGCGCGGCGATCAAGGTGCGTCGCATAAAGACTCCTTCGTTCTGTTGAATGTGCGGTCTGTGTAACCGCTCCCTCAGCCGGTAACGCAAATTTCTTGCCATGCTACATGAAAAAATCTTTTCAGCAAGAAAAATTGAGTTTTTTCAATTTCCGCGGGCCGACAGAAGGCTCAGAGGGGCGGATGGGAAGACCAGCGAGCCTTTGGACGATCAGGAGCCCCTTCCCCGGGCGCCCCGAACGGGTGCAAATTGAGTTGTAGTTTGGTGCGCGACGCCAAAATGGGGCGTCTGGATGCAGTGAGTTCAGGTGCCTGTCAATGACAAACGCCTACAACTCTTCCAGGTCGTCATTGAGCGCCTCGATCGCCCGCAGTCGGGATCGAGCACCAGCGCCGGCCATCTCGATGGCACGGGTGGCCAGCAAGTAGCAGACCGCCGCCACCGCAGTGTGATTGAACAGGGGGCCGGGCGCCTGAGAGTGGCAACGAAAGTGCCAGGTCGCCCCCTCCTGAAATGGCACGCCCTCATCGGTGATATAGAGCAACCGCGCACCTTGCCGCCGAATCTGTTCGAGGATCAGGTCCATGCGGGCGATGCGACGTCGCATCCCAAAAACAATGACCAGATCCCGCTTATCCAGGCTCACCAGATGCTCGCCCAAGGTTTGTCCACCGCCTGGTATGGCCACGATGTTCTCGATGACCTGCGTGAGTTGCCACTGCAGATAAGTCGCAAAGGGGTGGCTGCTGCGAAACCCCAAAACCCAGACCTTGCGGGCCTTGAGCATCGCTTTGGCCACAGCCTCTACCTGCACATCAGAGATGGCAATGAAAGTGGCTTCCAGGTTGGCAATACTCTGTGCAACGTGCGATGCCACATTGCTTGCCGCTCCGGTCTTCGCGACAGTGCCCAGAAACAAGCGCGAACCGGTCAACTTTTCGGCTCGTGCATGACGACGGGCCGCTTCATAGCTTTCATATCCTAAGCGTTTGACAAAACGCGATACCGTCGCTTTGGAAACATGAGCAAGTTCCGCAAGTTCAGATCCGGAGTAGCTGGCTAATTCGCCCGGGAAATCGCAGACAAAATCGCCCAAGCGCCGCTCTGCCGGATGCAAGGCCGGCAAAGCCTGCCTGACGCGTGTGAGGAAGGATTTTTCTTTGGACTTTCGGTCGAGCATGACAAAGGCTTTTTGATTTTGATCCGGTCAGATTGACCTACCCCCCCCACCTGCGGCGTTGACCCCGACCCCGACTCCTTACCGCTCAATAGTAGGAATTTCCGGCGCCTCAAAGGTCTCAATCAGTCTAGCGCACTGTGGGGCCGAGGCTTATGCCGTAGCAGCTTGACCGGTGCATAAACTGCTGGGTCAATACAGGGGGCTGCAGCTGAAAAGGTTGTGACGCTCAACATCGTTGTCTGCTTGGACGCGTTTTACCCATCAGGCGCGGCCAGCTTGCTGGCGCAAGAGCTGAGTCAGGTATTGAAGTTGGGGCTTCACAGGTGGATCGCGCAGGGTAATCAGTGACACCGGTCGGGACAGTGTTGCGAGGGGGAAGGGCAGGGTTTTAAGGAATCCGCGCGCACCGAAAAAATCGGCTGTGTGTTTGGCCATCACCGCCACGGCGTCGGAAAGTCTCAGCATAGCCAGGCTGGCCAGCAGGGAAGTGGTCTGGACCAGATGGGCGGGCGTTCCCCCAAAGTCCATAGCAAAAAAGGTGTCGACCTGGTGGCGCAGCAGCGTGTTGGTGGGCGGCACAAGCCAGATTTTGTTGCGCAAATCCGAGGGGTTTACCTTGCGCTTGCGGGCCAGAGAGTTGTCAGCACCGACGGTCAGGACGAAGCTCTCAATGTAGAGGAGTTCTTGCCTGAAGACCTCATCGACCTGAGCGGCGCTTGTCCGGTTGACGATCAGGTCGAGCTCACCGTCCCGGAGGGCCTTGAGGAGCATTTCGAGCGGAGCCTCGGTGATCATCACTTCCAGTGCTGGATAGTTCTGCTTGATCTGGATGATGCACTGAGCCAGTCCCTGCGGGTTGGCGCTGCCAAAAATGCCCAGGCGCAGATGGCCTTTGCCGCCCATCGCTGTGGCGCGGGTGTCTGCGTAGGCTTCCTTCATTCCAGTCAGCAGTGTGCGGGCATGGCGGACCATCACTTCGCCGGCCATAGTGGGTTGCATGCCTCGGCGGGAACGCTGGAACAGCTCGACGCCCAACTGGCTTTCAAGTTCCTGCAGCAGGCGTGTCGCAGCGGGCTGCGAGATGTGGATGCGCTCCGCAGCCTGGCGCAAGCTTCGCGTGTCGTCCAGCGCGACGACCAGAGCGAGCTGCCGGGATTTCAGGCGTGTTTCACCTTGCGTGGGGGGTAGGAGGTCGGTAGTTGGAAGATTGACCACGGTGAGGAAATGAACGCCAGTGAAAGGGATGGGTGATTCGTTTAAAGAATCACTTATTGGATTAATTGCATTATGCGTGCATAGATGACCTGCCTACACTGCGGCCAACATTGCCCCGCCAGGGGCTCGTCCATGGAGCCTGGTGTGAACAAAAGACGCGAACACTTCTTTCCCAACACGGAGCTCTTAGCGCCTGATGAAATGCGGGTCACGGCTCTAGGAACCGGGCGGCCTTTTTTGCGGCCCTCACAGGCCAATGCGGGTTGGTTGATCGAGTTGGGCAACGGAGACAAGTTTCAGTTCGATTTTGGCTACGGAACCCAGACGAATTTCGGTGCGCTTGAGGTTCCTTATCAGCAGATGAAGGCCTACTTTGCAACGCATCTGCATACTGACCACGTCGGTGACTTTGCGCAGGTCTGGATTGGAAGCTGGACGGGCGGTCGGACTCGGCCGTTAGAGGTTTACGGCCCCTCTGGGCCGATTCCAAAGTACGGCATGCGCCACTTTGTCGAAAAGCAGATGGAGTCTTATGCCTGGGACACCGATACCCGTGTCGGGCTGCTTCCAGCAGTGGGGGCTGAGGTCAATGTCCATGAGTTTGACTATGCCAAGACCCATGTGATCTACCAGGAAAACGGTGTCA
>JBEIHE010000088.1:0-11857 GCA_040381515.1 Polaromonas sp.
GAAGACCTGTGCGGCAAAGGAGCCTCTCAGATTGGGTTTAGCCAGGTGGATATCGAACGGGCAGCTGCCTATTCCTGCGAGGATGCAGAGCAGTGTTTTGATGTCCACCGCGTGCTTTGGCCTCAGTTGCAGGCCGATGGTGGCCTGCACTTCATTTATGAGCTTGAAATGGCGTGCAGCGAGGCGCTGTACCGGATCGAGCGCAATGGCGTGCTCATTGACGCGGCCACTTTAGCCCGGCAGAGTGCGGATCTCGGGGCGCGGATTGTGCAATTGGAGGAGCAGGCCTTTGAATTGGCCGGCCAGCCTTTCAACCTGGCCAGCCCCAAGCAGATCGGTGAGATCTTTTTTGGCAAGTTGGGGCTGCCGGTGGTCAAGAAGACGGCTACCGGAGCGCCAAGCACGGACGAGGAAGTGCTGGAAAAACTGGCCGAGGATTACCCGCTGCCGGCCCGCATTCTTGAGCACCGCAGCCTGTCTAAGCTCAAGGGCACCTACACCGACAAACTGGCCCAGATGGCCCATGTCCGAACGGGGCGGGTGCACACCCACTATGCGCAAGCGGTGGCCGTGACCGGCCGCCTGTCCAGCAACGACCCCAACCTGCAGAACATTCCGATTCGCACCCCTGAGGGGCGCCGGGTACGCGAGGCTTTCATCGCCCCATCGGGTCATCTGATCGCCAGTGCCGATTATTCGCAGATTGAACTGCGCATCATGGCCCATCTCAGTGAAGATGAAGCCCTGCTCAACGCCTTTCGGCATGGTCTGGATGTGCACCGCGCCACTGCGGCCGAAGTGTTTGGCGTGGCGCTCGATCAGGTCAGTAGTGAGCAACGGCGCTACGCCAAGGTGATCAATTTTGGCTTGATCTATGGCATGAGCTCTTTCGGGTTGGCGCGCAATTTGGGCATAGAGACCAAGGCGGCTGCGGCCTACATAGACCGCTACTTTCACCGCTACCCCGGGGTCAAGCGCTACATGGACGAGACCCGTGCGATGGCCAAGAGCCAGGGCTATGTGCAGACGGTGTTTGGCCGCCGGCTGTTTCTGCCTGAGATCAACTCGCCCAACGGCCCTCGGCGCGGGGCGGCCGAGCGCGCCGCGATCAATGCGCCCATGCAGGGCACGGCGGCCGACCTGATCAAGATGAGCATGATCGCGGTACAGAAGGCCATCGACACGCACCGACTCAAGACCTTGGTGATCATGCAGGTCCATGACGAACTCGTGTTCGAGGTGCCCGAGCACGAAGTTGACTGGTTGCGCAGCGAGGTGCCGCGATTGATGGCCGGGGTGGCGCAGTTGCGTGTGCCCTTGCTGGCCGAGGTGGGCGTGGGGCCGAATTGGGAGCAGGCGCATTGAGCACCATGCCGATAGGTGAGAGGGTCTCCGGGTGGCCCTGAAATAACCCTGTAGTTTGTTCAGCCGAGCTTCTTCTTATGATGCGAGCTTTGCCAGCCAGCCCAAGGAGCCCCTGATGTTGCAACAAGACCTGCTCAACGACAGCCATGCATTGATAGACAGCCGTGGCGAGGCACCCGTGGCTTCGCGGCGTACCGCGCTGAAGGCGGCCCTCGGTGTAGGGTATGCCGCTGCGGCGGCCCCGATCATGGCGCAGACTGCGATCAAGACCTCTTCGGAGGGCCTGCGCACGGGCGAGGCGACTTTTGAGGTGGCCGGATTTAAAGTGCCGGTTTATTTCGCCGCGCCGGCAGGCAAGACGGATTTGCCGATCGTGCTGGTGGTGCATGAGATCTTTGGTGTTCATGAATACATTGCCGATACGGCGCGTCGTTTTGCCCGTGCCGGCTTTATGGCGGTGGCCCCGGAGCTGTTTGCCCGGCAGGGTGATCCGAGTGCCTACGGCGAGATCGCCAAGCTGCAAGCGGAAATCGTCAGCAAGGTTCCCGATGCGCAGGTGATGGCCGATCTCGATGGCGCGGTGCAGTGGGCAGCGGCCAATGGCGGCAGTGCGCAGAAGGTGGGCATCACCGGCTTTTGCTGGGGCGGTCGCGTGGTCTGGTTGTATTCGCAACTGCGTCCCATCCGTGCCGGTGTGGCCTGGTACGGTCGACTGGTGGGTGCCAGCACGCCCAATACCCCCACTCATCCGGTCCAGGGTGCGGCCAACATGAAGGCGCCGGTGCTTGGCCTCTACGGGGCTGCCGATACCGGCATCCCGGTCTCCACGGTCGATCAAATGAAGCAGGACTTGGCCGAGGCAGCCGCCAAAGGCAATCAGGCGGCGGCCCGCTCGACTTTTGTGGTTTATCCCGATGCTCCACATGCTTTTCATGCGGACTACCGGGCCACTTTCCGCAAGGACCCGGCCGAGGATGGTTTCCGCCGCGCGCTGGAGTGGTTTCGCAGCCACGGGCTGAGCTGAAGCCCTGGGGCTTGACAGGCTTGGGATAATTGTCGGAAAGCCGGGCAAAGACCCGGATCTTCATTTGCGCGTCCGGGGTGAGCCTTGGGCGCGCTTCGGATTCACTTTCTGGCTCCCAGCCTGTCACTCATGACTCTTCCTGCCATCATTGCGGCCACCCTCGTTGCGGGGGTGGGGAGCGTATGGATCGCCGCCTGGCTCAATCGCGGCCTGATGGCCAACCATACGCCACACATGCTCAGTCTGGCGGCGGGGGCCTTGCTGGCCACCTCCTTCATGCTGCTGCTGCCCGAGGCCTTTGAGTCTGACGTGGAGCCGCATTGGCTGTTTTCGACCGTCCTGGCTTCGCTGATTTTTTTCTTTCTGCTGGACAAGGCAGAGTTGTGGCATCACGGTCATGAGCACCACCACTCGCACGACTCTGAGCATCACTCGCACCGTCATGAAGCCGATACCCATGAGGAGCCGCAGTCCCTGGGCTCGGGGGGGTGGGCGGTGCTCACGGGCGACGGGCTGCACTGCTTTGCAGACGGCGTACTGATTGCATCGGCCTTTGTGGCCGACCTGGGCCTGGGTGTGCTGGTCGCCTTGGCGGTGCTGCTGCACGAGGTGCCGCATCACATGGGTGATTTGGCGGTGGTGGGAGCGACCACCCGTTCGAGCCGATCGGCCCTGATCAAAGTGTCCATGGCAGGGGCCATGACCCTGGTCGGCGGGCTGGTGGGCTACCAGCTGGTGGACAGCCTGCAGGGACTGCTGCCCTTTTTTCTGGTGCTTGCAGCCAGCAGCTTCATGTACGTGGCCCTGGCTGACCTGATTCCTCAGTTGCAAAGAAGACTCAGTCTGCGACAGACCGTCTCTCAGGTCAGCTGGCTGATCCTGGGCTTGAGCTTGGTATCGGTCGCCTCGTACATCGCCCACATGGGGCACGCGCACTGATCTGCGTGCCTGTGCGCGGCAGGCAGGTGCTACCGGTGCAGATGGACCGGATTCCGGTAGGCTTTCATCTGACAGGCACCTGGGATGGCGGCCGCCAGGATGGCCGTAGCCCCGATCGCATCATCGTGATCCGAGGCGCAGGTTTGCTTGCGGAGTCATCCGAGCGATGCGTGTTCAAGTGTTTGCGCCCTTCTTCTGTTCGATCACGGAAAGGACGCAATCATGAAACACACCCCCCCACAATTTGCGGCATGGACCTTGGCAAGCCTGGCCCTGGTGCTGGCGGCTGCTCCGGCGAAGGCCCAGTCTTATGGCGGTGGCAACGGCGCCGGTTGGGAGACGCAAACCCAAAATCAGCCCTCGGGGCCTGGATCGAGTGTCAGCACCTACGACCGAAACTTTCTGGTGCAAGCGGCGGCTGACGAAATGTTTGAGCTGGAGATGAGCCGGCTCGCCGCCGCCAGGGCTTCAGCCCCTGACCTCAAGGCATACGCCACCACCATGGTGGATCAGCATCTGGCGGTGCAGAAGGAACTCGCGGCCTTGGCTCAAGCCAAGGGCGTAGCCTTGCCGATGCGCCTGGGCGCATTGCGACAGCGAGAGTTTTACAGTCTGGAGAGGCTCTCAGGTGAAGACTTTGACCGAGCCTATTTCCAGCGCATTGCGCTTCGGGCCCATCGTCAGGACCTCAAATTGTTCAGAGACGCCAGTCAGATGGCTCAGGATACCGATGTTCGGGCCTGGGCCAGCAAGATGATGCCTGCTCAGGAGCAGCATGTATCCGATGCCCGTGCGCTGCCTTCGGCTCGGCGTCTGACTCTCACCCCGCCCGATCCCAACGCATCGCAGGGCGGGATGTAGGCCCCGCACCAGCACGGTTGCGGCGGGCGCCTTTCAAGAGCGCTCAGTTGGCTGGAGGTGATGCCAGGGTGCCGGCGGTCTAGCCACGCTCGACCGGGCGGGCTGGATCGCTGCACCACTGGCTCCAGCTCCCGGCAAACAGGGGGGCTCGTCCCAGACCGGCCACTTCCATGGCCAGCAGGTTGGCGGTAGCGGTCACGCCGCTGCCGCACTGGTGAACTACGCTGCCAGGAGGGCGCTGGCCCAGCAGGGCCAGAAACTCCTGGCGAAGCTGGTCTGCCGGCTTGAAGCGGCCATCGCCTTCCATATTGAGGGTGTAGGGCCGGTTGAGTGCGCCCGGAATATGGCCAGCCACTGGATCGAGCGGTTCGACTTCTCCGCGATAGCGGGGTTGCGCGCGCGCATCGACGATGGTCTGGCTGGCCTGGCCCAATTGCCCAGCCACCTGATCCACCGTGACGAGTTCGGCCAGCGCAGCCCCGAGCACGAAGTTGCCAGGGGTCATTGATGCAGGGCCCGAACCGGTCTCTACCGCGCCGCCGGCGGTCTGCCAGGCGGCCAGGCCGCCATCGAGGACGGCCACCGCCTCATGCCCAGCCCATTTGAGCATCCACCACAGACGGCCACAGAAACTGCTGCCTTGCCGATCGTAGACCACGATCTGCTGGCCCTGATGGACGCCAACCTTGCGCAGCCAGTTCGCAAAGCGTTCCCGATGAGGCAGGGGGTGCCGTCCGCCGCTGGCCGGCGAGGGTTGTGCTTCGGGTCTCTTGTCACTCAGGTCGACATCCAGGTCGGCGTAGATTGCGCCGGGGATGTGGCTCTCCTCATACTGCTGACGTCCCACGCTGGCGCGCGCGAGGTCAAAACTGCAATCAAAAATTTTCGGGGTCTGACCTTGAGCGATCAGGCTTAGAAGGGCTTGCGCGTTGATCAGTGTGGTGTGCATACGATGCCTCAAGTTTCGTGGCCGCTCACCGCCGGTGCATGGCGGCTGCGCAAGACGGTGGCGGTGACGCCGCTGATGGTGATGATGAGGATACCCAACCAGGCCAGGGGGGAGAGCTGATCGCCAAAAAGAAGCAGGCTGTAGACGGCTGCGAAGACGATGCCGCTGTACTGAAGATTGGCCACCACCAGGGTCGAACCGCGGCGGTAGGCTCGGGTCATGCACCACTGCCCTACGGTGGCCAAGACGCCCATCGGAAGTAGCCACCGGCCGAATTCCCAGTTCAGGGGCGAGGCGCCCCAAAAGCCCAGGCTTACCGCACCAAAGCCCAAGCAGGCCAGCGAGAAGTAGAAGACGGTACGCTCTTCCGGCTCGCCCATCTTGCCCAAGGCAGTGACCTGCAGGTAGGCCAGCGCGGAGATCAGTCCGGACATCAGTCCGACCAGCCCCGCGAACAATTGGTTTTGTGCCAGCGTCGGTTGCAGCACCAGCACCACGCCGGCAAAGCTGGCCAGCACCGCCAGCATCAGCGGCCCCTGTCGGTCTGTACCGCGTCCGAGCAGGACGCTACCGCCGATGACGAAGGCGCCCACCCAGATACTGCTCATGTAGTTGAGCGTCATCGCAGTGGCCAGCGGAAGGGCCGCAATAGCGTAGTACCAGGCGGTCAGGGAGGTCACGCCGCTGAGGCTGCGCCAGGCATGCGCGGCCGGTACCTGGGTTCGCCAGGTCACGCCGCGCAAGCGCATCATCGCGCCCATGAGCAAGGCGCTGATCAGACCGCGATAGAACACCAACTCGGCTGCGTGGAAGTGCTCGCTGGCGAGCTTCACGCACACCCCCATGGTCGCAAAAGCCAGCGAACCCAGCAGCATCCACAGCGCCCCCGAGGAGTGCTGGCCGGCCGAGGTTGCGAGCGCCGAGGTCAAACGCTCTGCGTAGTCTTGGTGGCGCCCATCTCGCGGCGGTACCACTCGTGAAAGTGCTGCATGCCGTCTTCCATGGGGCTTTGGTAGGGGCCAAATTCGTCGTCGCCGCGCTGGAGCAGGGCCAGGCGGCCCGCATCCATGCGCCGGGCAATTTCGTCGTCTTCCACGCATGTTTCCATGTAGGCGGCCTGCTGCGCTTCCACGAACTCGCGCTCGAAAGCGTGGATTTCCTCGGGGTAGTAGAACTCGATCAGGTTGAGCGTCTTGTTCGGCCCCTGGGGGTGCAAGGTGCTGATCACCAGCACATGCGGGTACCACTCGACCATGATGTGGGGGTAGTAGGTCAGCCAGATGGCGCCGTACTTGGGAGGCTCACCCGCACGGTAGCGCAGCACCACATCGTGCCATTTCTTGTAGACATCTGTGCCGGGCTTGCCCAGCTTGTTGGAGACTCCGACCGTTTGTACCGAATAGTGGGGATTCATCTGCCAGCGCAGGTCTTCGCAGGCGACGAAATTGCCCAGTCCCGGGTGAAAGGGGCCCACATGGTAGTCCTCGAGGTAGACCTCGATGAAGCTCTTCCAGTTGTAATCGCATTCGTGCAATTGCACCCGATCAAGGCGATAGCCACTAAAGTCCAGGTCGGCCCGTGCCGTCATGTCGGCCAGATCGGTCACGACATCCCGACCGGTGTCCTCGAAAATCAGGCCGTTCCAGCTGACGGTCTTGTACTTGTTGAGATTCAGACAAGGATCGGTCTGGAAGTGGGGCGCGCCCACCAATTCCCCGCCGGTGTTGTACGTCCAGCGATGCAGCGGGCAAACGATATGGCTGCCTGTATTGCCCCGGCCCTTGAGCATCACCGCCTGCCGGTGGCGACAGACGTTAGAAATAAGCTCAATGCCCGATGCGTTGCGAACCAGAGCCCGTCCCTCGGTTTCCTGCGGCAGGGCGTAAAAGTCCCCCAGTTCAGGCACAGCCAACTCATGGCCCAGGTACTTCGGTCCTTTTGAAAAGAGCTTTTGTTGCTCTTTCTCGTACAGGGCGGGATCGAAATAGCTGCTGACAGGCAGCTGGCTGGTCGCTTGAAGCAGTCGCAGGCTCAGGTCGGACATGATCTCAGCGGTGCACCCCGTCCGCACAGGACGATGAAAGCCGGAGCTGCAGATGACTTTGTCGCCGGATGCTGCGGCCTGAGGCCTCAGTTCCCGGCTGCCCTGCTCGGCTCTGCAGATCCGGGTAGCGCGAGCGGGGCGCAGATTCTACCCCCGCCTCTTTCAGACTGACTGGGTCTTTGGGCCCATTTCCCCACAGATTGCCGCCACTTTTTACATTGACCGGTGTCAGTTTGAATTCACGGTCGATGGTTCGTCCTAGAATGGCCGAGCCTATGCCCACCAAAGGATCTCGCCCCGACGAATCGAGCCGTCCCGACAGGGACGGTGGGGAGCCGCCTGCCCTGACGTATGAGGCGGCCCTGCGCGAGCTGGAGCAGCTGGTATCCGAACTGGAGTCGGGTCAGCTTCCCCTCGATCAGCTGTTGGTGAGCTACCAGCGGGGCGCCCAGCTTCTGGCTTTTTGCCGGGACCGACTGGCTGCGGTCGAGAGTCAGGTCAAAGTTCTTGAGGGTGCGGAGCTCCGGCCCTGGGTGGGCCCTTAAAGCCTTTTCATGAACCGGATGTTGATATGACGGCACCGACTTTACTGAAGAGGGATGACACGGGCTTCGACCTGGGGCCCTGGATGGGCGCGCAGTTGGCCCGGGTCGAGCAGGCTCTCGATCAGTGGGTCGCGCCTGCGGACAGTGTGCCGCCCGCATTGGCCCAGCCCATGCGGTACGCCGTGCTCGATGGCGGCAAACGCATGCGGCCGCTCCTGGTCTTGGCCGCCAGTGAGGCGGCCGGAGGACAGGGGCAGGCGGCTTTGCGGGCCGCTTGTGCTGTCGAGATGATTCATGCCTACTCGTTGGTCCACGATGACATGCCTTGCATGGATAACGATGTCCTGCGCCGTGGCAAAGCCACGGTGCATGTGCAATTCGGTCAGGCCAGTGCCTTGTTGGCCGGTGATGCGCTTCAGGCCTTGGCCTTCGAAGTCCTCGCGCCTGAGGATGGCTCGGTGTCTTTGGCCCTGCAGGGAAGGCTGTGCGGCATGCTGGCCAGGGCCGCGGGCGGCCGTGGCATGGCCGGGGGGCAGGCCATTGATCTGGCCAGTGTCGGACGGTCGATTGACTCGGAGCAGTTGCATGAGATGCATCGGCTCAAGACGGGGGCCTTGCTGCAAGCCAGTGTGCTGATGGGCGCAGCCTGCGGTTCGGCCGATTCAGTGGCGATGGCCCATCTGGCCGATTACGGTGCATCCATCGGATTGGCTTTTCAGGTGGTGGATGACATTCTGGATGTCACGGCCGACTCCAAGACACTGGGTAAGACCGCTGGCAAGGATGCAGAGCAGGACAAGCCCACCTTTGTCTCTCTCATGGGTCTGCGCGAGTCGCGTGACTACGCCCAGGCCCTGCTGACCCAAGCGCACAACAGCCTGCGCGGCAGTGGCTTGCGCAACACCGCCGCCCTGGGAGCGCTGGCCGACAAGCTGGTGCACCGTGCCTTTTAGTGCGGTCCGCCTGACGTTTACGATGAACTCAAGGAGCAGCTGATGCATCCCTTGCTAGAGACGATCAATAGCCCTGCAGATTTGCGGCGGCTCAAGCGTGGAGAACTGCCGCGAGTGGCGCAGGAGCTGCGGGCGTATTTGCTCGAAAGCGTTTCGCGCACCGGTGGTCACCTGAGCTCCAACCTTGGTACGGTGGAGTTGACGATTGCCCTGCATTACGTGTTCAACACACCGCAGGACCGGTTGGTGTGGGATGTGGGTCATCAGACTTACCCGCACAAGATCCTCACCGGCCGTCGCGATCGGATGCACACCTTGCGCCAGTTCGGCGGCCTGTCAGGCTTTCCCCGCCGCGATGAGAGCGAGTACGACACCTTTGGCACCGCCCATTCGTCGACGTCCATCTCGGCTGCGCTTGGGATGGCCCTGGCTGCACGACAGAAGGGCGAGGACCGGCGCGCCGTGGCCATCATCGGCGATGGGGCCATGAGCGCCGGCATGGCCTTTGAGGCGCTTAACAACGCGGGTGTGGCCGATTGCGACCTGCTGGTGGTGCTCAATGACAACGACATGAGCATCAGCCCGCCGGTGGGTGCGCTCAATCGATACCTGGCTCAATTGATGAGCGGCCGTTTTTATGCGGCGGCCAAGAGCGTCGGAAAGCAGGTGCTCAAGGCGGCCCCGCCCCTGTTTGAGCTGGCCAAGCGGTTGGAGTCCCATGCCAAGGGCATGGTGGTGCCGGCCACCCTGTTCGAAAACTTTGGCTTCAACTACATCGGGCCGATAGATGGTCACGATCTCGAGTCGCTGATCCCCACGCTGGAGAACATTCGGCAGCTCAAGGGGCCGCAGTTTCTTCATGTGGTCACCAAGAAGGGTCAGGGCTACAAGCTCGCTGAGGCCGATCCGATCGCCTATCACGGGCCCGGCAAGTTCGACCCTGCAGTGGGCCTGACCAAGCCGGCCACACCCGCCAAACCCACCTTCACCCAGGTCTTCGGACGCTGGCTCTGCGACATGGCCGAGCAGGACATGCGACTGGTGGGCATTACGCCGGCCATGCGTGAGGGCTCGGGTATGGTCGAATTTCACCAGCGTTTCCCGGGCCGCTACTACGATGTGGGCATTGCCGAGCAGCACGCGGTGACCTTCGCCGCTGGACTGGCTTGCGAGGGGCTCAAGCCTGTGGTGGCTATTTATTCCACCTTCCTTCAGCGCGGCTACGACCAGTTGATTCATGATGTGGCTTTGCAGAACCTGCCAGTGGTCTTTGCACTCGACCGCGCGGGATTGGTGGGGGCGGATGGGGCCACTCATGCGGGAGCCTACGACATCGCCTATATCCGTTGTGTGCCCAACATGGCGCTGGCCTGTCCAGCCGATGAGAACGAATGCCGTCAATTGCTGACCACCGCGTTCGAGCAGCAGCACCCGGTGGCAGTGCGCTATCCGCGCGGTGCAGGCGCTGGCGTGCCCGCAGCCCCCGGCCTGAGCAGTCTGCCCTACGGGAAGGCTGAAGTTCGTCTGCGTGGTCGCGGCATTGCCATCCTGGCCTTTGGCACGCTGCTCTACCCCTCGCTGGAGGTCGGAGAGCGTCTGGGTCTGACAGTCGCCAATATGCGATGGGTCAAGCCCTTGGATGAGGCTTTGTTGTTGCAGCTCGCCGCTTCGCATGAAGCGCTGGTGACGGTGGAGGAGGGGGCAGTAATGGGTGGGGCAGGCGCAGCGGTCAGCGAGGCCCTGGCGCGCGCCGGTATTGCCATGCCCATCCTGCACCTGGGTCTTTCCGATGTGTTCATTGAGCATGGCGATCCTGCGGCGCTCCTGTCGGCGCAGGGACTCGATGCCAGTGGCATCGAGTCCTCGATTCGGCAGCGCTTTGCGCCGCAGTTGGCCGGCGTGGGCAAGTCCGGGCTTAAGTCGGTCGCCTGAGATCGTGCGGGCCCTGCTCCGAGTAGGCCTCGGTGGGCTCCCCGAGCGGCAGCCTGTCTTTAGACTTGCCACGCATTTTTGGGTCTAAGCCATGCCATCCCTGTTTGAGAGCCTTGGCGCTGCCTTTGCTCTGATTTTTTCGCTGGATCAGCAACTGGCCTCCGTGGTGCTGCGTTCTCTCGCCGTCAGCGCCCTGGCTTGTCTGCTCGCCTGCAGTCTGGGCTTGCCCTTGGGAGCGTGGTTGGCGGTGGCCCGTTTCCGGGGCCGCAGTGGCGTCTTGCTGGTGCTCAACACCTTGCTGGCCTTGCCCTCGGTGCTGGTCGGCTTGGGGGTCTATCTGCTGCTGTCGCGTTCGGGGCCTCTTGGCTTTCTTGGCTGGCTGTTTTCGTTTCAGGCCATGGTGCTGGCACAGACCGTGTTGATCCTGCCCGTGGTGGTGGCCTTGAGTCGTCAGGCCATCGAGGTGGCCGACCGGGATCACGGCGAACAACTGACTTCGCTGGGCGCTGGCCCCGCAGGGCGGGCACTGATTCTGCTCTGGGACGAGCGACATGCCTTGCTGACCCTGGTACTGACTGCTTTCGGACGGGCCATTTCAGAGGTGGGTGCGGTGATGGTGGTGGGCGGCAATATAGAGGGATTCACCCGCGTGATGACCACCACGATCGCGCTGGAGACCAGCAAGGGTGATCTGCCTATGGCATTGGCGCTCGGCTTGATCCTGCTCGGCGTGGTGCTGGTGCTGACCGCTGGTATCGGCCTACTGATGCGTTGGCAGGCCCGATTGGACGGACGCGGACAGATCTTGGCCAGTGCGGGCAGCGCGTGGAGTCGCGGGGGCGCGGCATGAGTGCTGCGCTCCTGTTCGATGCCCAGGCTCTGGGGGTTCGTCTGGGGTCGGTGCAGGCTTTGCAGGACTGCCAGCTGCGCATCCATGCCGGTGAGCGCTTGGCGCTGATTGGTCCCAATGGTTGCGGTAAAAGTACCTTGCTGCGTTGTCTGCACGGATTGATCGAGCCCTCTGAGGGGCATCTGCACAGAGCGTCAGTCTCTCAGGCCATGGTGTTTCAGCGGCCCTTCGTCTTGCGCACCTGTGTATTGAACAATGTGGCGCTGGGCTTGGTTTTGCGCGGTCAGTCTTGGCGCGATGCGAAGCTGCGGGCTCGGCAGGCCCTCGAGCGCGTTGGTTTGTTGGCCCAGGCCGAACGCTCGGGTCGTCATTTGTCAGGGGGCCAGCAGCAGCGC
>JBEIHE010000089.1:0-11847 GCA_040381515.1 Polaromonas sp.
AATGCGCTATCGCATTACACCGACTGGGGTATTGGTCATGTCCATGGCGGTACCTTGGGATGGGTGGGCTTTATCTCCATGGGCGCGCTCTATTTCCTGGTGCCCAAGCTCTACGGCCAGAGCCGCATGTACAGCCTGCGGGCGATCGAGCTGCACTTCTGGATTTCCACCATTGGCATCGTGCTGTACATCGCCTCGATGTGGATTGCCGGTGTGATGCAGGGCCTAATGTGGCGATCGATCAATGCCGACGGTTCTCTGACCTACACGTTTGTGGAGAGTGTGAAGGCTTCGATGCCCTTCTACCTCATTCGTTTTGTCGGAGGACTGATGTATCTCGGCGGAACCGCGATCATGGCCTGGAACGTCTGGAAGACGGTACAGGCCGGTCGCGCACAAAACGCCCGCATCCCCGCCGTCCTGGCTCATGTCTGAAGGTTGTCGCCATGTCGATCTCTCATGAAAAAGTCGAAACCAGCAATTGGCTGATGATTGTCCTGATTCTGATCGTGGTGGCCATCGGCGGCCTGGTCGAAATCGTACCTTTGTACTTTCAGAAGTCCACCACCACGCCAGCTGCTGGTGTGGTGCCCGATACCGCGCTGCGGGTGGTGGGCCGTGATATTTACTTGCGCGAAGGCTGCTACAACTGCCACTCGCAAATGATTCGTCCCCTGGTGGCCGAGACCATGCGCTACGGCCACTATTCGGTGGCCGGTGAGTTTGTCTACGACCATCCCTTCCAGTGGGGCAGCAAGCGGACCGGGCCTGACCTGCATCGGGTGGGGGGTAAGTACAGCGATGAATGGCAGCGCTTGCACCTGATTCGCCCGCGCGATCTGGTGCCCGAATCGATCATGCCCGGCTATCCCTGGCTTGAGACCGCCAGCATCGAGTCGTATCCGATCCAATCGCACATGAAGGCGCTTCGTCGGGTGGGTGTGCCCTACACCGATGATCAGATTGCGGCTGCGCCGCTTGAACTCAAAGGCAAGACGGAATTGGATGCCTTGGTGGCTTATCTGCAGGGCCTGGGGCTTGCGCTGAAGTAGGAGGCCCCACACATGGACGTCAATTTACTTCGAGCCGCGGTGACTGTGGTGGCTTTTTTGCTGTTTGTCAGCATTTTGGTTTGGGCCTATCGGCCTGCAAGCCTGCGTCAGTTTGAAGAGGCGGCTCGACTGCCTTTCAGGGAGGGGAGCGAGCATGTTGAGTGATTTCTTCAGCGAGGGCTGGTCGTGGTATGTGGCGGTCCTCACGGTGGTGTCGGTGCTGGCATGCGCGGTGCTGCTCTGGGTGGCGGGAAAGGCGCGGGTAAGCGCGCAGGCGCTGGCCCGCGGGGACAACACCACCGGTCATGTCTGGGACGAGGATTTGCGTGAACTGAACAATCCGCTGCCTCGCTGGTGGATGTGGCTCTTCATGATCACGGTGGTGTTTGGCCTGGTCTACCTGGTGGTTTTTCCCGGACTGGGCAGCTACGCGGGGCTGACCCAGTGGAGCCAGCATGGCCAGCACAAGAACGATGCGCAGCGCATGCGCACTGAACTGGCTCCGCTATACGCCCAATTTACTGCCAAACCGGTGGAGGAGCTGAGCAAGGATCCGCGTGCTTTGGCGATCGGCCAGCGGCATTTCATGAACCACTGCTCGCAATGTCATGGATCGGACGCACGCGGTGGCAAGGGCTATCCTGATCTGACCCGTGCCCAGTCGGCATGGCTGGGACCGCGTACCGGCGAACACATTGTGCGCACCATCACCGAGGGGCGCCAGGGGGTGATGCCGGCCCTGGGTGCGGCCATTGGCAGTGAGGCGGCCATCGGTGATCTGGCTCACTACGTGATGTCACTATCGGGCAGTCCTCACAACGAGATCAAGGCGTTTGGTGGCAAGAAGCACTACGCGGCCTGCGCTGCCTGTCATGGAACCGATGGCAAGGGCAACAAGGCCCTTGGCGCGCCTGATCTGACGGACCACTATTGGCTGCATGGTTGGGGTGAGGCGGCCATCGTGAGCATCATCAAGAACGGCAAGACCAACGTCATGCCGGCCCAGTCCTCGTGGCTGTCACCCGAGCAGATCCACGTGTTGGCCGCCTATGTATTCAGCCTCTCTGGTGGCGCCGCTCAGCTACCCATTGCCTCTGGTGCGGCGGTGGGGCCGACGGTTAAGACTCCTTGAGGGCAGGGAGTTCTTCGGTGAAGGGGTCGTCTGGTTCGCGCTCGATTCCCATTGCGCCCGTGGCTGCAGAAGACTCGAGCACGGTCACTTCGCTGTACCAAAGCGAGGGCAAGATCTATCCGCGCAAGGTCACGGGCTGGTTCAGTCGCTGGCGTTGGACCTTGGTGTGGGCGACGCAGTTGGTCTTCTATGGCCTGCCCTGGCTCAGCCTGAACGGTCGGCAAGCCGTGCTGTTTGACCTGTCGGCTCGTCGCTTCTACATCTTTGAGCTGGTCCTGTATCCACAAGACCTGATTTATCTCACCGGCTTGCTGATCATCAGCGCCCTGTCTCTATTTCTCTTCACGGCAATCGCAGGCCGGCTCTGGTGCGGCTACGCCTGCCCGCAGACGGTCTACACCGAGATATTTTTGTGGGTGGAGGCCCGTATCGAAGGTGATCGCAACCAGCGAATCAAACTCGATCAGGGAGGGCTTGGCGTTGGCAAGCTGGTGCGCAAGGCGACCAAGCATCTGGTGTGGGTGGCCATCGGCCTGTGGACGGGGTTCACCTTCGTGGGCTACTTCACGCCCATTGAGGAGCTTGCCCGCGAGGTGACCCAGATGGCTTTGGGACCGTGGGAAACCTTCTGGATTTTGTTCTATGGCTTTGCCACTTACGGTAACGCAGGATGGATGCGCGAGCAGGTCTGCAAGTACATGTGCCCCTATGCGCGGTTTCAGAGTGCCATGTTCGACAAAGACACCCTGATCGTCACTTATGACCGTGCGCGAGGGGAGGGCAGGGGCGCGCGGGCACGCAGTGAAAAGCCAGCTGACTATCGAGTCCGCGGTCTGGGTGACTGCATCGACTGCGAGCTGTGTGTGCAGGTCTGTCCGACCGGCATCGATATCCGCAACGGTCTGCAGTATGAGTGCATCAGCTGCTCAGCCTGCATTGATGTCTGCAATTCGGTTATGGACAAGATGCACTACCCGCGCGGCCTGATCCGCTACAGCACGCCCAATGGACTGAGTCAGGGGCTGTCGGCCGCACAGATGTGGCGTCGCCTCGCGCGGCCGCGTGTGCTGATTTACGGCCTGGTCTTGCTGGCGGTGGTGACGGCGGTCTTTGGGTCGCTGGCGCTGCGCTCGTCGTTCAAGGTAGACGTGGTGCGCGACCGGGGCTCGATTGCGCGAATGGTAGGACCGGGCCTTATTGAAAACGTCTATCGGATGCAGATCATGAATGCCACCGAGATCGTGCAGACGTATCGCCTGCGTGTGGAGGGTATCGAGGGCCTTCATATCGTCTCGGGTGATTTGGTGGAGGTGGGGGCAGCCAGCGCCCTATGGGTTCCGGTGCGGGTGCAGATGCCGCCGGCCATGGCCGACCACGGCTCACATCCGATCCGTTTCCGAATTGAAGAAAACCGACCTGACGGCGCTGAGGTCATAGAGAAGTCGGTGTTCCTGGTGCCTCGTTGAGCTGCGTCACATTGTCTTTGCAAGGAGGAGCCTTCATGAAGAAAGATTCCAAGCAGCCTGAGCCCTGGTGGGCCGAGCCGTATCTGTGGCTGGTGGTGGGCTTGCCCCTGTCTGCGGTGTTGGCCTGCATCGTCACCGGCCTGTACATCTACAGCGGTTCACAGGCGGTGATCAGCGAAGAGCGGATGCCACAGGCCCAGGCGCTCGCCCAGGAGCTGCGGTCGGCGCAGGAGGGCTCTTTGCCCGCGGTGCAGGGCCGCAATCACAGTGCGAGCGGCGGAGTGCGCCATGCCAAGCCCTGAAGCCAGGGGCTCCGACGCTCCGGCCGGTTCAAGTGATGAGCGTTTGCGCCGCTGGGGCTTGGTGCTGTGGCCCTCGTTCCTGGCCGCTTGTCTGCTCGAGGGCCTGGTATTTGCGATAGTCGATCCGGCCGAATTGCACTGGCCCGGTTATGTCGCAGCCCCATCGAACCAGGCGATCTACACCGCCGCTTTCTTTGCTTTTTGGCTCATCACCTTGGCTTGCTGTCGGGTGGTCTTGTGGCTCGCAGCCACGAATCCCGACGGCTCTGGTGGAGTCAGTGGCAAACCTGGGAATTGACCAGCCGCTTGAGTGCCTCTGCATCCCGGATGTGGATCAGGCGCTGCTTGACTTCGATAATTCCCTCGTCGGCGAATTTCGAGAAAGTACGGCTCACGGTCTCGAGTTTCATGCCTAGATAGCTGCCGATCTCCTCGCGCGTCATGCGCAGGATCAGCTCGGACTTGGAGAAGCCCCGGGCTTGCAGTCTTTGCACCAGGTTGAGCAGGAAGGCGGCCAGACGTTCTTCGGCCCGCATGCTGCCCAGCAGGAGCATCACGCCGTGCTCGCGCACGATCTCCCGGCTCATGATTCGATGCACATGCTTTTGCAGGGCGCCGACCTCCCGTGAGATCTCCTCAATACGCTCGAAGGGCATGACGCAGACTTCGGCATCTTCGAGCGCGATCGCATCGCAGGTGTGCTGGTCATTGACGATGCCATCGAGACCGATGATCTCGCCGGCCATTTGAAAGCCGGTCACCTGATCGCGACCGTCTTCAGTGGTCAGGCTGGTTTTGAAGAATCCGGTGCGCACGGCATAGAGGGCTGAAAAGGGCTCGCCGTTGTGGAACAAGGCATTGCCACGCTTGATGCTGCGTCGGTGGGCCACCAACTCGTCGACCCGCTTGAGTTCGGTTTCGCTCAGTCCAACGGGCATGCACAGCTCGCGCAGATTGCAGTTGGAACAAGCGACCTTGATGGTTTCCTTGAGCATTTTTTCTCCCTTGGCCCGGCCCACACCTTTTTTTCAAGGTCAATTATCCCAGTGACATTTGCAGATTTGAATAGCTGATCCTTACGTTTTTCTTCCTTTTTTACCGTCCGGCTTGATGCAGGTCAAGGTGTCACATCCTTTGAAGTCGCACAGTGGTGGATGACCTCCCTTTTCAGAATCTATGAGCATCGTCTCGCCCGATCTATTGCGTCAGATGGACCTTAGCGGTCCGCGTTACACCTCCTACCCGACGGCCGACCGCTTTGTCGAGGCCTTTGGCGAGGCGGACTACGCGCAGGCTTTAGAACAGCGCCGCACCGGGCTTGCGCGCAGCAGTGCCCTGTCCCTGTATGTCCACATCCCTTTTTGTGAGTCGCTCTGCTATTACTGCGGCTGCAACAAGATCGTGACCCGGCATCACGATAGGGCCCAGGAGTACCAGCGCTATCTCAATCGTGAACTTGATCTGCATCTGGCTCATCTGGGCGCGGGGCAGAGCCTGAGCCAGGTGCACCTGGGCGGGGGCACGCCGACGTTTCTGGATGATCATGAATTGCGCAGTCTGATCTCGATGATCAAGCGCGGCTTTCGCCTGGTTCCAGGCGGTGAGTATTCGATTGAAGTCGATCCGCGCACGGTTACGCCTGAGCGACTGGCTGTGATTGCCGAGCTGGGCTTTAACCGTTTGAGTTTTGGGGTGCAGGACTTCGACCCTGCGGTGCAGCGTGCGGTACATCGGGTTCAGCCGGCTGAGCAGGTGTTTGGCCTGGTTCAAGCCGCTCGGTCCCTGGGCTTCGAATCGATCAATGTGGATCTGATCTACGGACTGCCTTTGCAAACTCCAGAGTCCTTTGACCGCACCCTGGCGCAGGTGACTCAATTGCGGCCGGACCGGGTGGCCCTTTACGCCTACGCGCATTTGCCGGATCGGTTCAAGCCGCAGCGCCGGATTGTGGCCGCCGAACTTCCGCCCCCGGCGGCCAAGATCAGCATGCTGGCCCAGTCTCTGGAGGCCTTCGAGCAGGCGGGGTATGTCTACGTGGGCATGGATCACTTTGCTTTGCCCGACGATGCACTGGCAGTGGCACGACGGCAGGGCCGGCTGCATCGTAATTTTCAGGGTTACAGCACGCAGCCCGATTGCGACCTGATTGCGCTGGGTGTTTCTGCGATCGGTCGCGTGGGGGCCACGCACAGCCAGAACGCCAAAACCCTGGACGATTACTACGACCGCCTCAAGCAGGGACGTCTGCCGGTGGTGCGGGGGCTGGCCCTGACGCGCGATGACCTGATCCGTCGCAGCGTCATCATGGCGCTGATGTGCCAGGGTGAGTTGCAATTCGAGGCGCTCGAGCTGGCCTTCTTGATTGACTTCAAGAGCTACTTTGCCAGCGAACTTCAGGCGCTTTCGGTGCTGCAGGCGCAGGCACTGGTGCAGGTCAGCGACAGCGCCATGACCGTGACGGCCCAGGGCTGGTTTTTTGTACGTGCAGTCGCGATGGTCTTCGATCGCTACCTGCAGGCCGACCGCAACCGTTCGCGCTTCTCAAAGATCATCTGATGGATACCTCCCTGGCCTTGACGGGCTTGCTGATGGGCCTGGCCGGTGGAGCACATTGCTTGGCCATGTGCGGGCCGGTCTGCGCCGCCTTGGGTCGTTCTGAGGGGGTGTCGGTGCTTCGGTATCGGCCTGGGTTTTGGGCCCATTCGTATTCGCCGAGCCTGCTGGCATTTCAGGTGGGTCGACTGATGGCTTATTGCGCTCTTGGTGCGCTCGCGGCCGGTTCGGTCCAGACGCTGGGCTGGCTCAGCGCGCAATCGGCGGCGCTGCGGCCGGTTTGGACTTTCATGCATGTCGGCGCCGCGGTGTTGGGCGGGCTGCTGATGTGGCGCGGTCAGCAGCCCGCCTGGCTCGATCAGGCCGCGCATCGGGTCTGGAGGCGCGTGCGCCGCCTGAGCGGCTCCCAGGCGGGGCCTTCGGGCAGCCGGGCGGCCTGGGCATTGGGTCTGGGCTGGGCCTTCTTGCCCTGCGGCCTTCTTTATTCGGCCCTGATGGTGGCCGCCCTTGGCAACAGCGTGGCCGCCGGTGCCACCACCATGGCCTTGTTCGCTGCAGGCAGCGGCGTCGCTCTGGTCCTGGGGCCTGGGCTCTTCTGGCGCGGGGTGTCGGCCGATTCCAATCGCTGGGCCGTGCGGCTGGCGGGCGCTGCCTTGATGGCCATGTCCCTCTGGGCGCTGTGGCGCGCCCTGGTGGAGAACCAGGCGCCCTGGTGCCTGAACCTGCCTGCCCCTTGAAATCGGGGCGGGCCCAGGGGCGGGCAGGGGCCCGACTGACGGGGTCGGCGTCAGGGTTTTATCAGCGCGGCCCCCGATCCGGATAAGCAATTGAAACTACACTTCGGCCGTTTTTTTGCCAGGGCTGAGCCTCTGGCCCTTTCGGGCCCGTCCCCCCCCCTTTTTTCTTTGGAGCCATCATGCTCGTGACTTTTGTGATCGCCTATTTGTTGGTGACCATCGCCATTGGACTGCTGGCTGCTCGCCGCGTGCATGGCGCCAAGGACTATCTGGTGGCCGGGCGCAGCCTGCCCCTGTACATGAATGTGGCCACCGTTTTTGCGACCTGGTTCGGCGCAGAGACGGTGCTCTCGGTTTCGGCCACCTTCGCCAAGGATGGTCTCTCGGGAATACCGGGCGATCCGTTCGGGGCCTCGCTCTGTTTGGTGCTGGCTGCGCTGCTGTTTGCCCGTCTCTTTTATCGACTCAATCTCCTGACCATCGGCGACTTCTACAAGGTGCGCTACGGCAAGGGGGTTGAAGTGTTGACCAGCGTGGCCATCGTGCTGAGCTATCTGGGCTGGACTTCGGCTCAATTGACGGCCCTTGGCCTGGTCATCCATGTGCTCTCGGGCGGTGCGGTGGCATTTCAGACGGCCATCATGATCGGCGCGGCCATCGTCGTTGTCTACACCATCTTTGGTGGCATGTGGTCGGTGGCCTTCACCGATCTGCTTCAGACCATCGTGATTTTGGTGGGCTTGACGGCTGTGGCCTGGCTGGTGGGTGATCTCGCCGGTGGCGCGACCAAGGTGATTGCGCAGGCGGCCTCCGAAGGCAAGCTCATCCTGTTTGATATGAACATGGACGCTGCCGGTTGGTGGGCCATGGCCGGGGCCTTTTTTGCCTTTGCCTTTGGCTCCATTCCCCAGCAGGATGTGTTTCAGCGCATGACCAGCGCCAAGGACGAGAAGACGGCCGTTCGCGGCACGGTCATTGGCGGTCTGGTGTATTTCGTCTTTGCTTTTGTCCCGATCTACATCGCCTACGCCGCGATCGTGCATTCGCCCGAGTTGGCCAAGCTGTTCGAATCGGAGGACGCACGCGAGATTCAGCGCATCCTGCCGGATTTGGTGCTCGGGCAGATGCCGATGTGGGCTCAGATTCTTTTCTTTGGCGCGCTGCTCTCGGCCATTCTGTCGACCGCCAGCGGGGCGCTGCTGGCTCCGACTGCGACCTTTACGGAGAACGTGCTGCGTCCATTTGTGCCCAATATGAGCGACCGCCAGATGTTGATGACCTTGCGCATCATCTTGGTGACCTTCACCGCTTTTGCCCTTCTGTTTGCACTTAACAGCAAGAGCACCATGTATGAGATGGTGCAAAACGCTTACAACGTCACCCTTTGCGGTGCCTTCGTGCCGCTGGTGGCCGGTGCGTTTTGGAAGCGCGCCAACACCCAGGGCGCGCTTCTGTCCTTCGTGATGGGCATCGGCACCTGGTTGGGGGCCACCGTCGCGGCGCCCGAGGCCATGATTCCGGCCAATCTGCTGGGACTGGCCGCGGCGATTGTGGGCATGCTTGTGGGCTCGCTGGCCCCGACTCTGATCGCCCCGCGCGGACACAGCCTTGAGACCGCGCTCGCGCAGGCCAAGCAAGGGTTTTCGCACGCTCCCAAGTCTTGATGGCGTTTGGATCAGGGGCCCGGCCGGTCTAGGGGCGCAGTGGTCCGGGCTGGCGGCGGGGCCTGACCGGTCCGGGTGGCCAGCCACAGGCCGCCCAGGGCCAGCCCCATCGCCACCCATTGCAGCGGCGAGAGCCGTTCGCCCAATACCAGCACGCCGACCAGGCTGGCACTGATGGGCAGCATGACGGTGAAGACGCCCGCCTCGCTTGCCTTTACACCGCGCAGGCCTGTCATCCACAGCCAGACGCTCCAGACGCTTGCGGCCAGGCCGTAAAACAGCAGCAAGGACCAGATCCAGAGCGGAGGGCCTGACCAATCAAAGCGCGTGGCGCTCCACAAACCCAGGGGCGTCATCAGCACCAGGCCCCAGAGATTGATCAGCGCGGTAATGCGTCGAGGGCTGAGCCTTTGAGTCAGGCGCTTTCCGATGACCGCATAGGCTGCCTCGCAGAACACCGCGCCCACCAGCAGCAGATGGCCCAGCCAGGCCCGTTCTGAGACGGGTGAGGGCTTCTGATCGGCCCAGAGCAGGGCGATGCCCGCAACGGCCATGGTGATGGCCAGCGCGATGCGCCTGGACAAACGTTCCCCCAACCACAGCCAGCCCAGTGCCGCCACCGCCGCCGGGATCGCCGCCATGATCACCCCGGCGGCCACCGCCGAACTGAGGGCCACGCCAAACAGCATGCAGATAGAAAACAAGAAGTTGCCCAGCAGCGCCTCGACGAACAACAGGCGCCGGGTGTGCGGGTCCAGCGGCGCTTCATCGGGGGGTTTTTTGAGCCAATGAATCGTGGCCAATGCCCCGATGCCAAAGCGCAGCCAGGCCAGCAAAAACACCGGCACGGCTTCGACCAGGGGCTTGGAAAGCGCCACATAGCTGCCCACCAGCGCCATGCTAAGGGCCAGACAGCCTTGGGCCACAATTGGATTCATGTCTTTCTTGAGGCGGCTGTGCGAGTCGCCAAGTGGGTGATCATGCCGCAATCCACCGCAGACCGTCCTGGGGCTTTCGATCAGGTCTCATCGGGCCAGCTTTTGTTCGTCTATGGCACGTTGCGGCGTGGCGGTCGCAACGACATCGCGCAGTTTGGTACGCGGGCTCGCTGGCATTCGAGGGCTCGGGTCCGGGGCCATTTGCATGACCTTGGGCCCTATCCCGGATTGGTGTTGGGAGGAACCCAGTGGGTCACGGGTGAGCTCTATTGGATAGACCCGGCCATTGAGCCCGCTCTGGATCGGCTTGAAGGGGTGTGGCCCGATCGCTCCGGGGAATATCAGCGCAAAAGAGCGTGGGTGGTGGCTGAGCCCTCGGGCGAGGAGCAGGCGTCCTGCAGTGCCCTTTTGTATGAGATGCAAGCTCGAGTTGCGCGGCGCTGGCCCTTGATCGCAAGCGGCGACTGGATGGCTCATCTGTCCACACGGCAGGGCCCCGCACGCTAATGGCTTCATATCGGCGCTGAGGTCGGATCGGCCCCGCCCCGGCCCGGCCCGCGCGGCGGACTCCTGTCATCTCGCATGACGGGATTTAATTTTCTTAGTGTGAAAAGTGATCATGCTGCACCGCAGCGTTTTTTCTCAATACGAGATATAGAATTTTGCATAGCAAAAAGCTAAACGTAAGCTATTGATTTATATATAGAAAATATTTGTCTTATATAAGACACAAGACAATGCCTGAGTCTTGTAGAAGACTTAAAGTGAGACCTCGATGCGGCTCCCTGATTTGCTTGTCTCCCTGTGAAGCAGCCCGGATCGCCAACCCTTTTATCAACTTGCCTGGAGTTCCGACATGCCCCAAACCCTGACCGAACAGCTCAGCCGTGAGCAACAAATCGCCGCCCTCGAAAAAGAATGGGCCAGTAGCCCACGCTGGAAGGGCGTCAAGCGCGGCTACAGCGCCGCCGACGTGGTGCGCCTGCGCGGTAGCGTACAGATCGAGCAGAGCCTGGCCCGGCGTGGCGCTGAAAAGCTTTGGCGCCTGATCAATGGCGACGCAAAAAAAGGATACGTCAATGCCTTCGGCGCGATCAGCGCTGGGCAGGCCATGCAACAGGCCAAGGCCGGCCTGGAAGCGGTGTACCTCTCGGGCTGGCAGGTGGCCGCTGATGGCAATACCTCCGAGACCATGTACCCCGACCAGTCGCTCTACGCCTATGACTCGGTGCCGACTATGGTGCGCCGCATCAACAACACTTTCAAACGTGCCGACGAGATTCAGTGGGCCCGCGGCGTCGAGCCCGGTTCCAAGGACTATGTGGACTTCTTTCTGCCGATCGTGGCCGACGGCGAAGCCGGTTTTGGTGGCGTGCTCAATGCGTTCGAGCTGACCAAGAACATGATCACTGCCGGTGCGGCCGGCGTTCACTTTGAGGACCAGCTGGCTGCGGTCAAGAAGTGCGGTCATATGGGCGGCAAGGTGCTGGTCCCGACCCAAGAGGCCATCGAGAAGCTGCTGTCGGCGCGCTTTGCCGCTGACGTGATGGGCGTTCCCACCGTGGTGCTGGCCCGCACCGATGCCGAGGCTGCCAACTTGCTGACCAGCGACCACGATGCCAATGACAAGCCTTTCCTGACTGGCGAGCGCACACAAGAAGGTTTCTATCGCGTCAAGAATGGCCTGGAACAGGCCATCAGCCGTGGGGTGGCCTACGCCCCCTACGCCGACCTGGTGTGGTGCGAAACCGGTACGCCCGACCTGGGCTTCGCACGTGAATTTGCTCAGGCTGTGCACGCGGCCTGCCCTGGCAAGCTGCTGAGCTACAACTGCTCGCCGTCCTTCAACTGGAAGAAGAACCTGGACGACAAGACGATTGCGGCCTTCCAGGACGAACTGTCCGCGCTGGGCTACAAGTACCAGTTCATCACGCTGGCCGGTATCCACATCAACTGGTACAACACCTACAAGTTTGCCCATGCCTATGCCCGCGGCGAAGGCA
>JBEIHE010000090.1:0-11642 GCA_040381515.1 Polaromonas sp.
CACGATGGCCTCAAGCCCTGGCTCCCAGATCGGGATCTGACCGCTGCGCAGCTGCGCGACCTTGGCCTGGTCCAGGTCCACGCACAGCACCTTGTGCCCCACATCGGCCAGGCAGGCGCCAGTGACCAGTCCCACATAGCCCGCGCCAAAAATGGAAATCTTCATGTCAAGGCCGCTCGCCCATACGGATTCGCTCATTCAAGACGGCGATGGCAGACGGCAAGTCCGCGACGGTGTCAATCACCTCATGCGCACCCGCCTCAAGCAGCGATCGGCGAGCGCCGGCCAGAGCCATCTGCCGCTGTGCTGGATCCGTCTCCCGCCATTGAGCCAATGACCAACCCATGGCATTACCGCTGGCAGCCACTCCGACGGTCCAGCATCCGGCATTGAGCCCCTCAGCCAGGCCGGGCGCAGTGTCGTCCACCTTCACGACCAGCTCGCCTTGCTGGCTCAGGCCCATCGCGTCCATGCAGGCATACATGCCCATAGGGTCAGGACGGCTGCGCGCCACGTCGTCGCAACAAACCACCCCATCCGGATCAAAGCCTTGTGCATACGCCTTCGCAATCACGGGACGCATGATCCTCCGGGTGTAGCCGGTAGTCGTTGCCACCCGTATGGACCGCTGCTTCAGCCAAGCCAGGCAGTCAAGGAAGCCCGGCACGAAGTCGCTGTGCTCAAGCGCCGCCCTCGCGCTAACCGGTTCAAATTCAAGCATCAGGGCCATCGCATCTTCGTCAGAAAAGGCTCGCCCCCGGTGGGCTTGCCACTGCTGGGCTACGTCGGGCAGCTTACCCAGCACCCGAATGTGCTCCAGCTTTGGAAGCCCCATGGGTATACGTGCTTGGGCGATGCTGATCTCAATCCCATGGCGATCAAACAAGGCGACGAAGGCACCCATCGGCGCCAGGCTTCCAAAGTCAACAATGGTGCCGGCCCAATCGAAGACGATGCCGCGTATTTCAGTTGTTTCTGTCATAAGGGATTTTTCCAAGAGGCGACCCAATCTTCAGCCAAGGCAAATGCGGTGCTCATACCAGTCCCACTGGTCACGCTGATGAGCTGAACACCGGGCAGGACCGTTTCAATGAACGCGTCGTCGTCACCGCTGGGATAGAGGCCCGACCATCTCTCCAGCACCTCGTAGTGATCCAGCATCAGCATGCGCTGCATCTCCTGCAGGATCAGCTTTTCGATATGCGCCGAGGCAAAGGGAGGCAATACCGGTCCATAGTGGTGCGAGTCGCCTACCACGAGAGAGCCGTCCTCACTTTGAACGACGATAAGGTGGATGCCCTGGGCCAATTCGGCCGCTGCCTCCCGATCAAGCCGCGCCGCCAGGCGGCTTGCACTGGGCATCTCGAGATAGCCACGGTAGCGGGCCAGGCTGAGGTCGCTCATCATGGCCGCCGGCAATCGAAAGCCCGCCGGCGGCTGGATCCGCAGCATCTGCAGCTGACAGAGGCGAGTGCGGCGCCGCTCAAAAACAGACGGAAAGAGCATTCGCAACTGTGGCCCCGGACACACAGCAATACGGGGGGCCCGGAATACGCCTTCAGCGGTACGCACTTCGCCAGCCTGAACCTGCTGGACCGCCAGGCCCATATGAAAGTGAACGCCTTGCGACGCCAGCCATTGACGCAGCTGCTCAACCGCCTGACGTGATTCAATCCGAATCTCGTGTGGGCTGTAAAGGGCGCCGAGTAGGTGAGGACGAACAACCTGCGGCGCCCGCTGCTGAAGAGTCTCCGCTTCCAGCCACTGCAGATCCTTACCTTCTGCACGCGCGCAGAGCTCTTGAAGCACGTCCCGGGCCTGCTCACGCTGCGCCAGGACCCACAGGCCTCGATGCAGTACTGCGATGCCAGCCCGCGGAGCCAGATCGTTCCAGACATCACGGCTGCGCCTGGCTCGCCTCCAGGTATCCCCGCTGCCTTGCCCCGTGACGGTAATGAAGCCAAAATTTCGAATCGAGGCACCTACACACACTGGATCGCGGTCGATCACCGCCACGCGCAGGCCTTGCTGCAATGCGGCCCAGGCGCAAGCCATCCCCACAATACCGCCACCCACCACGACGACATCAGGGCTCATGCTTGCGGCACCACGAAATTACGCCCGCGATCGGAATTCAGAGCGTCGGCTAGCAAGATCTTGCCTGCGGGACTGTCCTGAAGATCTCGGGGCTGAATGCCCAACATGACCAGCCAGTCATGCAGCGTCTGTACCACAACATCGGCCGGTTTCTCGAACACCTCCTGAAGATCCCAGCGAACTTGATCCGATCTCTGGCAGGCCAGGTCCATCGTCATGGGCAGCCAGATGGCACAGGCTTGTCCGTGCGGAATGTTCTCAACAAGGGTCAGCTCATATGACAGAGCATGGGCCAGAGCGGTCTGAGTCTGAGCCATGGCCATTCCGGCTAGCAAGCTGGCCTCAGCCAACTGGTCACGCCAATACGCCTCCTGGGGCGATTGCATGGCTGGGGGCAGCGCCCGCAGGATCATTCGGGCGGCGCGCTTGGCCAACGGCCGGCTGCTTTCGCTGGCCTGCCTATTCCAAAGCGATTCCAGCGCGTGAGCCAGCGCATCCAAGGCGCAGTCACGCAGGACAGCGGGTGGGCAGCCTAGGGTTAGGTGTGAGTCAACCCAGGCGCGATCTGGGTGACCTGATGGCGGATACCAGGAGCGTTTGCGGGCAGGCCGCCCATTGAGGTCCCACACGGTGGCCCAAGGGGTGACCTCACTTCCCGTGCCTGCAGTAGTTGGACTGCACCACAAGCGGTGTCGAATGGCGCCCTCGGGCAGCGCGTTGTCGCGCCATGCCAGCTGGGCTTGCGTTAGGCGAGGCATACGCCAGCGCACCAATTTCCCCAAATCCATCGTGGTGCCACCACCAATGGCCCAAAGCGCGATCTGATTGCCCTGCGATAGCACTGGCCAGATGCGATCAGCCAAGGCGTGAGCGGCGTCCAGGCTGGAGGTTCGGTGGATTTGCGCTACCCAGTCCAAACAATATGTGCCCCAGGCACCCTGCCAGCGGGCTTGGGTGGCATGGTCAATCGCAGCGGGATCGGCCAGTACGACAAAGGGTGCCTGTGGCTGAAAGTGCTCGTGCGATCCAGGCAACAGCTCGATCGAAACGGGCAGTGAGACGCTCAGATGAAGCGCTTGCGCAACCATGCGGAGAAGAGGTCAATGAGAGAGACCGTCACAATCAGAATGATGAGCACGGCACAGGTCTGGGCGTACTGGAAACCGCGAATGACTTCAAACAGGACGACGCCAATTCCACCAGCGCCCACCATGCCGACCACCGAGGCCGAGCGGACATTCGATTCGAAACGGTAGAGTGAATACGACAGCCATAGGGGCAATACTTGGGGAATCACACCATAGGCAATTTCAGCTAACTTGTGCGCACCGGTGGCGCGAATGCCTTCGACCGGGCGCGGATCAATAGCCTCCACCGCCTCTGAAAAGAGTTTGGCCAAAGTACCTGTGGTGTGGATAAACAAGGCCAGCACGCCCGCAAAGGGTCCGAGCCCCACGGCCACAATGAACAGCATCGCGAAAACCATTTCATTGGTGGCTCGGCAGGCATCCATCAGCCGGCGCACCGGCTGGTACACCCAGGCCGGCGCGATGTTCGCTGCGCTGAGTAAGCCCATAGGTACTGCCGCAATGATGGCCAACAGGGTGCCCCAAAGGGCAATGTGCAGGGTGACGATCATCTCCCGTGCATACAGACGCCACTCGCGAAAGTCGGGTGGAAAGAACTCGCTGGCGTAGGTGCGCATGTTCTCGGCATCGCGCACCAGATCGAGTGGCCGAATCTCCGCGCCCTGCCACGCCCAGGCGAGTACCAGGGCAGCCGCCCCCCAAACCACCCATACATATCCAGGCGTTCGAGTGCGAGCCGCCATCTGCGACAGCTCCGACAGCCGCTGTGGCGAAGGCGCGGGTAGTTCGAGGCTCACCGTCTACTTGCTCAGGGCTGCAAGCTTACCGTCGATGTCAGCCAACATCTTTGTGCGCTCGGCAACCGACAGCTTGGTATCCGACTCGACTTTGACGCGATCCCGGTACAGCTCGAGCTGCCGGATCGGGATCAGCTGGTCATTGTTTGACTCCCGGAATCCACCATAGTTGTAAATATTCCTGAGAATGGCTTTCTCAGCTGGATCGGTCTTGGCATAACCGAGCACGAAGGTTCTGATCTTGGACTTGACAGCGGGATCCAGATCCTTGCGCCAGACGAAAGGGTCGCTAGGAATCAGCGGGCTCTTCCAAATCACGCGCAGTTGCTGGAAGAGCTCCGGCCTGGTCGACTCGAGCTTGCCCATGTCTTCCGTATTGTTGGTCGCCACATCCACTTGCTTTGCCAGGGTCGCTTGAATGTTGGCGCCATGGCTGGCATTGCGCACCGTCCTGAAAGTCGCCCGGGGATCAACCTTGCGCTGGGCAAAGATATAGTAGGAAGGCACTAGAAACCCCGAAGTCGAGTTGGGATCGCCGATACCGAAGTTGATGTTCTTGGCGTTGGCAAAAACCTGATCAAGCGTCTGATACGGGCTGTCCTTGTGGGTAATCAGCAGCGCGTGATAGCCAAAACTGCCATCGACGTACATCAGCTGCGCGAAAACTTCACCGTTGGCCCGATCGACCGCTTCCATCGCGGCCTTGTTGCCATACCACGCGACCTGAATCTTGTTAAAACGCATGGCCTCTATCACGCCGGCGTAGTCAGGCGCGTAGAAGGACTGAATCTTCAGTCCGGTCTTCTTTTCCATGTCTCGAAAAAAGGGCTCCCAGCGCTCACGCTGAGCCGATGCCGAGTCGGTGGCAATGATGCCGAAACTAATATCCTGAGCTGAGGCTGCAAAGCTACTCAAGGCCAGCGCGGTGCAGGCCAGCAAGTGACGAAGAGTCATGGTGGTTCTCCTTTTGAATGAAGTCAGGGGGTAATGGAGAGGCCTCGCAGCAAAGCACCTCGTTCTGAAGCCGATCCGTCTTGAGCAGGGTCTTGAGCAATCAGCTGCTCCGACTGCGTGCCATAGAGTTGTTGCAAACGGCGGATGTCCAGACCACTGGGAGATCCGTCGTAAACGAGTTCGCCGTGCCTCAGCGCAACGATCCTGTCGCAGTATTGACGGGCTAACGCTACGTTGTGAAGACTAATCACCAAGGTGATTCCGTTTTTGCGGTTGAGAGCTTGTAGTAGCTCCATTACTCGGGTGGTAGATTGAGGGTCCAGCGACGCCACAGGTTCGTCTGCGAGCACAATGCGCGCGCCTTGCGCCAAGGTTCGCGCAATAGCAGCCCGCTGCTGCTGTCCACCCGAGAGTGTGGAAGCTCTTTGGAAGGCATAGTCGACCATGCCCACCGAATCGAGCGCGCGCATGGCGCTCAAGCGTTCCTCGTCGGTAAATCGGCCGAAAAGGCTGCGGCGGAGCGGCAGCCTGGGCAGCAGACCCGTCAGTACGTTGCTTAGCAACGTCATGCGTCCGATCAGGTTGAACTGCTGAAAAATAATGCCCGTCTGTCCGCGCAGGGTACGTGCGTCTGGCCCCAGGCGCCCCCGTGCTTGCAGAGTTTGCCCATGCAGTAAAACGTGGCCCGATGCTGAATCGAGCAACTCGAGTCCGCACAGGCTGCGCAGCAAAGTAGACTTACCTGAACCGGATGCGCCCAACAACCCGACGCATTGACCGGCGGGCACGCGCAAGGTCACACGATCTAGGGCTTTGTGGTGCGCACGAAAGGACTTGCTCGCGTCGGCCACATCAATGGCATAAACCGGTTCAGACATGGCCCCTATGCTGCCTGGCTAAAGTGACGAAACCAATGCAGTTCCATGAAGTTTGTGTGACGGCGAATCCGTCTTGATCTTGTCATCGAGTCGCGCGATGCTCTCACCATGAATGTCATAGACGCCTCAAGCATCTTGGATCTCTATCGTGAGGCTGGCGATACGCAATACGCCGGTGAGCCCGTGACTCAACTGCAACACGCGTGGCAATGCGGTCAACTGGCAAAGCTGGCCGGTGTCTCTCCGGCACTTCAGCTGGCCAGCTGGCTTCACGACTTGGGCCACTTGATAATGGGCTTGCCGGGAACGCCCACCCTGCGCGGCGAGGACGATCGGCATGAAGCGGTAGCGGCCCCTGTCCTGCAGTCGCTGTGGGGCGAGCGTGTCGCCAACCCTGTGCGGCTTCATGTACAGGCCAAGCGCTATCTGGTTGGACGTGACCCCCCTTACAAGCAGAGTCTGTCTGATGACTCCCTGCGAAGCCTGCAACTACAAGGCGGCCCCATGAATATCCATGATCAGCATCTTTTTGAGCAATTGGCCTTTCATCGCGACGCTCTCAAACTTCGAACCTGGGACGATGAGAGCAAACGCCAAGGTTGGCTTGCACGTTCCCGGGAAGCGGCCTTGTCAGAGCTGGCTGACCTGATGGCACAGGTCAAGGATCCTTGAATCACCAAGGCTTCAAGCGGTGGTGACGTGAGAGGACCGCACGATAGGACTATGGCCGCTGGCAGAAACCAAATTGGCCTCGAAACTGCTGGCCGCGTGGCTCCAGTCGAACTGCGCAGCCCGCTCGCGCGCCTGCTTCCTTGGCAACTGCAGCGCTCGCAGACATGCCTGCTGGAGATCCTCGTCCAGCGCTCCACCTGGGCGCGGCACATGCTGCCCCACCACTTCGAGGGGGCCATCGACCGGGTAAGCGGCAACGGGCGTACCGCAGGCCATTGCCTCCAGCATGACCAGACCAAACGTTTCATTTCGGCTGGGAAAGACGAAAACATCGGCAGCAGCGTAAACCTTAGCCAGCTCATGCCGGGGTAGTACGCCCAACCAGCGCACGTGGGGATAGCGGGCCTTAAGTTGCGGCTCGAGCGGCCCAACCCCACACACCACCTTGGTACCCGGCAGAACCAGATCGAGAAAGGCTTGAATGTTCTTCTCATAGGAAATGCGTCCTACGTATAGAAACACTGGCTCGCTCAAGGGCCCAAGCCGCTCGCAGGTCTTTGTGTCCGTCTCGTAAGGGAAAAGTGCAAGATCTACTCCGTGAGTCCATGGAAGTAGCTGCCGAAATCGACGCTTCTGCAAAATGCGCAGCATGCCCTCGGAGGGAACCATCACCCCTGACGAGGGACGATGGAAGTGGCGATACAAGGCATAGCCCCAGCTCAGAGGGATGTGGAGGGCCGCGTGCAGAATTTCCGGGAATCGGGTGTGAAAGGCTGTCGTAAACCGCAGGCCGTAGCGTTTGCAGTAAGCGCGTGCAGCCCATCCAATGGGGCCTTCCGTCGCCAGGTGGATGGCGTCGGGTTTGAAGCCCTCTAACAAAGCCGGCAGCTGGCGCGATGGTTTGATGGCCAAATCAATACCGGGGTAACCTGGGCAAGGCCGCGTGGGAAACAACCCTGGGTGAATGACCAGAACCTCATGACCACGTTCGCCGAGCTGCTTGACCAGTTCGATCAGTGTGGTGACCACTCCGTTGACCTGCGGCTCCCAAGCGTCGGTGATAAGTGCGAGTTTCATCCTTGCAGCCGATCGACGCAAGCAGCAGTCTGCTGGCCAACCAGCGATGCGATTACCACTTCGGGTTGGAGATGAGAAGACGACTGCCTGGTGCTCTGGTGCTGTCCCGGGCCGCCCGTCGGCGTCCAAGTAATGATCTCCAGACGACCGTCCAGGTGCTCGACCAGCGCGCTCAGGCTCTCGACCCAATCGCCATCGTTGCAATAGGTGACGCCGTTGATCTGACGAATCTCGGCCCGATGAATATGCCCACAGACCACACCATCATGACCGCGGCGCTTGGCCTCATTGGCTACCGCCTCCTCGAAAGCGGTAATGAAGTTCAGAGCCTTCTTGACCCTGTGCTTGAGATATTGCGACAGGGACCAGTAAGGCAAGCCCAGCCGGGCCCGCAGAGAATTGAGGTGGCGATTCAGGCGCAAGGAAAGCTCATAAAGATTGTCGCCCACGTACGCCAACCACTTGGCGCATTGCACCACAGCATCGAAGTAATCGCCGTGGATAACCCACAACCGGCGCGAGTCGGCTGTGACATGGACCGCCTCTTCCATCACTTCGATACCACCAAAGTGGTGGCCGATGAAATTTCGAGCGAATTCGTCGTGATTGCCAGGTACATAAATCACGCGGCAGCCTTTGCGCACGCGTCGCAGAAGCTTTTGCACCACGTCGTTGTGGGCCTGCGGCCAGTACCAACGACGGCGCAACTGCCAGCCATCAATGATGTCCCCGACCAAATAGAGGGTGTCGCTTTCGTGGTGCTTGAGAAAGTCGACGAGGGCTTCAGCCTGACATCCCGGCGTTCCGAGATGAAGGTCGGAGATGAAGACCGTACGGTAGCGCGACTTGTGATGATCGGCACTTGCCCGGGTTGACGACCCGATGACGTCCGTTTCGTCCAGATCAAACTGCTTGCGCATTACGCCGAGCCTTGTTTGACATGTTATTGGCCTCCTGTTTACCAAGAGTTTCCAACCGTCGTGTGACATGCGCGTGTCAAGACGATTGCGTGGCAAAAATGTCACGGGCAATTTTTCTTGAATCGTCATCAGGCTTTCACGAGTCACCTCGACAGTCGTGGCTCATGCCCCCTGGATTCAAGCTGCTGATTGCGACCCAGTTTCTCTCAGCCCTGGCGGACAACGCGCTATTGATCCTCGCCATTGCCTGGGTAGAGGCGCTGGCTTTCTCGCCCTGGTGGGTGCCGCTACTCAAGTGGTTCTTCATTGCCGCTTATGTGCTGTTGGCGCCCTGGGTAGGGCCACTAGCCGATCGTGTGCCCAAGCCTCGCCTGATGGCTTGGATGAACACGGTCAAGCTGGTAGGAGCAGCCTTGTTGCTCGCTGGCGCCAACCCCGTTGCTGCGTATGCCATGGTCGGCATCGGTGCAGCCGCCTACGCACCGGCCAAGTACGGCCTGGTTACAGAGCTGGTTCCCGCCCCGATGCTGGTGCGGGCCAATGCCTGGATTGAAGTCAGTGTGGTTTGTGCGGCCTTGCTGGGCGTGGTTCTCGGCGGCCTATTGCTAAGCCCAGCCCTGCAAGGCGCGCTGCAACCGGAGTCAATCAAGCGATGGCTACCCGGCTTGGATGCGCGAGCCGCTCACTTGGTTTGCGCAGTGCTTTTGCTCATGGGACTTTACCTGTTCGCAGGCCTGCTCAATCTGGGCATTCCCCGCAGCGGTCGAATCTACAAACGTCGCGAGGTGCATCCACTGGCACAGACCCGGGCCTTCTGGCAAGACCTCTTGACGCTCTGGCGTGATCATCTGGGCGGCTTGTCCCTGGCCGTCACGACCTTGTTCTGGGGCGTGGGCGCCTGCCTGCAGTTCCTGGTGCTCAGGTGGGCGCAGGACGTTCTGCAACTGACTCTGGGTCAAGCCGCTTATCTGCAGGCGGCCATTGCCGTCGGAGTGATCCTTGGTGCGCTCATGGCCAGCCGCTGGGTCACGCTGGAGAAGGCCAGCAAGACCGCCCCCATGGGCGTAGGCATGGGACTGCTGTTGCCACTGGTGGCTCTCTGCGACAGTGTCTGGAGCGCTGTGCCGGCCTTGATAATCGCCGGTGGTCTGGCCGGTTGGATGGTAGTGCCACTCAATGCGCTGCTGCAGCATCGCGGCGCCATCTTGCTCACTCCAGGCCGATCGATCGCAGTGCAAGGCTTCAACGAAAACCTGGCGGTGCTGGGGGCTCTGGCTTTATATGCCCTGATGGTGCGCTGGCAGGTTCCGGTCGTCACCTTGATGTGGCTCTTCGGTCTGACCATCACGGTTTCGACGCTACTGATTGGCTACTGGCACCGCTCCAGGCCCCCTTCGCGGCCAGACCACCAGAGCCTCAGTGATGAACCGCACTGATATGTAGGTCGCTTCCCGTAGCAGTGGTTTGTTCACGCCAGCCTTTTTGACCACCGATAATCCCGCGCAGCACATCCTCGAACTGACCCGTGAGGCTGGCCCAGTCCAGTCGCAGTGCAACCTCACGAGCGACCAATCCCATTTGCCGACACCGGCCAAGATCGCCGCTCAAGTCTTCCGCCTGTGCCAAGAAGGTCTTCTCTTGGCCAATAGGCACAGCCACACCACTCTGACCCTGGTCGATCAATTCAGCAGCAGCCGCATGTTCATAGGCCAGCACCGGCAAGCCACTGGCCATGGCCTCCAGCGTGACATTACCAAAGGTTTCCGAAAGGCTCGGAAATAGAAAGAGATCCGCCGAGGCATAGTGGGCTGATAAATCGAGGCCGGAGCGCACGCCCGCGAAGTACGCGCCAGGACACATCTGACTCAGAGCCTGACGCTGCGGTCCATCGCCCACGATCACCAGTCTCACGCGGGGGCTTCGACGGGCCATGACCTCATAGGCCTGGGCGACCAGACCGAGGTTTTTTTCCGGTGCCAGGCGACCGACATAGAGGACAACCAGATCATTAGGGCCTGCGCCCCACTGCTGACGCAGCGCCGAGCTGCGGTGCGACGGGCAAAACCTCTGCGTGTCAACGCCCCGCGAGATGACATGCAGCCGCTCGAAGCCCCAGGAAGACAGCTCCTGCGCCAACGCTCGGGTCGGCACCGTGGTGCAAGAGGCTCGGTTGTGAAACTTGCGCAGATAACCCAGAATGGTGCGGTGTAGCCAGGCGGCTCCGTAGTGACTGCTATAGGCGTGGAAATTGGTGCGAAAGTCTGTGCTGATGGGCAGCTTCAATTGCCGTGCAGCGTGCAACGCAGACCAACCTAGCGGCCCCTCAGTGGCAATGTGCACCACGTCCGGCCTGCTGATCGACCACTGGCGTACGAGCAGCCGCTTGGCGGGTAGGCCCATACGCAAGCCGGGGTAGCAGGGTATGGGCATGCCAGCCGTCAGCAGTTCATCAGGATCAGCATCGCGCAGGCTGTCAACCACCGGTTGTGTAGGGCGGATCAGCTGCAGACTGTGCTGGCGATCTCGCAATCCATCGACCATCCTAGCCAACGTCAACGCCACACCATTGACTTCCGGCGGATAGGTTTCGGTGACCACTGCGATACGCAGCGGAGCGGCTGAGCCGTCGAGCTGCTCAATGCTCAAATTGGCTGGGAGGGCAGTCGGTAAGGCGTCCATGGGCGCATCTTGACAGCCCTTTATCTCGTTTGTGTGACAGTTCCGGGCTAGATCCGTCGACTCCCCGTCGCAGACCGCAAGGTCACGCGCGCCACTTTGTCACATTAGATTCATGTGATCGGGTCACCATCTGGCCTCCGCTCGTGCGGAGTCCAGCCCAATTTTCCAGGAGTCGATGTGAAACACGTGTTTGACGAATTGGCAATCCAGCGCTGGGACGACCATCGCTACTACCATCACAGCCGCATCAACCAAAGCCTGCATTTGCTTAGCGCGTGCAGTTTTCTGATTGCCTACGTCCTGTTATTTGTCAACCCTGCTTGGGCGGCAATCGTGGCCTGGTGCATCTCCATGGTCAGTCGCCAGGCCGGCCACTTCTTTTTCGAGCCACGCGGCTATGATGAAGTCAATCAGGCCACTGATGCATACAAAGAAGAGATCAAGGTGGGTTACAACATCCGTCGCAAGATCGTACTCATG
>JBEIHE010000091.1:0-11574 GCA_040381515.1 Polaromonas sp.
CACTTGGCAGCCAATGCCACCGCTTCAGCGGGCCGGACGTCTATGGGCCGCGAGCGCAATGCGCTGTGGCAAGGCGTGTTGGCGCACTACGGCTCTGGCTCCAATCCTTAGGAGCCGCGCCCTCAGGGCGATTCGATCGCGCCGAGGCGGCGCTCCTACACACTCTTTCACTCAACGGCCTCGTTTGAAACCGTGGGAGCCGCGCCCTCGCGGCGATAGGCTCCCGCAGTGAGGCATCACGACTTGCGGTTTGGGTCTGGCCCAAGCTGCCCCTGCTTGCGCAAGAAGGCTTCGATGCGGCTCATCAGCGCTTCGGGCTGATCGCGTTGTGGGCTGTGCCCGCAGTCAGGCAGTTCCAGCAGCTCTGTTTGCGGCACGCGGCGCGCGATGCCGCGGATTTGCTCTAGCGTGCCGTATTCGTCGGCTTGCCCTTGTATGGCCAGCAGCGGAACCTTGATCTGATGCAGGCGATCTTCTATGGACCAGCGGCGAAAGCCATCCGACAGCCAAGCCTGGTTCCAGCCCCAGAAGGCCGAGTCCGGGTCGGCATGGTGGCGTGACAGGCCTTGGCGCAGATCGCCCTTCAGATAAGCCTGCCGAGCCTCCTCGATGCTGCGCACCGACAGATCCTCGACCATGATGTGCGGGGCCATTACGATCACGCCCCCGACCTGCATGAATGAGGCAGGCGGCAAGCCTGCCTTCTCCCGCTCGGCCTGCAAGATGGCGCAAAGCAGCGCGATCGAGCCGCCGTCGCTATGGCCGAGCAGCCAGACCGGTTCGGTGATGTTCAAGCCATGCAGCAGTTGCGGCAGGATGTGGGCCGCCTGATGTTCTAAATAGTCGGGTGCCCAGTGTTCATCGGGCAGCCGCGGGCTGGACTGTCCATAGCCGGGTCGGGAGTACACCAGACCCCTGCAGCCCAGATGCTGGCACAGCTGTGCAGGAAAGCCGCGCCACATCGAGACCGATCCCAGACCCTCATGCAAGAACACGATCAGAGGGCTTAGAGCCGGGCCGGGCAAGAGTTGGTATTCCAGCTCGATGCGCCGGCTTTGCCCATCAATTACAAGGCGAGTGGGCCCGGCGCTCATGTCTCAGGCCGCCTGCAGCTCGCGCAACTTGAAGCGCTGAATCTTGCCAGTGGCCGTCTTGGGGAGTTCATCGATAAAGTCTATACGCCTGGGGTATTTGTAGGGGGCCAGGCGCTCCTTGACGAAAGCTTTAAGTGCCGCCTCGTCCACCTGCGCGCCGGTCTTGCGCACCACAAAGGCGCGGGTTTTGGTCAGGCCCTCCTCGTCGACCATGCCGATCACCGCCGCCTCCAGTACTGCGGGATGCTGCACCAGCGTGGCCTCGACCTCAAAGGGTGAGACGTAGATGCCACTGACCTTGAGCATGTCGTCGCTGCGGCCCGAGTAGGTGTAACTGCCGTCGGCGTTGCGCACGTATTTATCGCCGCTCTTGGTCCAGGGACCCTGAAAAGTTTCGCGGGATTTTTCCCGGTTGCCCCAGTACATCAGCGCCGCGCTGGGGCCTTTGATGTAGAGGTCACCGGGCTCGCCATCCGCTACCGCATCGCCGGTGTCGCCGCGCAGTTCGATGTCGTAGCCGGGCACCGGCCAGCCGGTGGTGCCATAGCGCACCTGCCCGGGGCGGTTGGACAGGTAGATATGCAGCATCTCTGTTGATCCGATGCCATCGATGATCTCGACCCCAAAGTGCCGGGTAAAGCGCTCGCCGATATCGGCCGGTAGCGCCTCACCTGCCGAGGAGCACATGCGCAGCGCCACTTCGTTTCTGGCCGGCAGCTTGGGCGAGGCCAGCATGCCTGCAAAGCCGGTCGGCGCGCCAAAGAAGACGGTGGGCTGGTGATCGAGCCAGCGCTTGAACACCGCCTCAGGGGTGGGCCGCTCGGCCATCAACACCACGGTGGCACCCACGCTCAAGGGAAAGGACAGGGCATTGCCCAGGCCATAGGCAAAGAACAGCTTGGCTGCTGAAAAGCAGACGTCAGACTCTTGCAGACCCAGGATGGACTTGCCATAGAGTTCAGCGGTCCAGTACGGGTTGGCATGGGTGTGCGCAGTTCCTTTGGGTCGGCCGGTGGAGCCGGAGGAGTAGAGCCAGAAACCCGGGTCATCCGGGCCTGTGGGCGCGCATGCGGTCAGGGGGGCGCTCCGGATCAGCAGGGACTCGAACTCGCTCGCATCCGAATCGATCTCGCCGCCAGGCCGCGAGACCACCAGGTGCCGCACCTCATGTCCGCCTAGGGCCAGGGCCTGTCGCAGCGTCGGCAGCAGGGCGCCCGAGACCAGCACCGCTTGCGAACGACTGTTTTGCAGCATGTAGGCGTAGTCATCGGGGGTGAGCAGGGTGTTGACGGCCACCGGCACCACCCCGGCGTACAGGGCGCCCAGAAAGCTCACGACCCAGTCACTGCTGTCGTGCATCAGCAGCAGCACCCGTTCTTCACGTCGGATGCCCAGAGCCTGCAGTGCACCGGCCAGGCGCCTGACCCTTTGAGCCAGCTGACCGTAGCTCAGCGTGCCCGCATCGTCCACATAGGCCACTTTGTCGGGCCGGCCTGCGCTCAGGTCGATCAGATGCTGCGCGAAATTGAAGCGAGGGCCTGGCGAAGGGGGCGGCAGGGAAGCCTGGTGGCGCAAAGCGTCGGTCATGGGAGTTCTCCTCGGTCTGTTCAGGTCGCCAGGGGCGAGGCGGCTGCGGGCGCCTGCAGCGGCTGCAGCACGGCCGTGCTGGCCTGGATGGCGGTGCGGCGGTGATAAAAATTCAGCGCCCGCAGGCCACCGAGCTCCTCGCCGCCTCCGGCCCGACCCGGGCCTCCATGCAAGGACTGGGGCATGACATTGCCGTGGCCGGTGTGCAAGCTCGTCACATCTGGGCTGATGACATGCACCCGGCCGTGGCTGTCCGACAGTTCCACGGCCACACCGGCCAGATCCTCCGCTTGATCGCCGTAGATCGAGGCCACCAGTGAGCCTTGGCCTCGCCGAATCAGGTCCAGGGCGTGGGCCTGATCGCGATACGGCACCAAGGTGGCCACCGGACCGAAGACCTCATGATCGTGCACGAGATCCGCCGCATCGCTGGCCGAGGCGTCTTTGAGTCCGAGCAGGGTCGGACCCACGCAGCAGGCCAGGGCCGGATCGGCCTTGATCAGTGCATGCGAGGCGCCATCGTGCAGCACCTGGGCCTGCGATCTGAGCAGGCTCAGACCCTCCTGTACCGACTTGAGTTGCGCCCGGCTGACCAGTGCGCCCATCCGTACGGATTCATCGCGCGGATTGCCTACGGTGGTCTTGGCCAGCCGTGCGCTCAGGGCTGCAGCAATCTCCGCCGCCTGCGCTTGGGGGACCAACACGCGCCGGATGGCGGTGCATTTTTGCCCTGACTTGACGGTCATCTCGCGGGCCACCTCTTTGACCAGCAGGTCCACCGCTGCCGTGCTGGAGCCAGGCAGCAGGAGAGCCGAGTTCAGGCTGTCCGCCTCGATGTTCACCCGCACCGATCGGCGTGTGACTGCCGGATGCGACCGAATCAACTCGGCGGTGTCGGCCGAGCCTGTAAACGAAAGCACGTCCAGGGGCTGCAATTGTTCGAGCAGACCTTGAGAAGAGCCGCAGATAACCGACAAGGCCCCGGCCGGCAGCACGCCCGCATCGATCACATCCTTGACCATGCGCTGCGTCAGCCAGGCTGTTGACGTGGCGGGCTTGACGATCACCGGCACGCCCGAGAGCAGGGCCGGCGCGGCTTTTTCCCACAGCCCCCAGGCTGGAAAGTTGAAAGCGTTGATGAACAAGGCCAGGCCGCGAGTGGGGACCTGTACATGCTGTGACTGGAACAGGGGATCCTTGCCCAGCCGTACCGCCTCGCCATCGAGCAAGTGCCGGCGCTCGCCCAGGGTCTGGCCCATCTTGGCGTACTGTCCCAAGGTGAAGAGCGCGCCATCGATGTCCACTGCCGAATCGTTTCTGACGGTCCCGCTGTTGGCTTGCGCGATCTCGTAGTAGGCCTCGCGCTGGCCCTGCATGACCTGCAGAGCCTGGGCCAACAGGTCGGCCCGCTGTCGGTAGGACAGGGCGCGCAGTGCGCCTCCACCGGTTTCCCGGGCGTAGCCAAAGGCAGCGCCCAGATCCATGTCTGTGGCATCCACTCGCACCAGCTCGGTGCCCAGCACCGGGTCGAGCAGCACGGTGCCCGTCCCTTTGCCGAGTTGCCAGCGGCCGGACAGATAGTTGGGAAGTAATTCGGTCATCAGGATCTTTCTGGATGGGGGTGGGTGCCGCGAGGCGGTCCGGCCAGGCCTGTGGCCTTAAGGGCTGGGTTGTCCGGTAAAGTCGATTCGGCCTTGAGGCAGCAGGTACAGCACCAGTGCGCGGCCCTGGCTGACGGTGGGGCAGTGGGCGCTGCCTGGTGGGCAGACCAGCCAACCGGCAGGCCGGTCATCAAAGCGGGCTTGGGGGTCCATCGGCATGATCAGGTCGATCTCTCCGAGCGGATGCACGTGGTGAGGACCCGCCATGTCTTGCATGTCCACCACATCCACCGAGAAGCCGTGCAGGTCGTCGGCCGGCTTGAAGATGCGTCCGTATTTCAGCCCTCCGCCTTCCCGATTGGCCAGCCAGCCTTGGGCCACGCCGGCCTCGCAAGCGGCGCGCAGTCGGGCATAGCGGGCACTGGAGGGACCGTGTTCGGCATTGAGCCAACGGTCGAGTTCGCCGTCCAGGGGGCGGCCGGCTAGCTCTGCGGTCAGCTCGGCAAGGTCTTGCCGCAATTGTTCTGGGGTCATGGGGTCTCCCGTGTGGCTGAACTCTGCTGCGCGAGAAGGCGCTTGCCAAGTTCGTTAATATGAATTATTGTGCGCGTCTCAACGATAAATCCGTGAATACCCCGTGTCAAGCACTATATTGCAAAAATCAGGGTTAACCCCAGTAAATGACTCTGATCCCAATCGGAGCGGCGAGGCTCCAGTTGGGGCTGCCGAAAAGAATCCTTTTCTCGTCGCCTTGGGGGAGCGGGTCCGGTCCCTGCGCTCCAGGCGGGGTATGACGCGAAAGGCGCTTTCCCAGGCAGCTGAGGTTTCCGAGCGACACCTGGCCAACCTCGAGTACGGCGAGGGCAATGCGTCCATTCTCGTGTTGCAGCAGGTGGCAGGAGCCCTTCAGTGTCCCCTGGCTGAACTGATAGGGGATGTAAGCACTTCTTCTGCAGAATGGCTTCTGATTCGGGAATTGCTTCAGGGTCGTGAGGAGGCCGATCTGCGTCGGGTTCGCACGGCCATCGGCGAGCTGCTGGGCACCGGTGGGGCTTCGCAGAGCCACCGCTCCTGCGTGGCCTTGGTCGGCTTGCGCGGGGCGGGCAAGTCGACTCTGGGCCAACTGCTGGCTGACGATTTGGGTTTTCCCTTCGTGGAATTGAGCCGCGAGATTGAAAAGTTTGCCGGCTGCAGTGTCTCCGAGATCCAGGCCCTCTATGGGCAAAACGCTTACCGCCGCTACGAGCGCAGGGCCCTGGAAGAGGCAATACAAATCTACCCCGAGGCCGTGATTGCCACGCCCGGCGGTCTGGTGTCCGATCTGGCCACCTTCAACCAACTGCTGACCCACTGCACCACCGTCTGGTTGCAGGCCGATCCTGAGGATCACATGAAGCGCGTGCAGGCGCAGGGTGACCTGCGGCCCATGGCGGCCAGCAAAGAGGCCATGGAAGACCTGCGCGGCATTCTGGCGGGTCGTGCGGCCTTGTATTCCAAGGCCCAGATGCATCTCAATACCAGCGCTCAGCCCCTGCAGCAGACCTTTCTGATGTTGCGGCAGATGGTTCGTCAGGCTTTGCAGCTGCCTGCCTGAGCTCCCTCTTTGGATCGACAAAAAATATGCAAAAAAATGCTTGACGCCTGATTTTATGTGCATTATGATGCTTGTCATTCGGCGGGAAATGCATCTTTCTTCGCCCTCAACGCAAGTCCCACCGCACCTCAAATCAGACCGACCAAGAGACAACCATGAACCAGACCACCAGCGCCCCAATCGTTGACTATCGCACCCAGCCTGATCAGTACCGCCACGTCAAGCTCGGCTTTGAAGGTCCGATCGCCACTCTCAAGATCGACATCGACGAGAACGCAGGCTTGCGTCCAGGCTACAAGCTCAAGCTCAACTCTTACGACCTGGGTGTGGACATCGAACTCAACGATGCGGTCAACCGCATTCGCTTTGAGCATCCAGAAGTCAAGACCGTGGTGGTGAGCAGCGCCAAGGACAAGGTGTTTTGCTCCGGCGCCAATATCTTCATGCTGGGTGTCTCCAGCCATGCCTGGAAGGTCAACTTCTGCAAGTTCACCAACGAGACCCGCAACGGCCTGGAGGACTCTTCCGCGCACGAAGGCCTCAAGTTCCTGGCTGCCGTCAACGGCGCCTGTGCGGGCGGTGGCTATGAACTGGCGCTGGCCTGCGATGAAGTTGTGCTGGTCGATGACCGCTCCAGTGCGGTCAGTCTGCCCGAGGTGCCGCTGCTGGGTGTATTGCCCGGTACCGGTGGCTTGACCCGGGTGACCGACAAGCGCAAGGTGCGTCACGATCTGGCCGACATCTTCTGCACCAGCGTTGAGGGCGTCCGTGGTCAGAAGGCGGTGGAATGGCGCCTGGTCGACGAGGTGGCCAAGCCCGCCGTCTTCGGTGAGCGCGTGAGGGCCCGTGCGATGGCCCTGGCGGCCAAGAGCGCTCGTCCTGACAGCGCCAAGCCAACTCTGTTGACCCGGCTCGAGCGCACCTTGGAGGCCGATGCCCTTCGCTACCGCCATGTGTCGGTGGAGATAGACCGCGCCAAACGCCTGGCCACCTTTGTGGTCAAGAGCCCCAGCGGCGCCCAGCCGGCCGACATGGCGGCGGTCGAAGCCCTGGGGGACCAGTGGTTCCCGCTGGCCCTGGCTCGCGAACTTGAAGACGCCATCCTGCACATGCGCACCAATGAGCTCGACATCGGCCTCTGGCTGATCAAGACCTCTGGCGACAGCCAGGCCGTGCTGGCCATGGATGCTTTCTTGATGGCCCATCGCGACCATTGGCTGGTGCGTGAGGTGATCGGCTATCTGCGCCGCACCTTCAGCCGCCTTGACGTCTCCTCGCGCAGCCTGTTTGCACTCATTGAGCCCGGTTCCTGCTTTGTTGGCAGTTACCTCGAGTTGGCCCTGGCTTGCGATCGCAGTTACATGCTGGCCTTGCCCGATGATGCGGCTCAGGCTCCGACGATTTCGGTCGGCGAGCTCAATTTCGGCCTTCTGCCCATGGCCACCGGCCAGAGCCGTCTGGCTCGGCGCTTCTACGACGAAGCGCCTGCCCTCGATGCAGTGCGTACCCAGGCCGGCAAGATGCTCGATGCCGATGCCGCCTATGCGGTGGGCCTGGTGACGGCCAATCCCGACGACATCGACTGGGCCGATGAGACCCGCCTGGCCATCGAGGAGCGCGTGTCGATGTCGCCCGACTCGCTCACCGGCCTGGAAGCCAACCTGCGCTTTAATGGCAAAGAGAACATGATCACCCGCGTTTTTGGGCGACTGACCGCCTGGCAGAACTGGATCTTTCAGCGTCCCAACGCCGTCGGCGAGAAGGGCGCGCTCAAGGTCTACGGCAAGGGCGACAAGGCCGCCTTCGATTGGAACCGTGTCTAAGAGCTGAATTGGCTGGGGCGCCGGTTGCGCCCAGCCTCCAACGTTGTGCAGCGTAGCTTAGGTGGAACGCTGTAACCGAACCCTCACCACCGGAACCCGCCTCGTTTTGGAGACCCTCATGTCCAGCATCAACTACAGCGAAAAGATTCCGAACAATGTCAACCTCAGCGAAGACCGCACCTTGCAGCGTGCGCTTGAGCACTGGCAGCCCAACTACCTCTCGTGGTGGCAGGACATGGGTCCGGACGGCTCGCAGAACTTTGATGTCTATCTGCGCACCGCCGTCAGTGTCGACCCTCAGGGCTGGGCTCAGTTCGGCCATGTCAAGATGCCCGACTACCGCTGGGGCATCTTCCTCAATCCCGGCGAGCAGGACCGCAAGATCCATTTTGGTGACCACAAGGGTGAGGCCGCCTGGCAAGACGTGCCTGGCGAATACCGCGCCAATCTGCGCCGCATCATCGTGACCCAGGGCGATACCGAGCCCGCATCGGTCGAGCAGCAACGCCATCTGGGATTGACAGCTCCCAGCCAGTACGACCTGCGCAATCTGTTTCAGGTCAATGTGGAAGAAGGCCGGCATCTGTGGGCCATGGTCTATCTGCTGCACAAGTACTTTGGTCGCGATGGCCGCGAGGAGGCCGAAGCGCTGCTTGAGCGCCGCTCGGGCCAGGAAGACAACCCGCGCATTTTGCAGGCCTTCAATGAAGCCACGCCCGACTGGCTGAGCTTCTTCATGTTCACCTACTTCACCGACCGCGACGGCAAGTTTCAGCTCTGTGCGCTGGCCGAATCGAGCTTTGATCCGCTGGCCCGCACGACCAAGTTCATGCTCACCGAGGAGGCGCATCACATGTTTGTCGGGGAATCGGGCGTGGGCCGCGTCATCACCCGCACGGCGCAGATGATGAACGAGCTCAAGACCGACGATGTGGCCAAGCTGCGCGCCGCCGGTGTGATCGACCTGCCCACCATCCAGCGGTACATCAACTTTCACTTCAGCGTCACCATCGATCTGTTTGGCGCCGACGAATCGAGCAATGCCGCCACCTTCTATTCCACCGGTCTTAAGGGTCGCTACGAGGAAGGCAAGCGAGCCGATGACCATGTGCTCAAGGGTCAGACCTACCGCGTGCTCGAAGTGCGCAACGGTCAGCTGGCAGAAAAGGAAGTGCCGATGCTCAATGCGCTCAATGAAGTGCTGCGCGATGACTACATCAAGGACTCCATTGCCGGCGTCGAGCGCTGGAACAAGATTCTCGACAAGGCCGGTATCGGCTTTCGCTTCAAGGCGCCGCACAAGGCCTTCCACCGCAACATCGGCGCACTGGCGGGCGTAAAGGTCAATCCTGAAGGTCAGGTGATCAGCGAAGCCGAGTGGAAAGCCCGCGTGGACGAATGGCTGCCTTCGGCTGCCGATCGTGCCTATGTGGCCAGTTTGATGGGCCGGGTGGTCGAGCCGGGCAAGTTTGCCAACTGGATCGCCCCGCCGGTCATTGGCATCAATCGCCAGCCGGTTGACTTTGAATACGTGCGCTTTAACTGAGAGCGCCGCCATCGCGCCGGGGGCGGCGCTCCTACAGCGATCCGATCGCGCCGAGGGCGGCGCTCCTACAGAGCTGCTTCGGACTTTGGTCGGTCTTGCATCGGAGCCTGTGGGAGCCGCGCCCTCGCGGCGATCGGATCGCGCCAAGCTTGAAAGTTCTTTGAAAAAATTCGGCTCGCATAAAAATTTCGGAGACTCGGCATGAATGCCCCCATGGAATCGGCCCTCATACAGCAGCACCTGATTGATCCGGAGATCTGCATTCGTTGCAACACCTGCGAGGCCACTTGCCCGGTCGGGGCCATCACCCATGATTCGCGCAACTATGTGGTCGACGCAGACAAGTGCAATCTCTGCATGGCCTGCGTGCCTCCCTGTCCCACGGGCTCGATCGACAATTGGCGGCAGATGCCAAAAGTGCGGGCTTACAGCGTGGAAGAGCAACTCGGTTGGGAGAGTTTGCCAGCGGAGCTCAACACTGAGGAGCTTTCGCAGTACGGCGTCGTTTCTGCGGCTCAGCCTGCCGTTGCCGACGAGGCGGCGGCTGCTCCTTCGCTCTCTTCTGTGGGGTTGCCCACGCAGACCGCTCCTTTCAACTCAGCTCAATACGGAGCCACCGTACCGCCTTGGTCGGCAGCGCATGCCTACACCAACCTCTACGGCCCCAAGGCAGCCGTCAAGAGTCTGACGGCTACCGTCGTCGGTAATCTGCGCGTGACCGAAGTCGGTAAACGTCCAGGTCAGCAGGACTACGACACCCACCATATCGTGCTCGACTTTGGCTCCATGCCTTTCCCGGTGCTCGAAGGACAGTCGATCGGCATCATTCCCCCGGGCCTCGATGCCAGTGGACGGCCTCATCATCCACGCCAGTATTCAGTGGCCAGCCCTCGCAATGGCGAGCGTCCCGGTCATAACAACCTGTCGCTGACCGTCAAGCGGGTGCTTGAAGACCATCAGGGCAAACCTGTGCGCGGTGTGGCTTCCAATTTCCTTTGTGATTTGCAGGTGGGTCAGCAGGTGGAGGTGGTTGGCCCCTTCGGCAGCAGCTTTCTCATGCCCAACCATCCTCGCTCGAGCATCGTCATGATCTGCACCGGCACCGGATCGGCCCCGATGCGCGCCATGACCGAATGGCGCCGCCGCTTGCGTGGCTCAGGCAAGTTCGAGGGGGGCAAGCTCACGCTCTTTTTTGGTGCGCGTACGCAGGAGGAACTGCCTTACTTTGGCCCCCTGCAGAACCTGCCCAAGGATTTCATTGAAATCCATTTCGCGTTTTCGCGCACCCCGGGCCAACCCAAGCGTTATGTGCAGGACCTCATGCGCGAGCGAGCGGCCGATTTGGCGCAGGCGCTGCAGGATCCGGGCACTTACTTCTATGTGTGCGGCCTCAAAAGCATGGAAGAGGGCGTGGTGCTGGCTCTGCGCGATGTGGCCCAGCAGGCCGGTCTTGACTGGTCGGCCCTGGGTGCTCGCTTGAAAAATGAAGGCCGGCTGCATTTGGAAACCTACTAGGGGCGCAGGCCTGGCTCGTACCGACCGTACCAGCGGCTTTTGCCGCACCGCAGACTGCGGAATCAAGGGTTAGTCCCTAGCCCTTTCGCCCCAGAACCCGCTTCGGGGGCTTTGTAGGCCGCTCGATATCTTTTAAATTGCGCGGTGGCACAATTTGCCTAGGGTTTAGGCCTCGAGGTCGAGCCTTTTCACAATTTTTCCAACAGGAGTCGAACGTGATCGCTACCCGTCAGTTGATGCTTGGCTTGTTGGCCGGCTTTTTCGCCCTGAGTTCTGCCTGGGCTGATCCCTGCAAGGACCTGGCGCCCACTCGCGGCCAGGCCGGCAAGGATGTGATCTGGATTCCCACGCCTGAAGGCTTGATCGACAAGATGCTCACTGCGGCCAAGGTGACCGCCCAGGACCGTTTGTTTGACCTGGGTGCGGGTGACGGCATCATTGCCATCACGGCAGCGCGCAAATTCGGCGCTCAGTCCACAGGCATTGAATACAACCCCAAGATGGCTGACTATGCCCGTTGCCGCGTGCGCGAGGCGGGCGTGAGCGACAAGGTGCGCATCATCACCGGCGACATCTTCCAGGAGAACTTCAGCTCGGCCAACGTGGTCACGCTGTATCTGTTGCCTGATCTGAATCTGCGCTTGCGTCCGACCATTCTGAAAATGAGGCCCGGTACCCGGGTGGTCTCTCATGCCTTCACCATGGGCGATTGGGAGCCCGACGAGACCGTCTCGCACGAGTTCTCGCGCGGTTACTTCTGGATCGTTCCGGCCCAGGTGGAAGGCGACTGGATGATCACCGGCCTTGAGGGCGG
>JBEIHE010000092.1:0-11511 GCA_040381515.1 Polaromonas sp.
GAGCTCCACCTCGCCACCGTCGAAGGCGCGCTGCACCTCGCCGACGTCGGAGAAGATCAGGCCTTCACCCTTGCCGTTGATGCGCTCGCGGGTGGTGTAGTACAGACCGAGCACCACGTCCTGTGACGGCACGATGGAGGGCTCGCCGTTGGCCGGGAACAGCACGTTGTTCGAAGCCAGCATCAGGGTGCGGGCCTCCATCTGCGCTTCGACCGACAGCGGAACGTGAACGGCCATCTGGTCGCCGTCGAAGTCGGCGTTGAACGCCGCACAGACCAGCGGGTGCAGCTGGATCGCCTTGCCTTCGATCAGGATCGGCTCGAAGGCCTGGATGCCCAGGCGGTGCAGGGTCGGCGCGCGGTTCAGAAGGACCGGGTGCTCCTTGATGACCTCTTCCAGGATGTCCCAGACCACCGGCGTGCCGGATTCGACTTCCTTCTTGGCCGCCTTGATGGTCGTGGCGATGCCCATGGCTTCCAGGCGCGAGAAGATGAAGGGCTTGAACAGTTCCAGGGCCATCAACTTGGGCAGGCCGCACTGATGCAGCTTGAGAGTCGGGCCTACGGTGATGACCGAACGGCCCGAGTAATCCACGCGCTTGCCCAGCAGGTTCTGACGGAAACGGCCGCTCTTGCCCTTGATCATGTCGGCCAGGGACTTGAGTGCGCGCTTGTTGGCACCCGTCATGGCCTTGCCACGGCGGCCGTTGTCCAGCAGGCTGTCGACCGCCTCCTGCAACATGCGCTTTTCGTTGCGCGCAATGATCTCTGGCGCCTTGAGTTCAAGCAGACGACGCAGACGGCTGTTGCGGTTGATGACGCGGCGGTACAGGTCGTTGAGGTCCGAAGTGGCAAAGCGCCCGCCATCGAGCGGCACCAGCGGACGCAGATCGGGCGGCAGCACCGGCAGCACTTCCATGACCATCCAGTTGGGCTTGATGCCCGACTTCTTGAAAGCCTCCATCAGCTTCAGACGCTTGGCGTTCTTCTTGATCTTGAGCTCCGAGCCGGTGAGGTCGTTGCGCAGCTTGTCGATCTCGACATCAAGGTCCAGGCCTTCGAGCAAGTCCTTGATGCCCTCGGCCCCCATCTTGGCCTCGAACTCGTCGCCATACTCCTTGCGCTTGGCATCGAAGTCGTCCTCGGACATGATGGCAAACTTCTTGAGCGGGGTCATGCCAGGGTCGGTGACGACATAGGCTTCAAAGTACAAGACCCGCTCGATATCGCGCAGGGTCATGTCCAGCACCAGGCCCAAACGGCTGGGCAGGGACTTGAGGAACCAGATGTGGGCGCAGGGCGCGGCCAGGTCGATATGACCCATACGCTCGCGGCGCACCTTGGTCTGCGTGACTTCAACGCCGCACTTCTCGCAGATCACACCGCGATGCTTGAGGCGCTTGTACTTGCCGCACAAGCACTCGTAGTCCTTGATGGGGCCGAAGATCTTGGCGCAGAAGAGACCGTCACGCTCGGGCTTGAAGGTCCGGTAGTTGATGGTCTCGGGCTTTTTCACCTCGCCGAACGACCAGGAACGGATCTTCTCGGGAGAGGCCAGGCCGATCTTGATGGCATCGAAATGCTCATCGGGGGTGAACTGCTTGAACAGGTCCAGTAGCGATTTCATGGTTTAAATCCTTGTCTGTTCGAATGTTTCAGTTGCGCTCGAGCTCAATGTCGATGCCCAGCGAACGGATCTCCTTGACCAGCACGTTGAACGATTCGGGCATGCCCGCCGAAATCGCGTGCTCGCCTTTGACGATGGACTCGTACACCTTGGTGCGGCCCTGCACATCGTCGGACTTGACCGTCAGCATTTCCTGCAGCACATAAGAGGCACCGTAGGCCTCCAGCGCCCAGACCTCCATCTCGCCAAAGCGCTGGCCGCCGAACTGGGCCTTGCCCCCCAGCGGCTGCTGGGTCACCAGGCTGTACGGGCCGGTGGAGCGGGCGTGCATCTTGTCGTCGACCAGGTGGTGCAGTTTGAGGAAGTGCATATAGCCCACGGTGGTGGTGCGCTCAAACTTGTCGCCGGTGCGGCCGTCGTAGAGTTGCGCCTGGGTGCGCGAGGCGGTCAGGCCCTTGGCCGCAGCCACGCCGTCCGGGTAGGCCACCTGCAGCATGTTCATGATGTCGGCCTCAGAGGCGCCATCGAACACGGGGGTGGCAAAGGGCACGCCGTCCTTGAGGTTGCCGGCCATCTCAAGAATCTGCGCATCACTGAGCTTGCCCAGCGCCTCCGCACGACCGGCCTTGTTGTAGATGCCATCGATAAAGCTGCGCAACTCGGCCGCCTTGGTATGGGCCTGCAGCATGTCACCGATGCGCTGGCCGATACCCTTGGCAGCCCAGCCCAGATGGACTTCAAGCACCTGCCCCACATTCATGCGGGAGGGGACGCCCAGGGGGTTGAGCACGATGTCGCAAGGCGTGCCATCGGCCATATAGGGCATGTCCTCGACCGGAACGATCTTGGAGACCACGCCCTTGTTGCCATGACGGCCGGCCATCTTGTCGCCCGGCTGCAGACGGCGCTTGACGGCCAGGTAGACCTTGACCATCTTGAGCACACCGGCCGGCAATTCGTCACCCTGGGTGAGCTTTTTGCGCTTTTCTTCAAAAGCCAGGTCAAAGCTGTGGCGCGTCTGCTCCATGGAGTTCTTGATCGACTCCAATTGCGCAGCCACGTCCTCGTCGGCCGGACGGATGTCGAACCAGTGGTACTTCTCGACCTCGGCCAGATAGGCCTTGTCGATGGTGCTGCCCTTGGCCAGCTTTTTCGGCCCGCCATTGGCCGCCTTTCCGACCAGCAGCTTCTCGATACGGTCGAACGCGTCCGCTTCGACGATGCGCAACTGGTCGTTCAGGTCCAGGCGATAGCGCTTGAGTTCGTCGTCAATGATCTGCTGGGCCCGCTTGTCACGGGTGATGCCTTCGCGGGTGAAGACCTGCACATCAATGACGGTGCCCTGCGAGCCCTGGCTGACGCGCAGCGAGGTGTCCTTCACATCGGAGGCCTTCTCGCCAAAGATGGCACGCAGCAGCTTTTCCTCGGGGGTCAGCGTGGTCTCGCCCTTGGGCGTGACCTTGCCCACCAGAGTGTCGCCTGGCTGCACTTCGGCGCCCACATAGATGATCCCCGACTCGTCCAGGCGATTGAGCTGCTGCTCCGACAGGTTGGGAATGTCGCGGGTGATCTCCTCGGGACCGAGCTTGGTGTCGCGAGCCATGACCACCAGTTCCTCGATATGGATCGAGGTGTAACGGTCTTCAGCCACCACGCGCTCAGAAATCAGGATGGAGTCCTCGAAGTTGTAGCCATTCCAGGGCATGAAGGCGATCAGCATGTTCTGGCCGATGGCGATCTCACCGAGATCGGTGGAGGCTCCGTCAGCGATCACATCTCCGCTGGCCAGCTTGTCACCGCGCTTGACGATCGGACGCTGATGGATATTGGTGTTCTGGTTGGAGCGCTGGTACTTGATCAGGTTGTAGATGTCCACGCCCACTTCGCCGGCCACTGCCTCGCTGTCATTGACGCGGACCACGATGCGGGTGGCATCGACATAGTCAACCACCCCACCGCGGCGTGCGGTGACCACGGTGCCCGAATCGATCGCAGCCACGCGCTCGATACCGGTGCCCACCAGAGGCTTCTCCGGGCGCAGCACAGGCACAGCCTGACGCGACATGTTGGCGCCCATGAGCGCGCGGTTGGCATCATCGTGCTCCAGGAAGGGCACCAGGGAAGCGGCCACCGAGACAATCTGGGCCGGCGAGACATCCATGTACTGCACCCGTTCGGCACCGCACAGGATGGACTCGCCGTTCTCACGGGCCGACACCAGGTCTCCGGTGAGGCGACCTTCCTTGTCGAGGGCCGCATTGGCTTGGGCGATCACATACTTGCCCTCTTCGATGGCCGACAGGTAGTCGATGTCCATCGTCACCTTGCCGTCCACCACGCGACGGTATGGGGTCTCAATGAAGCCGTATTCGTTCAGTCGGGCGTAGAGGGCCAGCGAATTGATCAGGCCGATATTCGGACCTTCCGGCGTTTCGATCGGGCAGACGCGGCCGTAGTGGGTGACGTGCACATCGCGCACTTCAAAGCCAGCGCGCTCGCGGGTCAGGCCACCCGGGCCGAGGGCAGACACGCGGCGCTTGTGGGTGATCTCGGCCAGAGGGTTGGTCTGGTCCATGAACTGCGAAAGCTGCGAGGCGCCAAAGAACTCCTTGAGCGCCGCAGAAATGGGCTTGGAGTTGATCAGGTCGTGCGGCATGAGCGGCTCCTGCTCGGCCTGCCCCAAGCGCTCCTTCACTGCTTTCTCGATACGGGCCAGACCGGTGCGGAATTGGTTCTCAGCCAGTTCGCCGACGCAGCGCACCCGGCGGTTACCCAGGTGATCGATGTCGTCGACCTGGCCCTTGCCGTTGCGCAGATCGACCAGGATCTTGACCACGGCCAGGATATCGTCGTTGCTCAGCACCATGGCGCCTGTGGACTCTGCACGACCGACGCGGGCGTTGAACTTCATGCGCCCGACGCGCGAGAGGTCATAGGTGTCGGGGTTGTAGAACAGGCGCTGGAACAGGGCCTGGACCGCGTCCTCGGTGGGCGGCTCGCCAGGGCGCATCATGCGGTAGATCGCCACGCGAGCGGCAAACTCATCTGCCGTCTCATCCATGCGCAGGGTCTGGCTGATGTAAGCGCCCTGATCAAGTTCGTTGGTGTAGAGCACCTGCAGGTCAAGCACGCCTGCGGTACGCAGCTTCTTGAGCAGGGCCTCAGTGATCTCGTCGTTGGCCTTGGCAATGATCTCACCCGTCTCCGGATCGACCATGTTGCGGGCCACCACACGGCCGATGAGGAAGTCTTCCGGCACGCTAATGGACGAGGTGCCGGACTGCTCGAGCTCACGGGTGTGGCGCGCGGTGATGCGCTTGTCCTTGGCGACGATGACTTTGCCCGACTTGTCGGTGATGTCAAAACGGGCGACTTCGCCGCGCATGCGCTCGGCCACGAAGTCCATTTGAGCGCCACTGTCCATCAGGCGGAAGTTATCGAACACAAAGAAATTGGCTAGGATGGACTCTGTGTTCAGGCCGATCGCCTTGAGCAAAATGGTGACCGGCATCTTGCGACGGCGGTCCACGCGGAAGTAGAGGATGTCTTTGGGGTCGAACTCAAAGTCGAGCCAGGAGCCGCGGTAGGGAATGATGCGCGCGGAAAACAGCAACTTGCCCGAGCTGTGGGTCTTGCCCTTGTCGTGTTCGAAGAACACGCCTGGCGAGCGATGCAGCTGAGACACAATGACTCGCTCGGTGCCGTTGATCACAAAAGAGCCCTTGTCGGTCATGAGCGGCACTTCGCCCATGTAAACCTCTTGCTCCTTGACTTCCTTGACCACCTTGGACTGCGGCGTGGAAGATTCGCGGTCATAAATGATGAGTTGAACCTTGGCGCGCACAGCCGACGCAAAGGTCAGGCCACGCGTCTGGCACTCGCGCACATCGAAGGCAGGCTTGGCCAGGTTGTATTCGAGAAACTTCATCTCGACAAAGCCGTTGTGCGACACGATGGGAAAGGCGTTCTCAAACGCAGCCTGCAGGCCCTCGGGCTGGCGTTTCTGGGGCGAACGGTCTGCCTGCAGAAAGGCGGTATAGGCGTCTTTCTGCATCTGCAACATGTAAGGAACTGCCAAGACGCTCTCGCGATTGCCGAAGCTCTTGCGTATGCGTTTGCGCTCAGTGAAGGAGTAGGCCATGAGTTCTCCGCTTGGAAAGACGAGTAAAAACGGTCAGTGCTCTGGCGACTGTCTTGAGCGGCGGCACACCCACGCCGCGCTCAGACTTGGTGGTTGGCCACTACCAACCAATGGCGGACGGCGATGCCTTGCACATCGCCCGAACCAAGGCGCCCTCTGCAGTCGGATTCAGAAGACACTTGAAAGACGGCGGTCGCAGGACCGTTTTTCAAGTGCGCTCTGAAAGCGCACCGGGCCGGCCCTTGGGCCAGCCCATCTCAGGCCGGATCTGCCGCTGCCCCCTGAGCGCCACGTTCTGACCGGTAACCGACCGAAACTGAGGCCCGAAGGAGCCGGCAGAGCCGGCGCCCAATCACTTGAGCTCGACCTTGGCGCCAGCCTCTTCGAGCTTCTTCTTGGCAGCCTCGGCGTCGGCCTTGGGCGCGCCTTCCTTGACCGGCTTGGGGGCGCCATCGACCAGATCCTTGGCTTCTTTGAGACCCAGGCCCGTGATTTCGCGCACGGCCTTGATGACCGCCACCTTGTTGGAGCCGGCCTCGGTCAGCACCACGGTGAACTCGGTCTTCTCTTCGACTGCAGCGGCGCCGCCGCCACCACCGCCACCGGCCGCAGCAGGGGCAGCCATGGCAGCTGCGCTGACACCAAATTTCTCTTCGATGGCCTTGACCAGGTCGTTGAGTTCGAGGACCGTCATGCTGTCGAGCGCGGTCAGGAATGCGTCTTTATCGAATGCCATTTTGATTTCCTAAATCCAAAACAAATTGAGGTTGAACACGGGGGCTGCCGATCAGGCGGCAGCCGCTTCGCCTTTCTTGGCCGCCAACGCACCCAGCACCACTGCGGTACGGGAGATCGGCGACTTGAGCAAGCCGCACAACTGAGACAGCAACACTTCCTTGGAAGGAATGTTGGCCAGTTGCTTGACGCCATTGACATCGAGGGCCTTGCCAGCAAATGCACCGCCACGAATGACCAACTTGTCGTTGGTCTTGGCGAAGTCGCTGACCACCTTGGCGGCAGCGACCGCATCGGTGGAAAAGCCATAAATGAGCGGGCCGGTCATCTGGTCGGACACGACTTCAAATGCACTGCCAGTGACCGCACGGCGGGCCAGGGTGTTTTTCAACACACTGAGGTTCACGCCTTTTTCGCGGGCTTGGCTGCGCAGTCGGGTCATGTCAGCGACCGTGATGCCACGGTATTCCGCCATCACGAGCGTCTGAGCTTTTGCGGCGAGGGCTGTCACCTCATCGATGACCGCCTGCTTCTCACTGCGATTGAGACTCAAGGTCTACTCCTTCAAAAATATGTCCCCTGCTCTCACAGGAAAGACACGCCTAGGTTGCAGCGACCAACTGTTTCGGATTTCCTTGCAAAAATCTTCTAGCAGCGGGACCGCCATCTGCGCTGGCTTGGTCGATTAAGCAAGCCCTTGCGGGGCATGCACCAGCGGTCTTGGATGACCTGCCAGCCTTTCGGCCGACAGCCCACCACATCGGAAGGGCCTCCTGCGAGCCCCTTCAGATCTTGTTCACCCCAGCAGGGATTGGGTATCGACGCGAACGCCCACACCCATGGTTGACGACACAGCCACCTTGCGCAGGTAAACACCCTTGCTCGAAGCCGGTTTTGCCTTGTTCAGGGCATCGACCACCGCGGCCAGATTGCCCTTGAGCTTGTCGGTATCAAAGGAACGACGGCCAATGGTGGTGTGCACAATGCCGGCCTTGTCAACGCGGAACTGCACCTGACCGGCCTTGGCATTCTTGACCGCCGTGGCTACATCGGGAGTCACGGTGCCCACCTTGGGGTTAGGCATCAGGCCACGAGGACCGAGCACCTGACCGAGTGTGCCGACGACGCGCATTGCGTCGGGCGAGGCGATGACCACATCGAAGTCCATCTTGCCCGCCTTGACCTCGGCAGCCAGGTCGTCCATGCCCACAATGTCCGCGCCGGCGGCCTTGGCCTCTTCTGCCTTGGCGCCTTGGGCAAACACGGCTACGCGCTTGGTCTTGCCGGTGCCATTGGGCAGCACCACCGCACCACGCACCACCTGATCAGATTTCTTGGCATCAACGCCCAGCTGCACCGCGATATCGATCGACTCATCAAACTTGGCAGTGGCGCACTCTTTGACGATGGCCAGCGCATCCCCGATGGGGTAGAGCTTGTTGCTGTCGACCTTGCCGGCCTGTGCTTTCTGTTTTTTGGTCAGCTTGGCCATTTCACACGCCCTCCACGGTAACGCCCATCGAACGTGCCGAGCCAGCGATGGTGCGCACAGCAGCATCGAGATCGGCAGCAGTCATGTCCTTCATCTTGGTCTTGGCAATCTCCTCGAGCTGAGCGCGGGTGATCTTGCCGACCTTGGCCGAATGCGGCGTCGAAGAGCCTTTGTCGAGCTTGATGGCCTTCTTGATCAAGGTGGTCGCCGGAGGCGTCTTGATGATGAAAGTGAAGGACTTGTCCGCGAACGCGGTGATCACCACCGGCAGAGGCAGGCCCGGCTCCACACCCTGGGTCTGGGCATTGAAGGCCTTGCAGAACTCCATGATGTTCAGGCCGCGCTGACCCAAGGCTGGGCCGATCGGGGGGGACGGGTTGGCCTTACCAGCTGGCACTTGCAGCTTGATGAAGCCGACGATTTTCTTCGCCATGACTTACTCCTTACGGGTACAAACGCCTGCGATCAACGCGGGCTCCCCGGGGGTTGTGCCGCTCTGCTTCTTTAAGGCGCCGAGTGACATTGCGCCTGAGCCGGAGAGGACACAGCCTGTTGGCTACGCCCTCCCCAGGCATTAAGTCTTCTCGATCTGACTGAACTCCAGCTCGACCGGGGTGGCACGACCAAAAATCGTGACCGAAACCCGCACCTTGTTCTTCTCGTAATTGACTTCCTCGACGGTGCCGTTGAAGTCAGCAAAGGGGCCTTCCTTGACCCGCACATATTCGCCGGTCATGAATTCAACCTTGTGACGCGGCTTGTCGGTACCCACCTGCATCTGCTCGACGATCTTGCGGACCTCTTCCTCAGAGATCGGCGCAGGGCGATTTTTGGCGCCCCCGACAAAGCCGGTGACCTTGTTGGTGTGCTTGACCAAATGCCAGGTCTCGTCGTCCATCACCATCTCGACCAGGACATAGCCAGGGAAAAAACGACGCTCGGTGGTGCGCTTCTGGCCGTTCTTGATCTCCACCACTTCTTCGGTCGGCACCAAAAACCGGCCAAACTTGTCCTGCATGCCGGCGCGATTGATGCGCTCGAGGATATTGCGCTCGACCGCCTTCTCCATGCCGGAGTAGGCATGAACCACATACCACTGCATGCCGGGGGCAGGCTGATAGGCATTGACAGCCGACGCGTCGACTTCGGTAGGAGCTTGTGTCATTTCTTCCATCCCAGGATGAGGTCGTAGAGCACCCATTCGAGGGTCTTGTCAGTCAGCCACAAAAAGATCGCCATCACCACCACGAACCCGAAGACATACAGCGTCATCTGGATCGCTTCTTTTCGGGTGGGCCAGACCACCTTGCGCACCTCGCGCGCCGAATCCCGCCCCAGCCCAAGCAATTGCTTGCCCGGCTCGGAAATCAGGAAGACTCCGACGGCGGCCACCAAGCCGACGATGAGAGAGCCCCATTGCACCCACACGCCCTGCTTGGCCGTAAGGTAATACGCAGCCAGGGCCGCAACTAGCAGCGCAATGGCCAGCCCCACCTTGAGCTTGTCGGCCGGTGTGCTGACTGTTTCAACTTCCGTAGAGGCCATGATCAGCCTTAGATCCTGTGTGAACTGCCGGTAATCCTTAGACACCGAAGCCCGCCAAAGCCTTTAGGGCTTTCGGCGGGCTCGTTGCCACGCTATTTACGACCCGTTGCCGGGTGGCAGGGGCAGAGGGAATCGAACCCCCAACCTTCGGTTTTGGAGACCGACGCTCTGCCAGTTGAGCTATACCCCTATGAACCCGTCAAGCGTGGATCTTGGCCACGACGCCGGCGCCGACGGTACGGCCGCCCTCGCGAATGGCAAAGCGCAGACCCTCTTCCATCGCGATCGGCGCAATCAGCTTGACCGTGATCGACACGTTGTCACCAGGCATCACCATCTCCTTGCCCTCGGGCAACTCAATGGCTCCGGTCACATCCGTCGTGCGGAAGTAAAACTGCGGACGGTAGTTGTTGAAGAACGGCGTGTGACGGCCTCCCTCTTCCTTGCTCAGCACGTAGATCTCGCCCGTAAAGTGCGTGTGCGGCTTGATCGAGCCGGGCTTGCACAGCACCTGGCCGCGCTGCACTTCCTCGCGCTTGGTGCCGCGCAGCAAAATACCCACGTTGTCCCCCGCCTGACCCTGGTCCAGCAGCTTCCTGAACATCTCCACGCCCGTGCAGGTGGTCTTCTGGGTGTCAGCAATGCCCACGATCTCGATCTCTTCGCCCACCTTGATCACACCGCGCTCAATACGGCCCGTCACCACCGTACCGCGACCGGAGATGGAGAACACGTCCTCCACCGGCATCAGGAAAGTGCCATCCACCGCACGCTCAGGGGTGGGAATGTAGCTATCGAGCGCATCGGCCAGACGCATGATCGCCTGCTCGCCCAGATCGCCCTTGTCACCTTCCATCGCCAGCTTGGCCGAGCCCTTGACGATCGGCGTGTCGTCGCCAGGAAAGTCGTACTTGCTCAGCAGCTCGCGCACTTCCATCTCAACGAGCTCGAGCAGCTCGGCATCGTCGACCATGTCGCACTTGTTCATGAACACGATGATGTAGGGCACGCCCACCTGACGGGCCAGCAAAATGTGCTCGCGCGTCTGCGGCATCGGACCGTCAGCGGCCGATACCACCAAAATCGCCCCGTCCATCTGCGCCGCACCGGTGATCATGTTCTTCACATAGTCGGCGTGGCCAGGGCAGTCCACGTGAGCATAGTGCCGGTTGGCCGTCTCGTACTCCACGTGGGCAGTGTTGATGGTGATGCCGCGCGCCTTCTCCTCCGGAGCCGCATCAATCTGGTCATAGGCCTTGGCCTCGCCACCAAACTTGGAGGCCAGGATGGTCGTGATGGCCGCCGTCAGGGTGGTCTTGCCATGGTCCACGTGGCCAATCGTGCCCACGTTGACGTGCGGTTTGGTCCGCGTGAATTTCTCTTTTGCCATTTCTAAAACTCCAAAAAGAACAAGCCTCGTGTCACAGGTTTAAGGTCTGCATGCTGTTGCTGATTCCCCCGCCACGGGCAACGGGGGGCACGGCATCGCAGACCGCTTCACTAATCAGAGAGGCCAGGGCAAATTGGCTCGGGGCCAGCTGCTTATTATTTGGCCCTCGAAGCCATGATGGCCTCAGACACGTTACGCGGGGCTTCCGAGTAGTGCTTGAATTCCATCGTGTAGGTGGCGCGACCCTGGGACATGGAGCGCAGGGTGGTCGAGTAACCAAACATTTCGGACAGGGGCACCTCGGCCTTGATGGCTTTGCCGCCGCCGACCATGTCCTCCATGCCCTGGACCATGCCGCGGCGTGAGGACAGATCACCCATCACGTTGCCGGCGTAATCTTCCGGGGTCTCGACTTCCACAGCCATCATGGGCTCGAGGATGACGGGGCCCGCTTTCTTACAGCCTTCTTTGAAGCCAAAAATGGCCGCCATCTTGAACGCCAGTTCGTTGGAGTCCACATCGTGGTACGAACCGAAGTGCAGGGTGACCTTCACGTCGACGACGGGGTAGCCCGCCAACACA
>JBEIHE010000093.1:0-11147 GCA_040381515.1 Polaromonas sp.
GCCCATCGCCGCGAGGGCGCGGCTCCCACCCATTCAATCAAGGCCGTCAACCGGCGCGTAGGAGCGCCGCCCTCGGCGCGATCAATCGCCGAGAGGGCGCGGCTCCCACCCATTCAATTAAGGCCGTCAACCGGCGTGTAGGAGCGCCGCCCCCGGCGCGATCAATCGCCGCGAGGGCGCGGCTCTCACGAGCTCCTCTCAGCCTGCCAGAACACCTCGTAGTCTGGCTTGCGCTTCTCGGCAAAGGCCGACAGTCCCTCTTTCCACTCAGCCGTTGGCAAGCGGCTCACGCACTCGCGCACCTCTTGCCAGTCGGTGGGCTGGTGATGATCGAGTCCTTGCTTGACCGCCGCCAGTGCGCCGGGTGGAACCCCCTCGGTAATACGACGGGCCAGGGACAGGGCTTGGGCGATCACCTGATCGGCCGCCACGGTCTGATTGGCCAGTCCGATGGCCAGCGCTTCCTGAGCACTTATCTTGCGTCGTGTGCAGAGGATCTCCAAGGCCCGTCGCCGCCCCACCAGTGCGGGCAGCCGCGCCATGGCGGTGTTGGCAATCACCCCCAAGCCCAGCTCCGGCGTGCACAGATAGGCGTCATCGGCCATCACGAGCAGGTCACAGCTGAGCGCCAGTTCAAAGCCGCCACCCAGGGCGGGTCCATTGAGCGCGGCAATCACCGGAAGCCGGTGTGTGGCCAGCGCCTCAAAGAGGGTCACCGGATTGTCGGCATGCGGTTGAGCGCTGAGCCAGGCTCCCTCATGCAGATCATGAATGTTGGCGCCTGCGCAGAAGAAGCGGCCCCGGCCCGTCACCACCAGCGCGCGGACATCCCGGCCCTGCAGCGACTGCACCGCAGCCAAGGTGTCGCGCACCAGGGCGGCCGACAGGGCGTTGAGGCGCTCGGGATCGTCCAGGCTTATCAGGGCGATCCGGTCTTCCAGGGTGCAATGCACGGTCATGATGTCTGCTTTCCCTCTGGCGCGAAGAAGGGTACGGTGGCGTCTCCCACTTTCACGAAGGCCACGCGTGAGCGCTGGCCTACGGTGGGCCTTTCTCCCTTGGGCGCCAGCCACCGGCTGAGCATGCGCGGGCCTTCGTCCAGATCGATCAGGACAACGCAATAGGGCAGTTGCGACTGCCAGTGCGGCCCCTGGAACGCCACATGAACCTCGCTGTAGCTATAGACCGTCCCGGTGCCGCTGGCCGCCTTCCAAGACAGCTGCGTGCCGCCGCACGCCGGGCACAGGCGCCGGGCGTAGTAAAAAACATGGCCGCATTCACTGCAATGCTGCAGCAGCAGTTCCTGTCGTTTGCAGCCGTCCCAAAAGGGACGGGAATCCTCAGTGGGCGCCACAAACTCTGCAAGTAAGCCGGGATCTGCGGTCATCTTCAGGCCTCCATCACCATCACGCCACAGACGGAGAACACCCCGCCATTGCCACTGACCACCGCCCTCCGGGCCCCGGGTATTTGCCGTCGACCGGCCGTACCGCGCAATTGGTGTACGGCCTCCGTCACATGCAGCATGCCGCCTATGTGGGCCTGCGACAGCAGTCCGCCATGCGGATTGAGGGGACAGCGCCCTCCCAAACTGCCATGGCCTGCGCGCAGATAGTGACCCGCGCCACCGGGCGGCGCAAACGCAAGGGCCTCCAGCGTGATCAGTACCGAGATGGTGAAGGCGTCGTGCAGAAGCGCTACCTGTACATCCTCCGGTCCGATGCCTGCTGATTCGAAGGCATCACGCCCCGCCGCCTCCATACCCAGGTCTTCAAGATTGGGTGTCTGGGCCACCGAATTGTGAGTGGAGCGCATGGCCATGGAACGAATGTGGACCGGTTTGAGGCCACGCGCCAGTGCCTGCTCGCGGCTCATCAGGATCAGGGCTCCACCGCCATCGGAGACTTGTGAGCAGTCAAACAGACGCAGCGGTGTGGCGATCATGCGGCTGCCCAGATAGTCGTCCATGGTCATGGGCTTGCGCATTTGCGCGTTGTCGTTGAGCAGCGCATGTTGGCGCGTGACCAGCGCCACCTCGGCCAGGTCTTTCTCGCTGGCGCCATGATCGTACAGATAGCGCTGCGCGAGCAGGGCGTAGGGCACCACCATGCCATGCAGGCCAAAGGGCTCCTCCCACTCCTCCCCGCCCAGAAGATTGCGCAGGGCCAAGCCGCGCGCCCCATCGGGCCTACCGGTTAGCGTGTTTTCCCCGTACACGCAGGCAGCGATCTCACAGTGGCCCGATTCAATCGCCCAGACCGCCTGCTGCAGCATGGTCATCGCAGTGACGGTGCCCCCGACATCGATCGTGCTGATGAATTTGGGTCGCAGGCCGAGGTATTCCACCAGCGTCGAAGAGAACATCGAGTTGGGTATGGCGTAGGGATCGAGGTTGATAAGTCCATCGATCTCGGGAATACGCACGCCGCAGTCGGCCGCAGCCTCCTGCACGGCCCAGGCCTGAATCTGCAGCGACTCCATGCCAGGCAGCTTGCCCACCCGGGTTTCACCGGCTCCCACAATGACGACATCCTGACTGACGCGGGGCATGAAAGACCTTTCTGATGGGGGCGGCGTTTTTATCGGGACAACAGATGTCGCGCAATCTGCAGGCGCTGCATCTCCGATGTGCCTTCGCCGATCCGGAAGGCGCGCGCGTCGCGGTAGATGCGTTCGACCGGCAGATCGGCCATATAGCCCGCACCGCCGAAAATCTGCAGCACCCGGTCTGCTACCCGGCCCAGCATTTCGCTGGCCATCAACTTGGCGCGGGAGGCCGAGATGCGAAAGTCGGGATCACCGGCATCGCCCAGCGCTGCGGCGTGGCGGGTCACCAGGCGCGCCGCGTGCAGCTCCACATCGCAGTCGGCCAGCGAGAACTGGATGGTGGGATGGTCGGCCAGTTTCTTGCCGAAGGTGATGCGCTGGTGTACATGGGGCAGCACCAGATCCATCAGCGCTTGGGCCATGCCCAGACATTTACTGGCGACATAAATGCGGTCGTTGTTGATGGTGGCCATCATGATCTCGAAGCCCTGACCTGGCTCCCCCAGGAGATGGCTGTCGGGTACCACGCAATCATCGAGCGAGAACGCCGATAGCGGGTAGCCGTGCCAGCCCATCTTGCGAAACTTGCGTTGCAGCACCAGGCCCGGGTTGTCGCGTTCGACGATGAAGGTAGAGAGCTTGGACTTCAGTGGCGCGCCCGGGTCGGTCGCCGCCAGCACCAGCACATGGTCGGCGTGTTCCACATTGCTGATGAAATGTTTGTAGCCATTGAGCTTCCAGCCGCCTGGAGTTCGCACCGCCCGTGTGGTGATGGCCGAAAGATCCGAGCCCGCGCCGGGCTCGGTCAGTGCGTAGGCGATATGGGTTCGCGCCTTGAGCAAGGGGTCGACCAGCCACTGCTGCTGCTGCGCATTACAAAAGCGCAGTGAGCCTGGTAGATGCCCGAATACCTCGCCCAGGGCCATCGAGGTGTGGCCGATGGCCTCATCGATTTCGCTGAGCGCCACCAGCGACAGCCCAGGCCCTCCGATGGAGGTGGGCAGGTTGTAGCCGTACAGACCTAAGCGGCACACCTCCTGCTCCAACTCGGCTCGTCGCGTGGCATCAAGGCTGTCGGCTTGATCCACCTCCGCCTCCAGTGGCCTGAGCCGCTCGCGCACAAAGCGCGAGACGGTCTCCACCAAAAGCCGGTTTTCTTCGCTTGCAATCATCACCGGATTCATGCAGGCTGTTCAGTCAAGCTGAATATTCAAACGCTTCATCTTCACCGAGTAGTTGGCACGGTCGTTGGCCAGGAAGGCCGCATATTGCTCCGGTCCCTGGTTGAGAAGCTCAAGACCGACACCAGTGATGTGGGCATTAAGGAAGGAGGGCTGCGTGATCACCCTGCTCACATCGCTGGCGATCTTGTCCACCACTGCCTTGGGCAGGCCGGCCGGTCCCACCAGTCCGAACCAGGGCGCAGCCTGGAAGCCCGGCATGCCGGCCTCTGCGAAGGTGGGCACATTGGGCAGCAGGGGTGAGCGCTTGGCACTGGAGACCGCCAGGATCTTGATGCGGCCGTCCTTGGCAAAAGGCAGGGCCGGCGGTATGCCTGTAAAGGAGATCTGCACCTGATCGGCAACCAGGGCCAGCATCACCTCGGCCACACCCTTATAGGGCACATGGGTGAGCTTGGTGTTGCTCAGGGCCATGAAGCTGTGGGTGTCGACATGCGCAGTGCTGCCAATACCGAAGGTGCCGTAGTTGATTTTTTCCGGGTTTTGCGTGGCGGCGGTCACTACGTCCTGCAGCGTCTGCCCGGGAAACTTGCCGCTGGCGATCATGACAATCGGCGAGGCGGCGATGTTGATGATCGGGGTGAAACCGTTGACCGGGTCATACGGCATCTTCTTATAGATGTACTGGTTAGACGACAGGGTCGCATCGTTGGCCAGTAGCAGGGTGTAGCCGTCGGGCGCCGATTTGGCAGTGGCTTCGCCTGCAATCATGGTGCCGGCGCCCGGTCGGTTCTCCACCACGACCGGCTGCTTCCAGACGCGGCCCAGTTCATCGCCGAGCTGGCGGGCCAACACATCGGCCAAGCCTCCTGCGGTAAACGGCACGATGATCTTCACCGGTCGGGTCGGCCAGCTTTGCGCAGCGGCCGATACGGCTGTGACGGCCAGTGCAGCGCCGGCCAGCAAGTTCAATAATTTCTTCATGGTGTGTCCTCCTGTGGGGTTGTGAAAGGGGTCAGGCAACCTGTCTGCCTCCGGCGGGCCAGTAAGGCGCCCGCAGGCTGCGTTTGTCGATCTTGTTGGTGCTTACGATGCGCGGCAGCGCCGGCAGCACCTCAATGCTGCGCGGACATTTGTAGGCGGCGATCAAGGTCCGGCAATGGGCCTGCAATTGCTCGGTGCCGGCGCTTTGATCTGGCTTGAAGGCCACAAAGGCTTTAACCGTCTCGCCCCATTTGGGATCTGGCACACCGATGACCGCGGCCTCCAACACCGCGGGATGCAGCAGCAGCGCTTCCTCGACCTCGCGCGAATAGATGTTCTCGCCACCCGAGATGATCATGTCCTTCTTGCGGTCCTGCACGAAAAGATACGCCTCATGATCGAGGTAGCCCACATCGCCTGTAAACATCCAGCCGCCGCGCAGAGCCTGTTCGGTGGCCGCTGCATTGCGCCAGTAGCCCTGCATCAGTGCCTTCGAGCGGGTGCAGATCTCGCCGCTTTCCATGGGCGCACACAAGCTGCCGTCCTCGCGCACGATCTGGATCTGCGTGCCCAGAAAGGCTTGGCCTGCCGAGGCCAGACGGCCGACTTGCTCGGGCGTGCCCTGATCAAAATGCTGGTGCTTGTGCAGCAGCGTACCTATGCCCTGCTCGGTCATGCCATAGATCTGCACGAAGATTTCGCCAAACGCCGCACGCGCGCGCTTGGACAGCGCCACTGACATCGGTGCCGAGGCGTAGCAAACCGTTTGCAGACTGGCTACCTGTCGCGGCCGTGTCTCCTGCTCTTGCAGCAGCATCTGGATCATGGTGGGGGCAAAGTGCGCGGCGCTCACCCGTTCTTCCTCGATGCTCTGAAGCACGCGCGCCGCATCGAATTGCCGGTGCAGCACGATGGTGGCGCCCATGAGGAGGTAAGTCAGCAGCTGCCCAGGCCCCCCTATGTGATAGAAGGGCATCACCACCAGCATGCGGTCGGTTGGTCGCGCGCCTTGCGCCAGTGCATATTCCTTGGCGGTCTCCAGCATGCCTTCGTTGCTCAACATCACGCCCTTGGGGCGTCCCGTGGTGCCGCTGGTATAGATCATCAGCAGGGTGTCATCGGGCCGCGCGCGTTCGCGGGGCGCCTGATCGCTCGCATGCGCCAGAAGTTCAGGCCAGCACAGGGCGCCTTCTACCGAGCCATCGAGGCACAGGTAGGGACACCCACTGGGCAGATTCGTCTTGTGCTGAGCCGCAGCCGCTGCATGCTCTGCATCAAAAAAGAACGCGTGCGGCTCGCAGTCGGCCAGGATGTCGGCCTGCTCAAGCACCGACAGCCGGTAGTTCACGCCAATTGCGGTAAAGCCGGTCATGGCTGCAGCCAGGTACAGGGCGAGATACTCCGGCGCATTTTTGGCCAGAATCGCCACCCGCTGCCCGCGCCCCACGCCCAGAGCCGCCAACGCCTGTGCACTTTGCCTGACCTTCATCAGCCACGCACTTTGGCTCCAGCGCCGCCCTTCAAAAACCAGTGCCTCCTGCTGCGGGTACAGCTGGCCATTGCGCTCGACCACTTCACCGAGCGTCATCATGGGGTTTGCCCATTGATCAGGGGGTCGCCTGCCTCGGCTGACAAGGTGATCAGGGAGGCCGCTCGCCCCTCCTGGCAAATTTCTCCGGAGTGCTTGAAAAGCAGGATGTGTTTTTCAAGCACCAGCCGTTGACCGTCGGAGGTGGGGCGCTTCTGGGTGATCTCGACGCCTACTCGGACCGTATCGCCGACGAACAGCGGCAGCCGGAAGTGCCAGTCCTGCAGCCCCAGCGCCAGCGCCTGCCGGTTGCCGACGGCGGGAAAGCGAGTGGCCATACCCAGCGCCAGCAACACGCCATAACCGCCCTGAAACACGCGCTGACCCACCGTGCTTGCGGCCGCATAGGCGGCATCTGCATGAATCGGATGCCAGTCGGTCGAGAGCATGCACGCCAAGCCCAGCTCATGCTCGAGCATCGTGCGCCCGTCGCTGAGCCAACGCTGACCCACCTCGACCTTGCTCAGGTCGACCCCTCCTGAAAGCGCCTGCTCCCAGTCCATTTTGAACGTTCTCCTGCTGTGGGGCAGGCCTGAGATTCTTGAGGATCTTCTCGCGTGCCCGCGCGCAAGCTTAAGGGTCCCGAGCGTGGCTTGATCCTCGGGCAAACCCTTCTGTCTTGGAGGTGACAGCAGAGGCTTTTTGAAAAACGAAATTACTCCACCGTCACACTCTTGGCCAGATTGCGCGGCTTGTCCACGTCGGTCCCGCGCGCGCAGGCGGTGTGATAGGCCAGTAACTGCAGGGGCACCACATGCAGCAGTGGGCTGAGCAGGCCGTAATGCTCGGGCATCCGGATCACATGAATGCCTTCGCCGCTCTCAATGCGGGTGTCGCTATCGGCCAGCACATAAAGCACGCCGCCTCGAGCGCGGACCTCTTGCATATTGCTCTTGAGTTTTTCCAGCAGACTGTCGTTGGGTGCCACCGTCACCACCGGCATGTGGTGGGTCACCAGGGCCAGCGGTCCATGCTTGAGTTCGCCGGCCGGATAGGCTTCGGCGTGGATGTAGCTGATCTCTTTGAGCTTGAGCGCCCCCTCAAGGGCGATCGGGTAGTGCAGGCCCCGACCCAGAAAAAGGGCGTTTTCCATCTTGGCGAAGTCTTCTGCCCAGCTGATCAACTGGGGCTCAAGGGCCAGCACTGCCTGCAGCGCTACCGGCAAATGTCGCATGGCCTTGAGGTGAGTGGCCTCTGCTTCTGTGTCGAGTCGCCCGCGCGTTTGCGCCAGCGCCAGCGTCAGCAGAAAAAGTCCGGCCAGCTGGGTGGTGAAGGCCTTGGTGGAGGCCACGCCAATTTCCACCCCCGCCCGCGTGATGTAGGCCAGTTCGCATTCGCGCACCATCGCCGAGGTGCTGACATTGCAGATGGTCAGGGTGCGCCGCATGCCCAGGCTTTGGGCGTGGCGCAGGGCGGCCAGGGTATCGGCGGTTTCGCCGCTCTGGCTGATGGTGACCACCAGCGTGCGCGGGTTGGGTACGCTGCTGCGGTAACGATATTCGCTGGCCACTTCCACCTGTGTGGGAATGCGGGCGATGTCCTCCAGCCAGTATTTGGCGGTACAGCCGCTGTAATAGCTGGTGCCGCAGGCCAGGATCAGAACCGAATCAATCTCCTTGAAGCAGCCATAGGCGCCGTCGCCGAACAGCTCTGGGGTGATGCCGGCCACCCCTTCCAAGGTATCAGCGATGGCGCGGGGCTGCTCGAAGATTTCCTTTTGCATGTAATGCCGGTAAGGCCCCAGTTCGGCTGCGCCGCTGTGTGCCTGTACCGTGCGCACCTGCCGTTGCGCCGGCCGCCCGTGCTTGTCCAGTACCCAGTAGCGGCCCGGCTGCAGGTCGACCAGATCGCCTTCTTCCAGGTACACAATCTGGTCCGTCACGCCCGCCAAGGCCATGGCGTCGCTGGCCAGAAAATGCTCGCCCTCCTGACCCAGACCGAGCACCAGGGGCGAGCCCGCGCGCGCGCCCACCACGCGCTGGGGCTCATCGCGACAAAAGGCCGCAATTGCATAAGCCCCGTGCAGCTGGGCAATGGCCGCGCGCACCGCCTCGAAGAAATCGCCGTCGTAGAGACTGTCAATCAGATGGACGATGACCTCCGTATCGGTCTGGCTCTGGAAGACATAGCCCTTGCCCTGAAGTTGGGCGCGCAGTTCCTCGTGGTTTTCAATGATGCCGTTGTGCACCAGGGCGACTCGTCCAGTTTTTTCGATGGCCTGCGGGCCCGGGCCGTGACTGAAATGCGGATGAGCGTTGTGCACCGCTGGCGCGCCGTGCGTGGCCCAGCGGGTGTGCGCAATGCCGGTGCTGCCGCCCAAGGACTCCTGCTGCACCTGCTCATGCAGTTGTGCGACCCGCGACACACTGCGCGCGCGCTGCAGCTCGCCCCGATGCACCGCCACCCCGCAGGAGTCGTAACCGCGGTACTCGAGCCGCTGTAAACCCTGCACCAGGATAGGAACAATGTCGCGGTGCGAAACCGCAGCGACGATGCCACACATAGTCAGCCCCTTGTGAAAGGGGCGATGCTAGGCGCTCTGAAGAAAATTAAGATTTCTTTTTAATTGTTTTTTTGCATTTATATTTCAATATCCATTGGATGTTAACTTTTATTTCATTAAAATAGTTTTTATGGAAGAAATAGACGGTACAGACCTCAGACTTTTGGAGGCCCTGCAGCGAGACGCATCGGTGAGCAATCAGGATCTGGCTCAGGCTTTGGGTGTGTCCCCGGCCACCTGTCTGCGGCGTACCCGCCGCTTGCGTGAGTCGGGACTGATCGAGCATCAGATGGCGGTGCTGAGCACGGACCGATTGGCCACGCGCCTCGGTCATGGATTGACCGCGGTGGTGGAAATCACCCTGGACCGACAGGGCGATGAGCAGGCCAGGGCGTTCGAGAGTCGCGTGGTCGGCGATGAGGCTGTGCAGCAGTGCTACCGCGTCTCGCCGGGGCCGGACTTTGTGCTGATCGTGCGCGTTCGCGACATGCCGGCTTACGCTGCATTGGCCCAGCGGCTGCTCAACAGCGATGCCAATGTTCGCAATGTGAAGGCTTTCTTCAGCGTTCATCGAGCCAAGTTCAGGCCCATTGAGCCTTTGCCGACCGGGCTCTGATAGCCAGGCAAGCGCTCTTGTGAAGGCCCCAATCGCCGCGAGGGCGCGGCTCCCACACCTCTCTGGCAGGGCCTGCAATCAGCCGGTGGGAGCGCCGCCCTCGGCGCGATGGACTCTGGAGTTTGTGGGAGCGCCGCCCTCGGCGCGATGCTGCCTGCCTTCAGGAAACGATATACGCCCCAGCCCCACTGGCCAGCAACTGGCCGCCCGCTGAGAAGAATTCCATTTGGGTGTTGGCCACCCGCGAACCCAATCGAATCACCCGGCCTTGGGCTTCAAAGCGCTCGCTCACCGCTGGCCTCAGATAGTCCACTCGCAGGTCTATGGTGCCCAGCTTGTCGAAGTGTTTCATTTTCTGCTCTAGAGGCTTGTCCGCATGACGCGAGCCCAGCGCGCAGATGCACGCCATGCCGGCCACCACATCCAACACCGCGCTGATCACTCCTCCGTGCATGCGGTCATGCACAAAATTGCCGATCAACTCTGGCTTCATTTGCAGGCTGCCACGAAACCAATCGGCCCCTGCCGAAACCATCTTCAGGCCCAGCAAGCGGTTAAAGACGATCTGTTCCTCAAACAGCGAGCGCACATAGCTTTCAAAGGCTGCATCGAGGGCCGAGGAGTCAGAGGAGATCGGTACGGTCATGCCGAGATTGTCCCCCATGCCGATGCGGCCTGAGTGCTCGCCTCGCTTCAGGCCATCAGTGCTTGCTGAAATCAGGCAGCCGTTTTTCCATAAAGGCGGTGAAGGCCTCGCGAGCGGCGGGCTCGCTGAGCATGCGGCCGAAGATCAGGGCCTCATCGCTCATGCGTTGGGCCACCTCGGACTGCAGGCCCCGCTTCATCAGCCGCTTAGTCTCCAGCAGGGAACTCATCGGTTTGCTCGCCAGGCGACGCGCTTGCTGCTGGGCCAGGGCGTTCGCTTCGGCAGGCGGCACGATGCGATTGACCAGCCCCCACTCCAGCGCACTTTCGGCGCTGAAGGGTTCGCCCAAGAGCAAGGCTTCGGCTGCCCGTGCATGACCCATCAGGCGGGGCATGAGCAGGCTTGAGGCCGCCTCAGGACAGAGACCCAGATTGACGAAGGGCGTCGAAAAAGCCGCGTTGTCGCCGGCATAGATCAGATCGCAATGCAGCAGCAGGGTGGTGCCCACGCCCACTGCCGGGCCACAGACGGCGGCCACCAGCGGCTTGGGAAAGCCGCTGATGCCGCGCAGGAATCGAAACACCGGCGCATCTTCCGACACTGGCGGGCTGTTGAGAAAGTCGCCAATGTCATTGCCTGCAGAAAAGATGGTTTCATGGCCTTGGATCACCACCACCCGCACTTTTGTGTCTTCGCTCGCTTGAGCCAGGGCATCGGCAAGTTGACCGTACATCGCGGCCGTCAGCGAATTCTTGCGCTGCAGGCGGTTGAGCGTGAGGGTGGTGACACCGGCTTCGTGGTGGCTGAGGATGTCGCTCATGAAAATCACTCCTTGTAGTAGACGATCTGGTGGGCGCTGGCCAGCAAAAGGCCCCCTTGCGACCACAGGTGGGCGGTTTGATCGAAAAAGCCGTGGCGGAAATCTTGTGCCCGCGCTTGCGCATACACATAGGGGTCACCGACTGCGGCCAGTTCTTGTGCGCTGGCATGAAAGTAGACGCTTAGCGACACGGTGCCGGTGGCCACCCAGCGGGCGCGCCGCAGCCAAATGCGCGGATAGAACGCATCGCTCATCGAGGCGA
>JBEIHE010000094.1:0-10688 GCA_040381515.1 Polaromonas sp.
GCCCTCGGCGCGATCAGATCGCCGCGAGGGCGCGGCTCCTACAAACCAGGGGACGGCTGCGGATTGGAGGAGTGGGAGCGCCGCCCCCGGCGCGATCAGATCGCCGCGAGGGCGCGGCTCCTACAAACCAGGGGACAGCTGCGGATAGGGGGAGTGGGAGCGCCGCCCTCGGCGCGATCAGATCGCCGCGAGAGTGCGGCTCCTACAAACCAGGGGATGGCTGCGGATTGGAGGAGTGGGAGCGCCGCCCTCGGCGCGATTCCCGGCTTTAAAGCTCGAGCACCAGGCGCTCGCTCTTGCAGCCAGAGACGCAAACCATCATCACCTTATGGGCAGACTGTTCGGCTGGCGTCAGCACCATGTCGCGATGGTCGACGACTCCTTCAAGGACCCGGGTCTCGCAGGCGCCGCAAATGCCTTCTTCGCAGCTCCAGGGTACTTCGATGTCCAATTCGATCAGCCGGTCATGCAGCGTCGTCTTTTCTGTGACCTCGAAAGTCAGACCGCTCTTGCGCAGTTCGACTGTGTATTGCGTGCGAGCGTCTGTGGCCGCTTGCACCGGCTTGGCGCTGAAACGCTCCAGGTGCATGTGGACGATACCAAGATCCTTGCAGTGCGCTTCGAAGGCGTCGAGCATGGCAGTGGGTCCACAGGCATAAAAATGGGTACCTTCAGCCTGGCGCTGGGAGAGCAGAGCGCGCAGGTCGGGCGGGCCTCCAGCCTCGTCGTCAAAGTGCCAGTGCACTTTGGCGCCCAGCGATTTGAGCTCTTCGGCAAAGGCCGCTGCGGCACGGTTGCGCGCAAAGTAAAGCACCTCGTAGGAGCGACCGAGCTTGGCCAGTTGGCGGGCCATGCACAGCAGGGGCGTGATACCAATCCCCCCTGCGATCAGCACGCTGTGCACAGCCCCCTCATCAAGCGGAAAGTGGTTGCGCGGGGCGCTGATGGTCAGGGGCATCGCAATGCGCAGCTGATCATGCACCGCTCTCGAGCCGCCTCGGCTGGCTTTGTCACGCAGGACGCCAATCACATAGCGGTCGGTTGATCCCGCCTGATTGCACAGGGAATAGCTGCGCACCAGACCGCCTGGCAAATGCAAGTCGATGTGGGCGCCCGGTGTGAAAGGCGGGAGCGTGGAGCCGGCAGTGGGCCTCAGTTCGATGCTGATGATGTCCTGGGCCTCGTGGCGCAGCGTGTGCACCCAGGTCTGCAAGGTGTCGGTGGTGGTCATGTGGCGATGGCTGGAAGCGCTGGGGCCGCGACAAGCGGCCCCAAATGGCGATCTTACGCCTGCGCGCGATAACGCTAGGTGCTGGCCTGTCGCTCAAGTTGCTGCTGGGCCAGCTTGCGCAGATGGCGGCGCAGTCGCACGATGCCCATGTCATGCGCGTACAGGTGCTCGCGCTGATTGGCATCGGGCTCCATGTTTTCCACTGCCACCCGGTCCTGCTCCAGCACATGCCAATGCCGCTGCTCAAGCCGATTCTTGTACAGAAAGCGCCAGGTGTCGCGCTGCCAGCCGCTGACCTTGCGGCAGCGCCAGTGGAACACGCCTGCGGCGCGCGGACCGATGGGGGTGTAGCTGCCGATGATGGTGAAGTTGCCTCCAGGTCCTCCCGTTTTCGGATAGGGAATCTCCAGGCGCATCAGGTGGATGCCGGTGCCCATCCACTCGGTCCAGTCGAAGTTCACATCGCGCTGGCCTTTTTTCTCGAAGATGAAGCCGCTGGGCAGTTCGCGGATCTGGAATTCGGCGGTCATGTCGCCTTCGCTCATCGAGTGCGACTGCTTGTGCAGATAAGCGCCATGCATGGGGTCCATGACGTTGTCAATCACATAGCGATAGTCGCAACCCCATTCGGTGTAGCACAGGAAGGAGGACCACTCGGGCGAAGTCAGTTGCTCAGGCAGTTCCAAGGGCGGCGGCGCGGCCACCCAGGGGTCGGTCGCATTGAAGAGAAAGATGGCGCCATTGCTCTCGGCGGTGTGAAACATGCGCGCCGCCTTCGAGCCCTCGAGCTTACAGCCCGGGCTGCCAGGCACCCGGGTGACGGTGCCATCGCACCGGACTTGCACGCCATGGTAGGCGCAGGCCACTCGGTCGCCCAGGTTCACGCCCAAGGACAGCGGCGCGCCGCGGTGCGGGCAGTGGTCTTCAAGGGCATGCACCTGGCCGTTGGCGCCGCGCCAGAGCACGATCTTGTAGCCCAGACGGCGCAGCGAGACGGGCGTGCTTTGCACGAAGCCTGAGGGGCAGACAGGGAACCACAGATCCTTCAGTCCGGTGGCCAAGGCCGCGTCAATCGGATCGGCTTGCAGGGCAATGGTGTCGTGTTTCATCTTGGCTTCTCCATGCGGTGTCGCATCAGGCGCTCAGGCGGGCCATTTCACGCTGGTAGTTTTCAGCGGTCCAGACTTGCCCGTCGGGGCCGGCCTGGCCGGACTCATTGAGATAGCGCACCAGTCCGTCTAGGTCATGGATGCCGGCTGCAAAGGCGCGCTCGATCGCATCGCCGAGCAGATTTTCGTAGGCGGTGGGGGCCTTGCTGCGGCTTTGGTGGGTTTCGTTGTACAGGGTCGTGGGGCTCATGGTTTTCTCAAGGTTTGGGCTTGTCTGTCATGAAGCGGCCGTCTGGGGCCTGCGCGTGCAATTGGCGCCGGGTGTGACCATCAATGCCGCCTTCGATGGCCCATTCGGCGAAGGCGGTAGGGCCCGGTGTGAATTCGCGTGGCTTCCAGTCCCCGGTCAGCTCATCTTCGTCGGTGTAGTACTCCACCAGGGCCCCGGCCGGGCTATTGACGTACCAAAAGAGGGCCGAGGAGATCGGATGCCGGCCGGGGCCGAGTTCCGTTTGCCAGCCTTGCCGCGACATATGCATGCCCCCGCCAATAACCTCGTGCAGGTCGCGCACGGTAAAGGCCACATGATTGAGGCCCTGGCGCGGTTGCGGCGGCTGCAGCAGGAACAAATCGTGATGGCCGCCTTGTGCCGTGCAGCGCAGGAAATGTCCGCGTCCAGGATAGCGGTCGGAAATCACGAAGCCCAGCACCTCTTGGTAAAAGCGCGAAGTGCGCTCCAGGTCACGGGTGAAGAGCACGACGTGGCCGACCTCCACCGGCTGCGCCCGGTCGTAGGCGGGCGAGGCTTGGTTCAGGCGCGGCCTGTGGCTCCAGGTGTTGGTTTGGGCGCTGGCCAAATCAAGCGTGCGCTTGCGGCTGACCTGCACGGCGACCGACAGCCCCATCGGGTCGAGGCAGAACAGTCGATCGCCTTCACGCCGCCAACCGGGCTGATCTTGCATGCGATTGGCCCAATGCTCGAGCTCGGCCGCGTCCCTCACCGACCACACCACCTGCCGCAGCGTCGGGTCGTTCTCCAGACCAGGGGGCAGGTGCGGGCGCGAGGGATGCGCCACGATCACCCGGCATCCATTGAGACATTCGAACACCAGTTGCTGCGGCGATTCGTCTTTCAGGCTCAAGCCCCAGTCGATGAAAAACCGACGGCAGTTCGGCAGGTCTTCCGAGCTGAGGGTGATCTCGTCGATGCCTTGGATGCTCATGTCAAAAGTCGAGTCATGTGTTTTATAGGAGAAACGCAGTTTCCATACGGAAACGACAGCTTGTCATCATGCGCGCAAGCCCGCTAAAGGTCAAGAGAGTTTGCCATTGCACAATCGCGCCATGGGGTCAGCGCGCAAGACTTTAGGCAGCCTGCAGGAACTCGGTCGTGAGGCGGGGGTTTCCTCGGACGATCATCAGGCCATCCGCTTGTGGCTGCGCTTGCTCTCTTGCAGCACGCAGATCGAGCAGTCGATTCGGACCTTGTTGCGATCGCAGTTTGGCACCACGCTGCCGCGTTTTGATTACATGGCCCAGCTCAATCGCTTTCCCGAGGGCTTGCGCATGACGTCGCTGTCAAGTCATCTGATGGTCACGGGCGCCAATGTGACCGGTTTGACCGATCAGCTGGTAGCCGAAGGCTGGGTGGAGCGGGTGGATGACCCGTCGGACCGGCGCGCGCTTATTGTTCGCATGACCCCGGCGGGCAAGGCCTGGTTTGATCGTGTCGCGGTCGAGCATGAACGTTGGCTGGTCGATTTGCTCGGCGGGCTGGGTACTCGCGACATCAAGCAACTGCACCAACTGCTGGGCAAGCTGCGCGAGAACATGGGCGCCGTCAGGCGCTGAGTGGGTTCAAAGCACTTCGCTGGCAAAGTCGGCCAGACGTGAGCGTTCGCCACGGGCCAGGGTGATGTGCCCGCCGTGCGGCCAGCCCTTGAAGCGATCGACCGCGTAGGTGAGTCCGGAGGAGCCTTCGGTCAGGTAGGGGGTGTCGATCTGCGCTAGATTGCCCATGCAGATGATCTTGGTGCCAGGCCCCGCACGGGTGATCAGCGTCTTCATCTGCTTGGGCGTGAGGTTCTGCGCCTCGTCGATGATCAGGTACTTGTTCAGGAACGTGCGGCCGCGCATGAAGTTCAGGCTCTTGACCTTGATGCGTGAGCGGATCAGTTCGTTGGTGGCCGCGCGTCCCCATTCGCCGGCGCCGGTGTCGTTCTTGGCCAGCACTTCGAGGTTGTCGTCGAGGGCGCCCATCCCGGGGCCCATTTTTTCCTCTTCGGTGCCCGGCAGAAAGCCGATGTCCTCACCCACCGAGACCGTGGCCCGGGTCATGATGATTTCGGTGTAACGGCGGTCGTCAAGCACCTGGGTCAGGCCGGCGGCCAGGGCCATCAGCGTCTTGCCGGTGCCGGCGGTACCGGTGAGGGTGACAAAGTCAACCTCAGGGTCCATCAGCAGGTTCATCGCGAAATTTTGCTCGCGGTTGCGCATGGTCACGCCCCAGATGGCGTTCTTGAGATGGGTGTAGTCCTTGAGCGTCTTGAGCACGGCGGTTTTGCCGCGGATCTCGGTCACGCGCGCATACAGCGGTGGCTCGCCTGCTGCCTCAAAGTAGGTGAACTGATTGATCAGCAAGCTGTCGACGATGGGCCCGCTGATACGGTAGTAGGTGTGGCTGCCCTGTTGCCAGCTCTCCACCGTCTTGCTCTGCCGCGTCCAGAAGTCCGGCGGCAGAGCCAGCGATCCGCTGTAGAGCAGGTCGCCGTCTTCCAGGGTCTTGTCGTTGCGGTAGTCCTCTGTGGACAGACCCAGGGCGCGGGCCTTGACGCGCATATTGATGTCTTTGGAGACCAGCACCACTTCTCGGGGCGCCAGTTCCTTGCGCAGGGCCTCGACCACGCCGAGGATCTGGTTGTCTGCCTTGCCTTGCGGCAGGGCCATCGGCAGTTCTCCGCTGAGGGGTCGGGTCTGGAAGAGCAGATGACCGCCTGCCTCGGTGTGTCCGGTGCTGGCCAGTACCAAGCCCTTGGCAATATCGCTGCCCTCAGCGGCCAGCGCATCCAGGGTCCGACTGGTCTGTCGCGCATTGCGGGCGACCTCGGTCATGCCTTTTTTATGACCGTCGAGTTCTTCCAGCACGATCATGGGCAGGAAGATGTCGTGCTCCTCAAAGCGGAACAGGCACATCGGGTCGTGCAGCAGCACATTGGTGTCGAGCACGAAAAGCTTGGTCGGCCCCTCTGACTTGCGAGCCTTGCCGCGGCTCGCAGGCCGTGCCGGTGGGCTGGTTCTGGCGGTCGCGCCTGCAGGCTCGGCTTTTGCAAGGGTTGGCTCTGGGGGAACCTCTTGTTTGCGGCGGGCGCTTGGCTTGGTCGACTTGACCGGTTTACCCGGGCTGGGTTGGAAAGCGCTGGGATGCTCGGCGTCTGCCTCCTGACGAGCCAGCGCGGCCGGTGTTGCGGCGCCTGTGTTCCGCTCTTCATGGTCTCTCGCATGGCGCCCCGCGCGTGGGTAGGCTTGGCGGGAGAGGACGGTGGCGCGCTGAGTGGGAGCGGGGGGCAAGGGCATGGTCAATGGGGCTCAGTCAGGGGGTGGAGGTCACGCGGCGCTCCTGGCTGCCGGCAAGGCTTGCCCGCAAAAGAAAAAGCCGCCGGAGGGGCCAGGCGGCTTTTTGCGGGGCAGGTGGCTCTTGCTGCTGTCAAGGGCATGCGGGGCATTATGCACGACCCCAGGAGAAGCAAAGCGCTCGAGGCTCAACCCGATTTCTTGAGTACTTTGACCGCGGCCAGCACCTCGTCCACATGGCCCGGCACCTTCAGGCCGCGCCATTCCTGCTTGAGCTGTCCGTCGACCCCAATGAGGAAGGTGCTGCGCTCGATCCCCTTGACCTTCTTGCCGTACATGATCTTGTTCTTGACCACGCCGAACATATGGCACATCTTCTCTTCGGTGTCGGCGATCAGTTCGAAGGGCAGACCGAGCTTGGCCTTGAAGTCTTCGTGCGACTTCATGTTGTCGCGCGAGACGCCGAAGACGATTGCGCCGGCTTTTGCAAAATCCTTGTAGCGATCGCGGAACTGCATCGCTTCGGTGGTGCAGCCCGGGGTGTTGTCCTTGGGGTAGAAGTACAACACCACGATCTTGCCGAGGTGGCTGGCCTGGGTGACCTTGATGCCACCGGTGGCGACCGCTTCGAATTCGGGGATGAGTTTGTTCAGAACGACTGCCATGCTGCGGGGACCCTGACGAAAGATGCTTAGGGCCGGGGGGCCTTTAGTTGTTGTGGCTGTTCGGTGGATCGAGCAGTCCCGCCAGGCACCGCTTGGACCAATGCGAGCTTGGCCGGCTGCGGACGACCCCTGGCAGGTGTCGAGCCCGCTATTTTAGCCGTAAAGTCAGACCTCGAGACGGACGCCCTGTGGGGGCGCTTGCAGCAGGCCCCGGGGTCGGGTCTCAGGCCGGGCCACCAGGGCCATTGGTATCGGGCCCTTGTTCCAGGAGCAGCGCCGCGACCACTTGCCGGCCTTCGCTGGCCAATATGTTGTAGGTCCGGCAGGCCGCCACGGTGTCCATGGTCTCCAGTCCGATGCGCCGGGCCATCAGCGCGCGCAGCTGGGCGGGCGCAGGAAAACGCAGCCGCGCGCCGCTGCCAAAGATCACCAGTTCGGGGCCCAGCTCAGCCAGACGGTCGAAGTGCGCGACCTCCAGTTGATCAAACCGGGTGCATTGCCAGTCGAAGGTCGAGCCGCGCGAGTCGATGATCAGGCTGTGGTGGACTTTCTCGGCCGTGCCCCGGTGGCCGATGCCGATCCAGTCCGGGCCGTAGCCCAGGATGGTGGGCGCATCCGATCGATCCGGTTGGAGTTTCATGGGGGGATTTTTCGGGCCAGGGGCCAGGCGTTTGAGAGCGAATCGGTCGAAGGGACGGGGGCCCTTTGTGTGGTCAAATTATAGGTTTCGCTGAGGCCGACGCACGGGGCATCTGGCGGCGTGGGGCCGCTCGACCGATCCACCGGCCCTAAGGCCCGACCTGCCATGAAGCCCATCAACAAATCTGCCAAGCTCGCCAATGTGCTCTATGACGTGCGGGGACCCATTGTGGAGGTCGCCAAGCAGATGGAGGATGAGGGCCAGAAGATCATCAAGCTCAACATAGGCAATCTGGCGCCCTTCGGTTTTGATGCGCCCGAGGAAATCCAGCAGGACATGATTCGCAACCTGCCCAATGCCTCGGGCTACTCCGACAGCAAGGGCATTTTTTCGGCGCGCAAGGCGGTGATGCACTACACCCAGCAGCAGGGTGTGCAGGGCGTGACCCTCGATGACATCTACTTGGGCAATGGGGCGAGTGAGCTGATCACCATGGCCACCAATGCGCTCTTAGACGATGGCGACGAGCTCTTGGTGCCTTCGCCCGACTACCCACTGTGGACTGCAGCGGTGAGTTTGTCGGGTGGCAAGCCTGTGCACTATGCCTGCGATGAGGCCAATGGCTGGATGCCCGATCTGGATGACATCCGCGCCAAAATCACTCCGCGGACCAAAGGTCTGGTGGTGATCAATCCGAACAATCCCACCGGTGCGCTCTACAGCGATGAGTTGTTGCGCCAATTGGTGCAAATTGCGCGGCAGCACCATTTGGTGCTGATGGCCGATGAGGTCTACGACAAGGTTCTGTTCGATGGCGTGACGCACACCGCCCTGGCGAGCCTGTCGACCGACGTGCTGACCCTGACCTTCAATTCGCTCTCCAAGTCCTATCGGGCCTGCGGCTACCGCGCCGGCTGGATGGTGATTTCGGGTGACAAGAGCGTGGCCCGCGATTACATCGAGGGCGTGAACATGCTGGCCAACATGAAGCTGGGCTCCAATGTCCCTGGCCAGTATGCAATCCAGACGGCCCTTGGCGGCTATCAGAGCATTAACGACCTGGTGAAAGAAGGCGGCCGTCTGCGTCGCCAGCGCGATCTGGCCTATGAACTCATCACCGCGATCCCGGGCGTGAGCTGTGTCAAGCCGCAGGCGGCGCTCTATATGTTTCCGCGGCTCGATCCGCAGATGTACCCGATTGCCGACGACAGGCAGTTCTTCATGGAGGTGCTCAAAGCCACTCGGGTGATGTTGGTTCAGGGTTCGGGGTTCAACTATCCGGACAACCAACATTTCCGCATTGTCTTTTTGCCGCATGAGGATGATCTGCGGGAGGCTATTGGCCGCCTGGCGAGATTTCTGGAGAGCTGGCGCAAACGACAGGGCTCCCATTGAACTGCGCCGCAGACCTCCTGACCCTCTGGGTTTTGTGACGTTGTGCGGACCGATCCGGCGAGCACGCCTCCTCTGTCCGATTTTTTCAAAGAGACATCATGAGCAAAAAAAACCTGGCTCCGATCCGTGTGGGATTGCTGGGCGTCGGTACCGTCGGTAGCGGTGTACACACCGTCCTGCGACGCAATCGGGAGGAAATCACCCGGCGCGCCGGCCGTGACATTGAGCTGGCAGTCGTGGCCGATCTGGATCTTGAGCGTGCGCGTCGGATTGTGGGTGATTCGGTGCCGGTGGTGAGCGATGCCCGCGCGGTGATTGCAGACCCCCAAATCGATATCGTGGTGGAGTTGATCGGTGGCTACGGCGTGGCCCGACAACTGGTGCTCGAGGCCATTGCGGCGGGCAAGCATGTGGTGACTGCCAACAAAGCCCTGCTGGCAGTGCATGGCACCGAGATTTTTGCGGCGGCATCCAACAAGGGCGTGATGGTCGCGTTTGAGGCGGCCGTGGCCGGCGGCATTCCCATCATCAAGGCGCTGCGCGAGGGATTGACCGCCAATCGCATTGAATGGATTGCCGGCATCATCAACGGCACCACCAACTTCATCCTCTCTGAGATGCGCAGCAAAGGCCTGGGCTTCGATGCGGTCCTGAAAGAGGCGCAGCGGCTGGGCTACGCGGAGGCCGACCCCACCTTTGACATCGAGGGCGTGGACGCGGCCCACAAGGCCACCCTCATGTCGGCCATTGCCTTTGGCATCCCGGTGCAGTTTGACAAGGCCTATGTGGAGGGCATCACCCGACTGGAGGCGCAGGACATCCGATATGCGGAGCAGCTGGGTTATCGCATCAAGCTGCTGGGGATCACCAAGCGGGCCGCCCAAGGCATTGAGCTGAGGGTTCATCCGAGCCTGGTTCCCACCAAGCGCCTGATCGCCAATGTCGAGGGCGCCATGAACGCGGTGGTGGTGCAGGGCGATGCGGTGGGGACCACCCTGTATTACGGCAAGGGGGCCGGCAGTGAGCCGACCGCCAGTTCGGTGATTGCCGATCTGGTGGATGTGGCGCGCCTGCACACGGTGGACCCGCTCAACCGGGTGCCTCATCTGGCCTTTCAGCCCGGCGCCATGAGCGCTCTGCCGGTGCTGCCCATGAGCGAAGTCTGCACCAGCTACTACCTTCGACTGCGGGTGGCCGATGAGGCCGGTGTGCTTGCGCGTGTGACGGGCCTGCTGGCCGAGGCCGGCATCAGCATTGATGCAGTGCTGCAACGTGAGGCCGATGAGGTGGGGGGCGAGGGTTCCAACCAGACCGATCTGATCATCCTGACCCACGACTGCGTCGAGGCGCGTATGAACGAAGCCATGGCCAAGATGCAGGCCCTGAGCAGCGTGCTGGCGCCTATCATCCGCATCCGCAAGGAGGAACTGGCCTGATGCGATATCTGTCCACCCGCGGTCATCCGGATCGCAGGCGCTTCTGCGAAATTCTGCTGGAAGGGTTGGCCCCCGATGGAGGCCTGTACCTGCCTGAGAGTTATCCGCAGGTGGGCGATCATCTGGCTGCGCTCAGGCAGGTTTGGCTCACGCGTGGCTACGCGGACCTGGCCTTTGAGATTCTCAAGCTCTATGTGGACGACATTCCTGAGGTCGACCTGCGGGACCTGTGCCGCAAGACCTACCGCCCCCAGGTTTTCGGCACGCCCGAGATCGTGCCCTTGCGTCAGCTCGAGCGTGGGCTCTATCTGCAGGCCCTCTCCAACGGGCCGACTCTGGCCTTCAAGGACATGGCCATGCAGTTGCTGGGCAACCTGTTTGAATATGAATTGGCGCGCCGGGGCGAGGAGCTCAATATCCTGGGCGCCACCAGCGGCGACACCGGCAGCGCGGCCGAATATGCGATGCGCGGCAAGAAGGGCGTGCAGGTCTTCATGACCAGCCCGCACGGCCGCATGAGCCCGTTTCAGCAGGCGCAAATGTTCAGCTTGCTCGATGAAAACATTCACAACATCGCGATTGAGGGCGTTTTTGACGATTGCCAAGACATCGTCAAGGCCGTTTCGTCTGACCTCCAGTTCA
>JBEIHE010000095.1:0-10557 GCA_040381515.1 Polaromonas sp.
GCATTGACCGTCTTGATGGACATCATGGGTCCCTCGAAGGTGGAAATGCCGTAAAAGGACAGCGCCACGATCATGAACCGAATGATCGGGTCGTCACGCAGTTTGTGCCAGGCGCCCGACAGGGTCATCACCCCGTTGATCATGCCGCCCCAGCTCGGGGCCAGCAGGATCAGCGAAAACACCATGCCCAGCGACTGCGTCCAATCAGGCAAGGCGGTGTAGTGCAAGTGGTGAGGGCCGGCCCACATGTACGTAAAGATGAGCGCCCAGAAGTGCACGATGGACAAGCGGTAGGAGTACACCGGACGCTCGGCCTGCTTGGGAATAAAGTAGTACATGATGCCCAAAAAACCGGCCGTCAAAAAGAAGCCGACTGCGTTATGGCCGTACCACCACTGCACCATGGCATCCTGCACCCCGGCGTAAACCGAGTAAGACTTCCACAAAGTTGCCGGCATCGACATCGCATTGGTGATGTGAAGAATCGCCACTGCAATGATGAAGGCCCCATAGAACCAATTGGCCACATAGATATGACGCACCTTGCGTATGCCGATGGTCCCGAAGAACACGATGGCGTAGGCCACCCAGGCCACCGCAATGGCAATGCTGATCGGCCACTCGAGCTCGGCGTATTCCTTGCCGCGGGTAATGCCCAGCGGCAAGGTGATGGCGGCGGCCACGATCACCGCCTGCCAAAGCCAAAAATGCAGAGCAGCCAGCTTGTCCGAAATGATGCGCACCTGGCAGGTGCGCTGTACCACCCAGTAGCTGGTGGCGAACAAGGCGCAGCCGCCAAAGGCAAAGATGGCTGCATTGGTGTGCAGGGGCCGCAGTCGTCCAAAAGATAACCAGGGCAGATCAAAATTCAAGGCGGGCCAGGCCATCTGCGCTGCAATAAACACGCCCACCAGCATGCTGACCACGCCCCAAACTACGGCCGCCAGTGCGAACTGCCGAACGATGGTGTCGTTGTAAGTGGCCGCACCGGCGCGGTGCTCCGAAGAGACAGAAGAATTCAGGGACATAGTGCTCTCGAGTCGAACTGATTCAATAGGCTCGACTGTGCACCGTAGGTTTGACTTTCATCTTGACCTGGATCAAGCTCGATTGCATTGAGGGCCTGCAGTGCTGCCCAGCAGATTTAATAGCCGTGCCTCAGGGCTATTCCTCGAGAATGCGGTGCCCCTCTGATTCCATGTCCTCAAACTGACCCGCTGCAACCGCCCAAGCCAGCAGGCCGACGATGACCAGGCCCAGCAGCACAGAAAAGGGCACCAGGAAAAAGAGGATGTCCATGAAATGCGCAGCCTCAGGTCGATGCCATCGAGTTGGCGGTGACAGGTCGGGCAAGACGTGCCGCATTGAGCACCACCAGAAAAGAGCTCAGCGCCATACCCAGGCCAGCCGCCCAGGCCGGCAGCCAGCCCATCCAGGCCAGTGGAATGCAAAGCGCGTTATAGGCAGCCGCCCACAGCAGGTTCTGCTTGACTATGCTCAATGCGCGGTCCGACTGGTGCAAGAGCCCAATCACCGTCTCGATCCGACCGGAGGGCAGCACGATATCGGCCTGAGCCTGGGTCAAGGGCACCGAGGGGCCAACGGCCACCGACACGTCAGCTTGCGCGAGCACCGGCCCATCGTTCAAGCCGTCGCCGAGCATGAGGACCTTGCGTCCCTCGGACTGCAAGGCGCGCAAATGCAGCAGCTTGTCCTGTGGGGAGCACAGGCTGCGAACCTGATCGTCGCGCAAGCCCAGTTCTCGCGCGAGTCGATCAACGGGCCCCTGGTGATCGCCTGACAACACTTGCACCCGCAAGCCCTTGCGCTGCAAATGCGCAATCAGGGCCTTCGCGCCGGGGCGGACCGTCTCCTGAAATTGCATCCGGGCCACCCAGCCCTTCTCGTCGGCCAGAAAGACCTGCACCTGCCCCTCAGCGCCGGGCCACTGGCCACAGAACTGAGCACGACCGAGTCGAATTTGAAGACCCTGCGGGCCGGTAGCTGCGTCCGTCCAGCGGGCCCGCAAACCCTGACCGCTCACTTCCTCCACTTGCCCAATCAGGCCGGTGGCCTCCTCCAGATCGCACAGACTTTCCTGCGCGGCATGCACCAGGGCCTGCGAAACCGGATGCAAGCTGTGACGTCCCAGGGCCGCAGCGGCCCGCATGACGCGCTTGGCATTCCAGTCCGGACGCTGCGGCGCAAGCACTAGGCGTACCAGATGCATACGGGCCTCGGTCAGGGTACCCGTCTTGTCGAAGATCACTGTATCGATTGCCTGCAAGGTCTCCAGCGATTGCAGCCGTCGCAGCAAAAGTCCCTGACGGGCCAGGGACCCTGCGGCGGCGAGCATCGCACTGGGCGTAGCCAGGGACAGCGCGCAAGGACAGGTCACCACCAGCACCGCTACCGCAGCCATCACTGCCCGAGCCGGATCCTGGGGCCACGCATACACAACTGCACCCAAGGCCAGCAGGAGCACCCCCCAGAGAAAGGGACGCGCCACGCGATCGGCCAATACAGCCAGTCGAGGCTTGTCGACTGCGGCCTGCTGCATCAGCGCCACGATCTGGCCATAGCGGGTCTGCGCGCCCAACCGATCCACCCGCATCAGCACCGTCGCTTGCAGGTTGTAGCTACCCGCACACACGGACTGCCCTGCACCGCGCGCCAGCGGCCTGGACTCGCCGCTCATCAGCGACTCATCCACATGCGTGCGTCCCTCAAGCAGACTACCGTCGGCGGGGAACGCCTGCCCTGGCAGCACCCTCACCACATCACCGGCCCGCAGCCGGCGCGCCGTGACACGCTCAAACCTGCCATCGGGCGATCGCCGCTCAACGCTCAGCGGCAGGCGCTGCATCAGCGCCTCCAATGATCCGGCCGTGCGCTCGCGCAAGCGCAACTCGAGCCAGCGTCCCGTCAGCAGGAAAAACACAAACATGGTCAGGGAATCAAAGTAAACCTCCTGACCCCACCAGCCTCCCGGCTCGAAAGTGGCCGCAGAGCTAATGCCAAAGGTGATCAGCAAGGCCAGGCAGACCGGCAGATCCATGCCCATGCTGCGCTGACGCAAATGCCGCCAGGCGCTGCGAAAGAAAGGCTGCGCCGAGAACAAAAGCACCGGGAGGCTGAGCACCCAACTGGCCCAGCGCAAGAGCTGCTCGATATCTGGCGTGATCGTGCCGGCCTCAGCGATGTAAGCCGGGTAGGCATACATCATGACCTGCATCATGCAAAAGCCCGCAGCCAGCCAACGCCAGAGCATCCATCGCGCGGCCTCGCGAGCTTGCTGGCCTTGCGCATGATCGAGATCAGGTGCCAGGCGATAGCCGAGCGCGTCGGCAGCACCCAGCCACAGCGAGGGCCGGGTGAGCTGCGAAGACCAGACCACGCTGGCGCGCCCGGAGGCACTGCTGAGGCGCACTGACTGCACACCAGGGCACTGGTTCAAGGCACGCTCGATGGTCAGCGCACAGGCGGCGCAGTGCATCCCCTCCACCCGAATCTGCGACTCCCACAATATCTGATCGGGCCCCAGCGGCTGGCTGAACTGCAGCCATTCATCAGGCTCATCAAAGACGCGCCTGTTGTCATCGTAAGGCGCAGCCGCTGACGTGGCAGCGCCTGCCAAGGTCGACGGGCGAGCCCAGCCAGAGGCCGGCAACGGTAACTCTGCAGACATGTGGGCAGGATAGGCCCCACGATCAGCGCCCGCCTTGACCTGGATCAATCCGGCCGAACGCAGCGCCCCCTATTCTTTGCAGACAAGGAGAGACTTCATATGTACCAACGCATCCTTATCCCCACCGACGGCTCCAAGCTGTCTGCCAAGGCGGTGCAGACCGCTTCCCAGCTGGCTGAATTGACTGGCGCCCAGCTGATCTTTTTGCAGGTGGTGCCGCGCTATCCCGTCAGCTATTTCGAAGGCGGCATCAGTGTGTCGGCTGGCGAGGTTGGTCAGATCGAAAAGCAATGGAGCGAGAAGGCGCAGGCCGTGGTCGACGAGCTCAAGCGCAAAAGCGAGGCGCGGGGCCTGAAGGCCAAGGCCCTGACCGTCAAATCCGACCTGATCGCCGAGAGCGTGATCGCCTGCGCCAAAAAGAACAAGGCTGACCTGATCGTCATGGCCTCGCACGGTCGCAAGGGCATCAAGCGCCTGCTGCTCGGCAGCGAGACCACCCATGTGCTGACCCACTCGCAGATCCCGGTGATGGTGCTGCGCTAGGCATGACCGGCCTCCGACCGCATCAGGGCGGCCCTGGGCGGGGGACTCTCAGGCGACGAACAAGCCCTTGTACTGGTCGCGCAGCAGGTTCTTCTGCACCTTGCCCATGGTGTTGCGGGGCAGTTCATTGACCACCACACAGTGCTTGGGAATTTTGAAATTGGCCAGGCGCGCCTTGAGCGTGGCCACAATCTGCTCGGCCTGCAAAGACGCTCCGGGCTTGGCCGTGACCACCGCCACGCCCACCTCTCCAAAATCGGGGTGGGGCACGCCCACCAGGGCGCTTTCGGCCACGCCGGGCATCTCGTTGATATAGCCCTCGATCTCAGCCGGATAGACGTTGTAGCCGCCACTGATGATCAGGTCCTTGCTGCGACCGACTATGGTGACATAGCCGCGCTTGTCGATCAGGCCCACATCACCGGTCTTGAACCAGCCGTCCGCAGTGAACTCCTCGCGGGTCTTCTCAGGCATGCGCCAGTAGCCCTTGAACACATTCGGGCCGCGTACCTCGATACCGCCAATCTCATCGGCGGGCAGGTCCTGCCCCCCCTCGCCACGCACCCGCACGCCCACCCCGGGCAAGGGAAAGCCCACCGTGCCGCCACGGCGCGGACCGTCCGAGGCCAGATAGGGATTGGACGTCAGCATGGCCGTCTCGCTCATGCCGTAGCGCTCCAAAATGGTGTGGCCGGTGCGTTCCTGCCAGTCGCGGAAGGTCTCAATCAGCAGTGGCGCCGAGCCGGAGATGAACAGCCGCATACCCGCGCAAGCCTGGCGGGTGAGCGAAGGCTCGGCCAGCAGGCGCACATAAAGAGTGGGCACGCCCATGAACACGGTGGCCCGGGGCAGCAAGCGCACCACGGTCTTGGGATCAAACTTGCTCACCCACCGCATGGGGCTGCCATTGATCAGGGCTCCATGCAGCGCCACAAAAAGACCATGCACATGAAAAATGGGCAAGGCGTGAATCAGCACGTCATTGGGCTGCCAACCCCAATAGGTCTTGAGAACCACCGCATTGCTCAGCAGGTTGTCATGGGTCAGCATGGCCCCCTTGCTGCGCCCAGTGGTGCCGCTGGTATAGAGAATGGCGGCCAGATCATCCGGCCCCTTCTTGGCCGTGGCGTGCCTATCGCTCATATGAACCGCACGATCAAGCAGCGATCCGGTGCGGTCGTCATTGAGCGTGTAGACCGCCTTCGCGCCCGCCTGGTAAGCCAGCGGGCTGACCCATCCGAAATTGCGGGTGCTGCACACCACCACCGCCGGCTCCGCATTGCCCACGAAATACTCGATCTCGGCACTCTGGTAGGCCGTGTTCAAAGGCAGAAACACATAACCGGCGCGCAAGGTGGCCAGGTACAGCATGGCCGCCTCGACTGACTTGTCGACCTGCACCGCGACACGGGCACCCGGCTCGAGCTCCAGCGAAGCCAGCAGGTTGGCCATCATGGCAGTGGCGCGATCGAGATCTCGCCAAGAGTACCGCAGCCCGTCATCGGTCTCGATGGCCAGGCTGTCCAGGTCTTTGGGGAAGGCGGCCCGCAAGGCCGCAAAAAGGTTGTGGTTGGGCATAGCTGCGGTTGAAATCAGGAAAACAAAGCCGGGCGCTTGTGCACGAAAGCGCTCACGCCCTCGCGATGCTCGGCCGAATCAGCGTAGTCATAAGCGCCATCAATCAGATCGGGCAGGGCCGCTGCACCCTGCTGCGCCAGGGTCCTGAGGGTGGCCTTGTTCATGCGGGCGGCCCGCGGCGCCAACTGAACCATCCGGTCTGTCAGCGCCCTGACCTTCTGCGGCAGGTCCTCGGCTGGATGCACCTGGTGAAGAAAACCACGCTGCCGCAAAGTCTCGGCCTCCAGAACCTGGGCGGCCAGCAGCATCTCGCGCACGGTGCTGGCCCCGGCAACCCGGGCGACCAGTTCGGCCTCACGCGGGGCCATCGGAAAACCCAGGCGCGCGATTGGAGCGCCAAAACGCGCATCGGTGGCCGCCCATCGAATGTCACAGCAGCAGGCAATCTCCAGCCCCGCCCCCATGCAATTGCCCTCGATCTGCGCCACCACAGGCAAGTCACAGTCGAGGACGGCCGACAGGCCGCCCCACACATCGCTCTCGTGAAAATCGCGCAAGGTCTCGGTCTCGAACCGAAAGTCGGCGTACTCGGCGATATCGCCTCCGGCGCAAAAGTGTCCTGCCTCGCCCTCGATGAGCACCAGGCGCAGGCTGCGGTCAGCCTGCAGTTCGGTAAAGATTTGCCTGAGCTCGCGCCACATCAGCCGGGTCATGGCGTTCATGCGCTGAGGATTGCGCAAGGTAACCCGGGCCAGCGCACCTTCGCGGCGGCATTCGATCCATCCGCTCATGATGAGGCCGGCCAACCTGGGCTTGCTGCGCCGACTGACGGCATCAGTCCAGCTTGGCGCCCGATGCCTTGACCACAGCCGCCCAGCGCTTGACCTCGGCGCTGACAAAGCTGCCGAATTGCGCTGGCGTGAGATTGCCAAAGTCAGCGCCGTTGTTGGCCCATGAGGCCTTGAGCTCATCGGTGGCGCTGGCCCGTCGCAGTTCTTCCACGATGCGCGCTTGCACATCGGCCGGCGTGGCCCGCGGTGCCCAGACGCCGTACCAGGTGGTGACGGTGTACTCAGGAAGGCCCAGTTCCGCCGCGCAAGGCACATCGGGGAAGGCCGGGTTGCGTTTGCCCCCGGCCACCATCAGCGCCTTGATGCGGCCGCCCTTGATGTGCTGGGCCGAAGAACCCAGACCATCGAACATCATGTCCACATTGCCGGCAATCAGGTCCTGCAGGGCGGGGCCCGCACCGCGATAAGGAATGTGCGTGATGAAGGTCTTGGTCTGCTGCTTGAACAACTCACCGGCCAGATGATGCGAGGTGCCTGCACCGGCCGATCCGTAATTAAAGCGGCCCGGCGATTTGCGTACCCGATCCAGGAATTCCTTGAAATCTCCGGGCTGGCTCTTGGGGTTGACCACCAGCACCTGCGGCACATTGGCCATCAGGGCCAGCGGCGCGAAGTCTTTCTCAATGTCGTAATCAAGCTTGGGGTACATCGAAGGCGCAATCGCGTGGTGCACCGCGCCCATGAACAAGGTGTATCCATCGGCAGGCGACTTGGCTGCCACACCCGCACCCAGCGTCCCTCCGGCACCCCCGCGGTTGTCAATCACCATCTGACGGCCGGTGAGCTTGGCAAACTGAGCCGACAAGGGTCGAGCAAAGGCATCGGTGCCTCCCCCGGCCGGAAACGGAACGATCAAGGTCACCGGCTTGGTGGGCCAGGCATTCTGAGCCTGACTACCCAAACCCAGACCGGCTAAAGAGGCTGCACCGGCCTGAAGAATAGAGCGACGAGAAAACGGAAATTGCAGAAGGCTCATAGCGTCTCCTTTGATGAATCCATCCGAATCAAATCATGCCAACCTGGGTCATGCCCGCCTGCACTGGCGTCTCCAAGCGGCAGATCCCATGCGCCCCATTGTCGCCGCAGCCCGTGCCTGCGTGCAGCAGGGGGTCATCGGCTGGGATCGGCAGCAGCCTGTCGGCCCGACCAGACCCAAAGCCCCACGCCCGCGAGCACCATGGGCAGACACAGCCACTGCCCCATGGACAGTCCGAGCGAAAGAACACCCAAGAAGTCATCGGGCTGGCGAAAGTATTCAGCCACAAATCGCAGCGCGCCATATCCGATCAAGAACGCGGCCGACACGCGCCCCATGGGCGTAGGCCGACGCGCCAGCAGCCACAGCAGCACAAACAACAACAGCCCCTCCAGTAAAAACTGATAAATCTGCGAGGGGTGACGAGGCTGCATCGAGCCGCTACCCGGAAACACCATGGCCCAGGGCAGGTCGGGCGACGCAGGCCGTCCCCAAAGCTCGCCGTTGATGAAATTGCCCAACCGACCGGCCGCCAGCCCCGTGGGCACGCAAGGGGCAATCAGGTCCATCACCTGCAGCCAGTGCCGCCCGCGAGAGCGCGCAAACCACCACTGCGAAACCAGCACGCCGATCAGCCCCCCGTGAAAGCTCATGCCCCCCTGCCAGAGCGCCAGAATTTCAAGCGGATGCGCGGCGTAATAGACTGGCTTGTAGAACAGGCAATACCCCACGCGGCCGCCCAATACCACGCCCACCACGCCAAGAAACAGCAGGTCTTCGATATCGCGCACCGTCCAGGGGGCGGGAGAGCGCACCGAGGCGAAGGGTTCATGTTTGAGGCGCAGGCGCGCCAGCAAAAAAAACAGGCCAAAGGCGGCAAGATAAGTCAGCCCGTACCAATGAATGGCCAGCGGCCCAATTTGCAAGGCGACCGGGTCGATGGAAGGGTGCATCAGCATGGGCGGCGATTGTAGGAGGGGGCTGTGACTCGGTGAGTTCTGGTCTTTTAGGGGGGTAGGCCCCCTCAAAAGCAAAACCTACAATGCCGACTCCCGAACCACCCAGCCCGAAGAGACATGAGCGACAAGATCATCCCCATCACCCCGGCCAACCGCCGCAGCGCCAACATTACCCAAGGCAAATCGCGCGCGCCCAATCGTTCCATGTATTACGGCATGGGCTACAAAGAGGGCGACTTCTCCAAGCCCATGATCGGCGTGGCCAACGGGCACAGCACCATCACACCCTGTAACAGCGGCCTGCAAAAACTCGCCGACGCCGCGGTGGCGGGTATTGAAGAGGCGGGCGGCAACTCGCAGGTGTTCGGCGTGCCCACCATCTCCGACGGCATGGCGATGGGTACCGAGGGCATGAAGTATTCGCTGGTCAGCCGCGAAGTCATCTCCGACTGCATCGAAACCTGCGTGCAGGGTCAATGGATGGACGGCGTAGTCGTCATCGGCGGCTGCGACAAGAACATGCCCGGCGGCCTGATGGGCATGCTGCGGGCCAATGTGCCTTCCATCTATGTCTATGGCGGCACCATCTTGCCGGGCAAATGGCGCGGCCAGGATCTCAATATCGTCAGCGTTTTCGAGGCCGTGGGTCAAAACGCGGCTGGCAAGCTCACCGACGAGGATCTTCGAGAGATTGAACAGCACGCCATTCCCGGCAGCGGCTCCTGTGGGGGCATGTACACCGCCAACACCATGAGCTCGGCCTTCGAAGCGCTGGGCATCTCCCTGCCCTACTCCTCGACCATGGCCAATGTGCACGAAGAGAAGGTTCACTCAGCCAAAGAGTCGGCCAGGGTGCTGGTGCAAGCCATCAAGAAGGACATCAAGCCTCGCGATATCGTCACCCGAAAGTCCATCGAGAACGCAGTGGCGGTGATCATGGCCACCGGCGGGTCGACCAATGCCGTTTTGCACTTCCTGGCGATCGCACATTGCGCCGGGGTGGAATGGACCATCGATGATTTCGAGCGCATCCGCCAGCGGACCCCTGTGCTGTGCGACCTCAAGCCCAGCGGAAGAGCACTGGCCGTCGATCTGCACGCGGCCGGCGGCATCCCGCAGGTCATGAAGATTCTGCTCAATGCCGGCTTGCTGCACGGTGACTGCATCACCATCACCGGGCAAACAATTGCCGAGGTGCTCAAAGATGTACCGGACGCGCCCCCAGAGCAGAGCGTGATCCACACGATCGAAAACGCCATGTACAAACAGGGGCATCTGGCCATCCTCAAAGGCAACCTCTCGCCCGAGGGCGCAGTGGCCAAGATCACCGGCCTGAAAAACCCGGTCATCACCGGACCGGCTCGGGTATTCGACGACGAGCAGTCGGCGCTCCAGGCCATCCTCGACGGCAAGATCAAAGCCGGCGATGTGATGGTGCTACGCTACCTCGGCCCCAAGGGTGGTCCCGGTATGCCCGAAATGCTCGCGCCCACCGGTGCGCTCATCGGCGCCGGCCTGGGCGAGAGCGTGGGCCTGATCACCGACGGCCGCTTCTCAGGCGGCACCTGGGGCATGGTGGTCGGTCATGTGGCGCCCGAGGCCGCAGCCGGTGGCAACATTGCTTTCGTGCGTGAGGGCGACTCCATCACCATCGACTCGCACAAGCTGCTGCTGCAGCTCAACATCAGCGATGCCGAACTGGCCGAGCGCAAAAAAGGCTGGCAGCCGCCGGCGCCTCGCTACACCCGTGGTGTGCAGGCCAAATTTGCCTTCAACGCCTCAAGCGCGAGCAAAGGCGCAGTGCTAGACGCCTATTGACCGGCCGCTTCATCGAGCGCCCATCGCCGCGAGGGCGCGGCTCCTACACACTCGGGTCAGGCCAGTGATCGAAATGTAGGAGCGCCGCCCTCGGCGCGATCGGTTCGCCGCGAGGGCGCGGCTCCTACACGCTCGGGTCAGGCC
>JBEIHE010000096.1:0-10544 GCA_040381515.1 Polaromonas sp.
CCGATCTGGTAGTTGTGGTGGCTAAGACAGAACCCGACCTCGGAGCGCGTGGCATCAGCCTATTCTTGATCGACACGACGCGACCTGGGTTTTCGCGTGGGCGGCGTCTCGAGAAGATCGGCATGCTTGCGCAGGACACGTCCGAGCTTTTCTTCGATGACGTCTGGGTGCCCGCTGACTGCCTGCTTGGCGATGAAGGCAAGGGCTTTTCTTATCTGATGAACGAGCTGCCCCAGGAGCGTCTGCTGGTGGCCATCGCGGCAGTCGGTGCCATGGAATCGGCTGTCCGTTGGACTTGCGAATATGCGCTGGAGCGTCAGACGTTTGGCGCCCCCTTGGCCAGTAAGCAGGCGGTGCGGCATGTCCTGGCTCAGGCCTACGCGGATGTGCAAGTGGCTCGCACCTTCCTGAAGGACTGCATCGCCCGGCATCTCCGGGGCGAACTGGACACCGCTGCCGCGTCGGTAGCCAAGTTCTGGACCACCGAGATGCAGTTCTCGGTGATCGACCGTTGCGTTCAGCTCTTCGGAGGCTATGGCTATATGAGCGAATATCCGATTGCGCGTGCATGGGCCGATGCACGGGTGCAGCGGATTTATGGCGGCACGACCGAAATCATGAAGGAAATTGTGGCTCGGCATGTGCTCGATTCACCGACGCGGACCTGAGCGCAGTTTCGCCGCAGCGTATGCCTACAATTTTGCGCACTATGCTTCGTATGACGGCAGTTCGGTTGCTTTTCCTGTCCTGGTTCTTCTGGGTAGTCTTCATGACGGGTTCAACTGCATTTGCACAGTCGAGTCACTTTTTCAAGGCATCGGACCGAACGGCTCTTCACTACCTCAGTGCGGGCCAGGGGCCGCGCACGGTCGTCTTCATTCCCGGCTGGCTGATGCCCGCCGACGTGTTCAAGCATCAGCTCGCAGGGTTGTCCGACCGCTATCGAGTGGTCGTGCTCGACCCAAGAGGTCAGGGCAAGTCGCCGACTCAGGTTCGCGATATGTCGGCGGCGCGACGCGCCGATGACATCCACGATCTGGTGCGGCATCTCGGGCTCGATGACTACATCCTGGTGGGCTGGTCTTTAGGCGTGATGGAAATCCTGGAGACCATGACGCGTCATCGCCTGGCGGGTCTTAAGGGGCTGGTGCTGGTGGACAACTCCATTGGTATGGGCCAGCCACCGCAGGGACGTGTGGGGCGGCGTGCTGCGGACCGACCCATGCAGCCCGACGCTTTCCGCCAGTACGCAAGCAATTTTTCCAAATCTATTTTCAAGCGACTGCCACAAGATGGGCTGGTGGAAATTGTCGAGCGCTCGGCCGGTCAGCTCGAGCCCAGGGTGGCCTGGAGTCTTCGTGACAAGCCCCACCACCGGGATTACTACAAGAGGGCGGTGTTGGCCAGCTCGGTTCCGATCTGGTATGCCATTACCCCCCGGTATCGGACCCAGGCAGATGAACTGATGGCGCTTCGACCTCGGGCATCCGTCACGGTTTTTGAGGACGCCGGACATGCGCTTTTCGTCGACAGCGCAGAGTCCTTCAACGTCGGCTTGACTGATTTTCTTTCGAAGCTCGATCCGTGAGGGGCCTGGTCAGGCTTTGAGGAGAGGCTCAGCGGCTGGGACGTTGCGATTTTGTCACCCCTTTTTTCATGGTTGCGCGCTTTTTCACTTCACTCGAGCTCTGCTTTTTTGCAGAATTCTTTCTTGCCTTTGCCGACTTTTTGGATTTGGACGGCGGCGATGCCTGCAACGCAATCAGATCAGGCCTTCGGGTGAGTTCGGTGTGGTTTTTGAGCCAAGCGGCTACCGATAGAGGGTGCTCTTTCCCCGAGTAGGGCTGGTCTGGCGAAGTCCTGATGGGGCCCTTAAAGTCGGGTGAAAGCGTATTGATCAAGGCCTGCGCGAACAGATGCCCCTTGAGTGCATATCCCCGTGGACTGAGGTGAATGTGGTCAGGATTGGCCATCCCGTAGGCGTAGAAGGTGCGCATGGAGTCAGCCCCTCCAGCGATGCGGTACCAGTCGTAGAAAAAGCAGTGATGGTTCATGGCGATTCGGCGCAACGTGACCGAGAGCGTTTCGGCGGCAGTGATCGCGCGCCGTCTCATGTACATGTCCTGGGCGCTGGTCAAGATGATCAGCGCCTGGGGGTGAATCGACCGGATGCGCTCAAGGGTCCTCAGGACAGTTTCTTCAAACTTATCGGGGACTTCGTTTTTATAAGCGATGTCATTCGTACCCCAGTCCAGGATGACGATGTCAGGGTTGAGCTCGCGCGATTGGGCAACAAAGTGGTCCTGGGCCAAGAGTGAGCCGAATGTTGCGCCGCCGACTCCGAGGTTGTGGTACAGGATTCCAGGCGTCAAGTTCTCGATGCTGACTCCGTACAACTCAAAGAGCCGGGTGCTGGCATCTTCATTTTGTATTTCAAATTGCAGGTCGTCGCCCAGGGAAGGCCATAGAAGCTCCGCAAGTTGAGTCCCTTCAGCGCCATCCGGTAGGGGCAGATCAATCGTCTGCCTGATTTCACCCGATTGCACCGTCAGCTTGTAGCCAGCGCTTCTCACGCGGTAGAACAGTCGAACAACCTTGACACCGGGATCGAATGCTCGGTTGAATTTGAAACCGAAAGTGGCAAGTGCATCGCTGGTGTGTGCGGCAAATCCTGATACGCCCAATTTGAGGCGCGGTGAGGTTTGGATGCTGCTGGCGTGGACCCACGAGCCGCTGAAGCTGGATCGAAAGTCAACCTGATCGTAGGTTTTGGCTGCCGCGTAAGGAAAGATCATGCCTCTTCCGGCACTACCGGCAAGACCTTGCAGGAGGCTCCTGGCTACCTGCACTGCGGGTCCGCCCTGCACGTGAGAGTCGCCGTAGTGTGCAATCACCACTTGTCTTTCTGACGCACTCTTCCACAACTGTCGCAGGCGTTCGGTCAGTTCTGGACTGCGATACTCCAGCGCGTTCAATTCAGACAAGGCCACGCTGCTGAGGGACTTTGCAGCTCGGCCCAAGTGAGTCTCTATCGAGTCCCTGGGCGAGGAGTTTTGAGCAGAATTCCCGACCTCAGGCCCTGACTGGACTGCCCTTTGCGAGTTGAGATCACCTGGATTTGAAGAGACCGCCCCCGGCTGCTGAGAGTGACCTTCAGCAGCTCGCTCTCCAAGGCTTGGCGGTGTGGAGGCCATCTGCGCTTGCACCTGCGCCCAGATCATCAGGGGCAATACGCTGATCAGCAGTTGACGGGTCAGGCGATGCGGAATCAGACCCTTCATAGATTTGCCTTGATCGGTTGAACTTTACTTTGCTGCATTACGGATCGTTCTGCGCGTTCTGGCCGCGGAGTATGCACTGCCGCCTTCTCCTGCGTAAATCAGGCAGGTTCCGAGTCGGCAAGTGTGCATCACATCAGCGGATGTGAGGCGCCTGTGCGGCGGCATTTTCAGAAGAAGCTGCGCGCACGCTGCGCAGTGTAGGGCGCAACCATGACATAACTGTTGTGGGCGAACAAGATCTCTTCGATACCGTGCTTCTTCATCAGCGTTCGTATGCTTCCGTTGAAGTAGCGGTAGTCGACCACAAAGACTTCCTCGTAGTGACTTGCCAGATAGGGGGCGAAAGCGTTGCCGTAAGAGTCTTTGATGACAAGGATCTTTTTTCCGTTGCCGACTGAACTGGTGATTTGGGTGAGAGGATAGTCGCCTCCGAGGAAGACTCCGTACGCCGCCCCGCCCCTGGCGAACTCTGCGTAGAGCACGCCGGGCGTTCCCTCCGACCTGCCATTTTGGAAGTACTTGACTTTGGTTGAAAAGGGGACCTTGTAGTACTCGACCGTATCACCTGTTTTCCTGAGCGCAGGAGACAGCGTGCGGTGGTAGAGAGTACCTAAGAAATTCTGTATGCTTCCTTTCGTGAACGATGCGAGGGGTACGGCGCTCAATCGAGCCGCATCGGCAAAGGCCTGGTAAGCGTAGTAGGCCCCAAGGCCCGTCCAATGATGATCAGTGTTGAAGTAGATGTACTCCGCTTTGCGCTCCGCCAATCTCTCGTAGGTTCGCACCTTGATGACGTCTTGATCCAGCAGGCTGAACATGTGCTGGATAAGCCGTTGCTCGGTTTCCTGGCCTCGCTTCAATCGTGGCGGCAGATAAAAATCCGAGCCGATCGGAATGGGCATGAAGTAAACCCGGACATGGCTGCCGAGCTCTTGTTTGTAAGTGTTGATGACCTTCGACAAAGCTTGCAGGGCTGAGTTGGGCGCCCCCACCATCTGCACGGCCCTGCCCTGGTAGACGATGATCGATTCAATATTCTGGTAAGGCTCCGCCTCGGACGCGGTGCCTTCGGATGGGGATGCAGGAGGCGTTGCGCCCACGCGGGCTGCCTCCGTGCTGGGGGCGGCAATGTTCCCCGTCTCTCCAGATGTTGCAGAGCCAGCATCGGAAGGTTGCGCATCGCCGCTGACCGTCTTGCCGTCCACAGGGAGGCGGGGAATCACTTCGCGGCTGGAGATCGCCGTCTCCGATTCGCTCACAGATTTCGCGTTGGCCGGCTCGGTGGCCTTGTTCTTGGCCGAGTCCTGTGGGGAGCCCGAGAAGACCTCTATTCCGTCATGAGCGATCCCCCGAAAGCTTCTCAAGTAGCCCGAAACTTCGGTGAGTGAATATCGGAATATGAAGTTGTCACTCACGTACTCGTCTATCGACTTGAAATAGTCGCCTTTCGCCACCGCCTGCCAATCCCAAGAAGGAAAACGGGCAAGCGTCCTCTTCTCATCCGTTGAAATGCCCTCCTTGGGAGTAAAAAGAAAAAGAAGCCCGCCGGCGACAAGTGTGCCTACAAAGATCAAAATATGAGTGAGAGAACCACTCTTTTCAGAATTGTCGTCAACCATATAGATCAAAATCTAAAATAGATAAAAGGATTGTAGGTCTTGCCCACCAGCAGGGTGGTGCTTATTCCAAGCAAAGCCAGATTCGTGGCCGGAATAATCCATTGATTTATTTTTAACTGCTTAAGCTCGCAGACTTTTTGATAAATCCTTAAGGGGAGGGGCGTGCTGGCGATGATTGCGAGCGTTAGCCATATTACATTATTGCTTATCGCGGATAAGACCTCGAAGTCATAAAGAGGCTGACCTGAGAAGCCTGTCAACACGCGCAGACTTTCAATGAGTCGATCCAGATCGGTGAAGAAAAATATATCCCAGCCGATGACGATGAGCACAAGCGCATACGCATGCTGGAGAAAAATCGGCGCCTTGGCCAGCAGATTTAACAGCCCACCCTTTTCGATCAAAAGGATGATGCCGAAGTAAAGGCCCCAAAGCACAAAGTTCCAGCTGGCCCCATGCCAAAGGCCTGTCAGCCCCCAAACAATAAGTATGTTTCGAGTGGCATTTTGCCTGTTTCCTCCCAGGGGTATATAGACATAGTCCCGAAAAAACGTTCCAAGCGAAATGTGCCACCGTCGCCAAAAGTCCGTTATTGAGCGTGACATATACGGATAGTTGAAGTTTTCACGGTAATGAAAACCGAACATGCGCCCCAGCCCGATAGCCATGTCTGAATACCCGGAGAAGTCAAAGTAAATCTGCAAAGTAAACATGAGCAGACCGAACCATTCACCAAGGAGGCTGACTTCGCCTGGAGGCTTGCCTAGAAAATTTTGTGCTATTTCTCCTGCGACGTTGGCTATGAAAACCTTCTTGAAAAGTCCTTGGCAAAAGCGAGAGATTCCGTCGGTGAAGTCGCGAGACGAGAAGACCCGCTGCTCAATCTCCCTTGCGACGTGAGCGTATCTGACGATGGGGCCTGCGACCAACTGATGGAAGCAGACCACGAACAACATGAAATTAAGTAAATTTCGCTGCGCCTTTACCTCGCCTCGGTAGACGTCAATAGTGTAGGAGATGGTTTGGAAGGTATAAAAAGAAATCCCAATGGGCAGCAATATCCCCGGTGGTTTAAACTCGAGCCCCGTTAATGAGTTGACGCTATTGACGATGAAGTCTGCATATTTGAAGGTGCCCAGCAGTCCAAGATTGACCGTCAGTGAACTCAGAAGGCCCAGCTTTGCGAGCTGGGGCCGGTCCCTGAAACGTTCTATCCACAGTCCATTGGCATAGTCCCACAGGGCAGAGAAAATCAGGAGGCAGACCCATATGGGTTCCCCCCAGGCATAAAAGAGCAGAGACGATAGGGTCAGTATCAGGTTTCGCACAGGCCTGCTCGGGAATGCATAGTAGATGCACAAGACCGCAGGCAGAAAAAAGAACAGGAAGGTAAGGTTTGCGAAAACCATATAAATCTAATCGGCGAGGAGATCTCTAAAACGAATTTTGTGTGCAGGTTTCGCCAATAGTCTCAGGGGCAATCCTTGTCCCAGCGTATCTTCCGTACATGCTCTGAATATCCGGGGCTCCCGTACTTGATGTCGGTCAAGAAGTTATAGTAATCGTTATATGTCGAGCGGTAGTTTCTGTCTTGCCATTGGCGATAGTATTGAATGCTCTCATCAATATTCGAAAATTGAAGATATTTCTGTGTTTTAAAGCCAAATATATTATTTCTGGTCATCAAGAAGGGGCTTCTAAACCAGCCGGTCTCGAGGATGGCTTGGCGTATCACGATTTTGGGGTGTTTTATGCCGGCTGCGCATATTTTGTCAAATATCTCTCGGACAAATTCATGTGGTATGGGGCCGCTGGCAATCGTGGCGTTCGAGATGGCTGATTTATTCTTCGAGGGATCGGTTTGCTGACTTTGGGCCGTTACGGGCAGGGTGCCCAATATCGGGTTGGCCAGCAGAAGCACCAGGGCCCGCCGCAGTAAATACGGCCGATACATCAACTTCTTCATTTGGAAATTCCGAGCGTTAAGTGGACACCAGATCCGGATGGGTGACGTTAACGTGCCACGCTGCCGATGGCGCGAATCAGAGCGCCGCATCCGCGCCTTCTACCCACTCCTCTGGCGTGAGTCGGCACTGGCTTTAGCTGCGGAGGCCTCTTGCTTCAGGAGCTCAAGTATAGGGGCGCCGAGCTTGTGAGTTGGCCCGCTTTTTGCAAAGTCACAAACGGTCGCTTTTTTGTCGGTTCCCCGACATCACTTTTTCGCATGAGCACTCCGGTCGACAGATCTTCTTTGGAAGCAGCGGCGGCTCCCGTTCGCTCTGCGGGGCGCGCGCGTCCTCCTTTCCCCGAATCGGGAGTGCAGCGGTCCTCGCCCTCATTTCGTGAGAGCTGGTCTGAGTATTACCCTGTCGAACGCGGCTCAGGGCCGAAGGCGCTGGTCACCGTTCAAGCCGGCCAAACCTTGGTAGGGATGACCCGGCAACATCTCGGAGCAGCAGAGCAGGGACTCTCACCGGTCGAGATTTACCGCATGGCTTTGTCCGTGGGCCGCTTTAACGGTCTCAGGAATCCCGATTTGATAAGGGTTGGTCAGTCTCTTGACTTATCAGTTCTCGGGGCCAGGACAGTCACCAGCGCCTCTGCACCCGTTCAAGCCCCTACTGCGGTCGCCTCTTCTGCCCCCTTGTCCGCGCCAACCCCTCAGAGCCAAGAGGCTGTCACGCAGACTGCGAGACGGATCTCCGTCGTTGGGGACAGCATTGCGGTCGGCATAGGGGGCCACCTGCTCAAGAGCCAAGGTTTGTTGTCCGATTTCAGGCCGTTTCAAAAAAATCTGGTCCGGAATGAATCGGCTTATGCGGTTGATGCCACAGGGGGACATAGCAGCATACAGATACTCAGGGACATCGCGAAAAATCCCGGTGTAAAAGATGCAGATTTGGCCATCGTGTCGGTAGGAACCAATGATGTGGTCAATCAGCCCGTCAACACTTACTACAGTCCAGCGCAGATAACTGAAAACTTAAGGAAGATACGGACCTCCCTTAATGCCAATCGATATCTCTGGGTACTGCCCTACGACACGCAAGCCAGGCAGTTGGTGCTCAGTGTCGCCAGGCAGTTCGGGGATTCCGCTATCGATCTGGCTGACTTCAGAAAGGCCGATCGCTATCACCCCGCCGACTACCGTCAGATCGTCAGCTCTTTAAATCCGGTCATTCAGCAGGCATTGGGCACAGACGCCCCCGATCGATTGGCGGTGGCCGGATTGCCGGGCGGCGGCCCGGCCTGGCCATCAACGGCCTCCGTTTTGAGAGCCCGACATTCAACCGAGTGAGGGATCGTCTTGGTGAGCTGAAGAACCCCAGGGGGGGGCCCTGAAGGCCAGCGGTCGGCGCAGCCCTTTAGTCGCTGCTGGATGTTCTGAGACTGGCCACAGGCAGCGCCGCTATCTTCTGGGGTGGTACCCGCCTTGCGCCGGCAAATCTTTTTCGGTAGTAGGACGAGCTCATTGCATCGACCTTCACGGACTCACCCGTGCGTGGCGCGTGCACGAACATGCCTTCACCGATGTAAACCCCCACATGCGACAGGCGCGCGTAGGTATGAAAAAACAGCAGATCACCCGGTTTAAGCTCCTCTCGCGCCACGTGATCAAGCCGGGCAAAAATATCTTTTGCTCTGCGCGGCAGTTGAACCTGCAGTTGCTTGAAAACGTAATACACCAGTCCGCTGCAGTCAAAGCCCGTCGAGGGGTTGGAGCTTCCTCTCTTGTAGGGGGTCCCCAGGAAGTTCATCGCCAACTCGACTGCGGGGTGCGCAGTGCGCACCGCAGGGGCGCTGGCCTGGGTTTCTAAGGGCTGTCGGCTGCCCAGTGCTTGGCTGAGCTCAGGGTCCGCATTGGCATTCCCATGAAGCCATAAGCTCATTGCTAATGTGGTCCAAAAAAACTTCATTGCGTACCTCGGCGCATAATCTTTAAAAGCTCGAATCGTGAGCGATGCGTCTTTTTCGGTGTGCTGTGACCATCGAACCGGCACGGCCGTTTCGACTGCTCGATCCGGGAGTCTACGCCAAGAGCTCTATCGGTTCCAAGAGGGGGGAGTTTTTCGAAAGTAGCGGGATGAAATCTGGGGTCGATTCCGAAAATTTGTATCAACTCTTCGAAAGTCAGGGCCCAACCGCCCTCGACTGGCGTGAATCCACGCCCGATCAGAGATGCCAGAGGATTTTGCGTCTGCGCGAGGCGGTCCTTGATCACCGGGAAGACTGGTACCGTGCCGCGCAGGAAGATTTTCGCAAGAGTGCCGGCGAAGTGGATCTGGCAGAGCTCTTGCCGTTTTGTCTGGAGGCCAACCAGGCCTTGCGACAGCTGCGCCAATGGATGCGGCCGCGCTCGGTGCGCCCGACCTGGTTGACTCTGGGCACGCGTGCGCAAATTCGCCTTCAGTCGCGCGGCCGCTGTCTGATCATCGGGCCGTTCAATTACCCCATCAATCTGACCCTCAGCCCTCTGGTGTCGGCCCTGGCTGCGGGCAACACCGCGATCGTCAAGCCCTCCGAGCTGACCCCCGCCCTGTCGGGATTGCTCGCTCGGGTGATCGCCCAGGTGTTTGCACCGCAGGAGGTCGCGGTGGTCCAGGGTTCGGCGGAGGTGGCGCAGGCCTTGCAAGACCTGCCTTTCGACCATGTGCACGTCACGGGCAGCACGGCGGTGGGCAAGAAGGTGATGGCCAGCGCGGCCCGTCACCTGGCCAGCCTGACCCTGGAGCTCGGTGGAAAGAGTCCTGCCATTGTGGATGCAAGCGCCGATCTGGCGCTGGCCGCGCGCAATCTGGTTTGGGCCAAGTTTGCCAATGCCGGCCAAACCTGCATTGCGCCAGACCATGTGTTCGTGCATGAATCGGTCAAGGCGCGTTTGCTGGAGCTTTGCCAAAAGGAGATCGAACGGGCCTACGGGAGCAGCCTGCTTGAACAGGAGCGCGGCGGCATCCTGACCCATATCGTCAACCCGCGGCATCTCAGCCGTTTGCGTCAATTGCTCGAACAAGCGCGGGAGTCCGGTGCGCGGGTGCTCGTGGGAGGCCAGGTTGGCGCCGAGTCGAATTTCATGGCGCCGACACTGATCGATGAGCCGCCCGCACAGACGCGGATCATGCAGGAGGAAGTGTTTGGCCCTTTGCTGCCGGTGGTCGCCTTCAGCCAATGGGATGGCCTTGTGGAGCGCCTCAACGCGGGCCCCAAGCCTTTGGCTTTGTATCTCTACAGCCGAACCCCCCGACATATCGATCAGCTACTGCTCAAGACCCGCTCAGGCGGCGTTTGCATCAACCATGCGTTGGTTCACTATCTGCACGGGGGACTGCCATTTGGCGGCATCAATGAGTCCGGAATCGGCCAGTCGCGGGGCTTTTATGGATTTCGGTCCTTCAGCCACGAGCGTGCGATTTTGGAATCCCGCTGGTCGTGGCCTGTTCGCCTCTTGTCGGCCGGCACCATTCCCACCTGGATGCGGTCTCTCATTCGCTGGGGTTGGCGGCGCTTGTAATCCGGGGCTCGTTTGCCGCGCAAGCTCAGCGGGTCTGAGCGCTTGCCTGCTCTGGGCGCATTCTGCTGGCCGGTCCGAGGCGTGTTTTGTGCCATAATTTGCGGCTCGCGCGGCTGTAGCTCAGTTGGATTAGAG
>JBEIHE010000097.1:0-10342 GCA_040381515.1 Polaromonas sp.
AGGCAATGGCTGATCAAATCATGGCCGCCGATAAGACTCGATTGAAGAGTTTAGTAAGTGCGCTCAGTCAGGCAGATCTTGAGGCGGTTGAAGATGCTGTTTGCATACATCTGGGCCTAACCGGCTGAGCGATCGAATCGCCGCGAGGGCGCGGCTCCCACAGACTCCTGCAGAGCCGGTGAATAGGGAGTGGGGGCGCCGCCTCGTGGGAGCGCCGCCCTCGGCGCAATGCGGCGGTAAATTATCAAAGCCTATCGCCGCGAGGGCGCGGCTCCCACCCCAAAACCCCTCCCCAACCCTTCCCCAACCCTTCCCCTATCGCGGAATCTGCACATTCACGCGGCGCGGGCCGGCGGGTGGGTTGGGAAAGCCGTTGAGCGCGGCATCCACCATGGCGGGTAGCAGGGCGCGGGTGTCGGACCAGGGGCCGCTGTGGCGGGCGCGTGTCTCGTAGACCACTGCAAGGCTGCGGCTGTCGCGAATGATGATCTGCACCTCGCGGATGTACAGCGGCGGTTCGGGTGGCCGCCCGATGGGAAACATCATGCCGATATGGCTGCCGGCAGTACCCGCCCCGATAGACACGGTGGGAAACCCCGGCCAGGCGCCGCTGTAGCCCGGCTGCACCACGGTGGTGGCGCTGAGCTGCACCACCAGCAGCGCGGCGTCGGGCAGGTGCACCAGGCCTAGCTTGCTAAAGGCCGCTTGGGCCAAGGCTTCGAGCTGATCTTGCCCGGGCTCAAACGCAGGGGCGGCCACCTGTTGAGAAGGCAGGCGTTCAAAACGATAAGTGGTGCCCGGCCCCGCCGGCGGGCCCTGCCAGCGGGCGTGGCTGGTGACCTCGTTATCGATGAGCCGCATGCCGGAGCAGCCTGCCAGCAGGGCAAGCGCTGCAGCGAGCAGGTACCTCAGGAGGGCGGTGGGGAGAGCGGTCATACGGTAAGCGTAAACATGAAAAGGGGGCCGGGAGCGGTTTCAGATGGTATCCAAATGAAATAAAGACCATCGCCGCTAGGGCGTGGCTCCCACAAATTCTGGGCATCGCCGCTAGGGCGCGGCTCCCACACGGCGCGATTGAATGGCCCGCCGTTCACACCACCAGGCTGATCAGCGTGGCCACAAAGCTCAGCAGCACAGTGCTGGCAAAGGGCAAGTACCACTGGCGGCCAAAGAGTTTGAAGCGAAAGTCGCCGGGCAGTTGCCCCACGCCGAGCTTGTTGAGCCAGGGCGTGAGCCAGCTGATGACCACCAGGGCCAAAAAGATGATGATCATCCAGCGCAGCATGGTCCGGCCTATAGGGTGTGCGACCGGTCGCCCGCTGCAAACCCCAGAGCTTGCCAGCCGCTATACGGGCAAGCCGGGTTGTCTGCCGCAAAACCGATCACCTTGAAGAGTTCACCCATCTCGTGCTCGTGTATGAGTTTTTGCACCATCACCCGCTCTTGCAGGGGCGCATCGGCCAAGCCGTCGAGCAGGCCGCAATTGAGCAGGAAATGCGCCTGGCTGGTGTAGCCCAGCACTTGCAGGCCCGCGTCCTGCCCAGCCAGCGCAACGGCCGTGAAGTCAAGGTGGGCGGTGATGTCCTTCTGGCCCACTTGCTGCAGGGGGTCTGCGTCGGCCCGATGGGCCTGGTGGCACATCAGGGTGCCCATGTGGCGTTGGGGGTGGTAGTACTCGGCCTGCGGAAAGCCATAGTCAATCAGGAAGAGTGCGCCGCGCTGCAGGCGATCGGCCATGGAGCGCACCCAGGCCTGGGCCTGCAGATGCAGCTCGGTCAGGTAGTCGCCCGTGCCCGGCGGCTCGATCGGGGGCCGCAGACCGGTGGGCCTGTCGTCCCAGGCCAGTTGGTCGTGCTGCAGCACCACACCGCGCTCATGCCAAAGACCGCCCTTGCGAACGATCAGCTGCACCGGCATGGCGTCAAGCAGTTCATTGCCCAGCACCACCGCGTCAATGCGTGCAGGCAGCGTGCTCACCCACTGCACCCGGTCGGCCACGTCGGCCAAGGCCTCTTGCTGACGCGCCCGCAGCTCAGCGGACAGCTCGACAATCACATAGCGATCCAGCCGCTGCTCGGAGCGGTCCAGCGTGTCGATCAGGCTGCGGGCCAGCGCGCCCGAACCGGCTCCAAACTCCCAGACCTCGCCGGTACCGGTGGCCTGCAGCGCCTGCGCCACCTGCCGGGCCAATGCGCGTCCGAAATGCGGCGACAGCTCAGGCGCGGTCACAAAGTCGCTGCCCGATTGGGGCATGGCGCCAAATTTGCGCCGTCCCCCGCTGTAGTAGCCCCACAGCGGCGCATACAGCGCCAGCGCCATAAAGGCATCAAAGCCCATGCGCCCGCCGGCCTGGCTGATGGCCTGCATCAGGGCGGGGGGCAGTGGGCTCGGTAAACTGTGCATGCGGGGCAAGGCGCGGGCAGCTTGAACACTCGATTGTGTGGCGCGCCCTATTTGTCCGGTGTTCGCGCGGTATTGTCGCCGCTTGCTCTAATGGCTTTGCATGTCTGAAAAAACCGTTTTGGTCACGGGTGCCGCGCATCGGCTGGGTGCCTGCATTGCCACTTTGTTTGCGCAGTCGGGCTGGCAGGTGCTGTGCCATTTCGATCGGTCCGAAGAGGCGGCGCAGGCGCTGGTGGGCCAGCTGCGCGCACAGGGGCACCAGGCCCATGCCGTTCAAGGGCGACTGGCCGATGAAGAGGGCTGCCGCGACCTGATGGCGCGGGTGCGTGAACACACCGACCATCTGCAGGCCTTGGTCAACAACGCCTCGACCTTCGTCGACGATGCAGGCCTGAACTTTCGGGCCGAGCAGGCCCTGCACCAGTTGCAGGTCAACCTGCTGGCGCCGCTGCTGCTGGCCAGCCAGATGGCGCGCGAACTGGTGCCCGAAGGCGCCGAGGGCTGCGTGGTGCACATCCTGGACCAGAAGGTCTACAACCTGAACCCGGACTATTTCAGCTACACCGTGAGCAAGCTGGCGCTGGAGCGGGCGGTATCGCTGCAGGCGCAGTCGCTGGCGCCCCGACTGCGGGTGTGCGGCGTGGCGCCGGGGCTGATGTATCTGAGCGGCCCACAAACCCAGGATAATTTCAGGCGCGCGGCCAGTGCCAACCTGATGCGCCGGCCGACCGACCCGCAGGATGTCGCTCGCGCCTGCCTATTTCTTGCCAGCACGGCCAGCATTACCGGCACCGTGCTCAGCGTGGACAACGGGCAGCATCTGGTGCCCTTGCCCCGGGACATCATGTTCGTCGTCGACGACTTGCTCAAAGGAATTTCACCATGAACCGCGACCCCAGCGCTGCGCTGGCCACCACTTGCCGGCGCCTGTTTTTGCGCAATTACGAGGTCAATATCAACATCGGGGTGCATGCGTTTGAGAAAACTGCCGAGCAGCGGGTGTTGTTCAATGTCGACTTGTACATTCCCTTGTCGATGTCCACGCCCAAGGCCGATCAGCTGCACGAGGTGGTTGACTACGATTTCATACGCAGCGTCATCATTGAGCGGGTCTCGCGTGGCCATATTCATCTGCAAGAAACGCTGTGCGATGACGTGTTGCAGCGCGTGCTCGCCCACCCCAAGGTGCAGGCTGCGCGAGTCTCCACTGCCAAGCCCGATGTCTACCCCGACTGCGAATCGGTCGGCTGCGAAGTTTTTGGCGTAAAGCCCGACGCATCATGAGCACCCTGGCCCCCGTCGCTGAAACAAAGAGTGAGCCAGTTGGCGCTGCGGCCGCCGATGCAGCCGCGCAGGCCCGAGCCGAACGCGAGAACCACAAGTTGGAAAAGCGCCTGTGCCGCGAGGTGGGCCGCGCCATCGTCGACTACCAGATGATCGAAGAGGGCGACAAGGTCATGGTCTGCGTGTCGGGTGGCAAGGACAGCTACGCGATGCTCGACATTCTGCTCAAGCTGCAGCAGCGCGCGCCGGTGCGATTTGATCTGGTGGCGGTCAACCTCGACCAGAAGCAGCCGGGGTTTCCGGCCCATGTGCTGCCCCAATACCTTCAAAGCATAGGCGTGCCATTTCATATTGAGACGCAGGACACCTACAGCATCGTCAAGCGTGTCATTCCTGAAGGCAAGACCATGTGCTCGCTGTGCTCGCGCCTTCGACGCGGCATCTTGTACCGGGTGGCTGAAGAGCTGGGTTGCACCAAGATCGCGCTGGGTCATCACCGCGACGACATTTTGCAGACCCTGTTTCTCAATATGTTCTTTGCGTCCAAGCTCAAGGGCATGCCGCCCAAGCTGGCCAGCGATGACGGCAAGAACGTGGTCATTCGCCCACTGGCCTATGTGAACGAGAAAGACCTGGTCGCTTGGGCCGAGGTGCGTCAGTTCCCCATCATTCCCTGCACGCTGTGCGGCAGCCAGGACGGCCTTCAGCGGCAGGTGGTGGGGGACATGCTGCGCGAATGGGACAAAAAATTCCCCGGCCGTCTTGAAAACATGTTCACCGCCCTGCAAAACGTGGTGCCGTCGCATCTGATGGACAGGCAGCTGCACAACTTTGCGGACATTCGCGCCACGGGAGTGGCCGATCCGCAAGGCGACAAGGCCTTCGATCCGGAGAACTTCGCGCCCAAGCCCGGCGCAGTTCGGTTTGTTGATTGAATCTTTGTAGGAGCCGCGCCCCCGCGGCGATAGCTCCTGAATTTGTGGGAGCCGCGCCCCCGCGGCGATGGGGTTTAATGATTCACCGCTGCATCGCGCCGAGGGCGGCGCTCCCACATAGCGGTGGCACTCCTACAGGGAGTGCTCCTACACAGCGGCGATAGCTCCTGAATTTGTGGGAGCCGCGCCCTCGCGGCGATGGGGTTTAATGATTCACCGCTGCATCGCGCCGAGGGCGGCGCTCCCACATAGCGGTGGCACTCCTACAGGGAGTGCTCCTACACAGGACGATGCTCCTACAGCACCGCCAAAGCCCGAATACGCGCCTGATGCAGGGCCTGGGCGATCTGGGGGCCGCTTAGGCCTTCGGCCTGCGCCCGCTGTGCCACTTGATCAGACGGTACCGCCTGGGCCAGGGCCAGAGCCCGCTGCAATCGATCGCGCTGCGGATAGGGCTCCGACTCGCGACCCAGCCGCCCGCGTGAATCACACAGGCAGGCCAGCAAGATATCGTCCATGCGCTGGGGCTTGCGAAAGGCATCGCAGCGCTCGAGCAGTCGAACCAGCGCGGCTGCACCCAGCCCCATGCTCTGGTGAATATGCCCGTGCTCACGGGCCACCACTTCGGCCAGTTCACGGCAGGCCGTCGGCACGCGCAGGCGCTGGCAAAGCCGACGCAGCAATTCCACGCCACGGGCTTCGTGGCCGATATGGCGAGGCCATTCCTGTGGCGGTGTCAGGCCCTTGCCCAGATCGTGGCCCAGGCAGGCAAAACGCACCGGCAGCGATGCACTCAGCGCCGCGGCCTGATCGAGCACACTCATCAGGTGCACGCCGGTATCAACTTCAGGGTGGTGTTCGGGCGTCTGGGGTACGCCCCAGAGGCAGTCGACCTCGGGCATCAGACGGGCCAGGGCGCCACACTGTCGCAGCACTTCAAAAAAGCGTGAGGGTCGAGCTTCCATTAGCGCCCGCGAAAGCTCTTGCCACACCCGCTCGGGCACCAGCGCATCGACCTCACCGCTGCCCACCATCTCGCGCATCAAATCCAGCGTTTGTGGCGCCACAGTGAAGTGATTCAGCCGCGCCGCAAAGCGCGCCACGCGCAGGATGCGAACCGGGTCTTCTGCAAAGGCTGGCGACACATGGCGCAGCACCCGCGCCTTCAGATCAGCCTGACCGCCGTAGGGATCGATCAGCTGCCCCTGCGCGTCGAGCGCCATCGCATTGATGGTCAGGTCACGGCGCGAGAGGTCCTCTTCAAGCGTGACGGACGGATCGGCGCAAACGGCAAAGCCGCGATAGCCCGGCGCGGTCTTGCGCTCGGTGCGCGCCAGCGCGTATTCCTCGCGGGTCTGCGGATGCAAGAACACCGGGAAGTCTTTGCCCACGGGCAGATAGCCCTGCGCCACCAGTTCGTCAGCGCGCGCGCCCACCACCACCCAGTCGCGGTCCTGCACCCCCAGCCCCAGCAGGGCATCGCGCACTGAACCGCCGACCTGGTAGATTTGCATGGCGCAAGTGTAGGGCGGTGCTTGCGGGGGAGCCCTATCGCGCCGAGGGCGGCGCTCCCACAGGGCGGTGATGCGGCTCCTGAATTTGTAGGAGCCGCGCCCCCGCGGCGATTGCCCCCGAATTTGTGGGAGCCGCGCCCTCGCGGCGATGGGGCCCTAGTGCTTGCCCAGATACCCTGGCGCAATCGCCTGCACGGCCGCCACTTCCACCCCCAGGGCCGACAGGCCTGGATGAGCACCGGTGGCCACGTTGGGCACGCTCAGCGAATCCAGGTTGTCGCGGCTGAGCAAAGGCTCGCCGGGCATGGCCTCCATCAACAGCGCCTGCAGGCGTGCCAGCGCGTCTGGCAAAGGCCAGACCAGCCTGCCCTGACCGCGCCCCAAACCCGCCCAACGGCCTGACCACTGCACCAATTCGCGCAGGGTGTAAATGTCGGGCCCGGCCGCCTCGTAGGTCTGCCCGATGCTCTCCTGCGCATGAGGTCCGACCAGGCAGGCCACCACCGCGCGGGCAACGTCCTCTACCCATACCGGCTGCAGCCGGGCAGACGCGCCAGCCAAGGGTACAAAGGGCGCCACGCGCTGTAACTGCGCGAAGGTGTTGAGAAAACGATCTTCGGCCCCAAAGATCACGCTCGGCCGAATCACGGTCAGGTCGAGACCGGCCTGCCTGAGCACCTGTTCGCCCTTGGACTTGCTGCGCAAATACATTGAGGGCAGCCGCTCCGGGTGATCGCTGTCGGCACCCAAGGCGCTGATGTGAACCAGCCGCCGCACGCCGGTCTGCTTGCAGGCCTGTGCCAGACTGCGCGGCAGCTCGACATGAACCCGTTCGAATGCGGTCTGCGTGCCTTGCAGAATCGCCACCAGATTGATCACCGCGTCGTGGCCGGCGACCAGCCGCTGCAATTGCGTGCGGTCGTGGATGTCCGCCTCAACCAAGCGCAGCTGTGGCAAAGTGATGAGCGAGCCCGCACGACCTTGGCGACGGGTCGGCACGGTCAGACTGATCTGCTGAGCTGCGAGCTTTGCACAAATATGGCGGCCGACGAAGCCTGTACCGCCCAACACAAGAATTTGACGCACCATGCGTCTATTGTGCCGCCCGATGGGAGGCCCTATCGCGCCGAGGGCGGCGCTCCTACAAGGCGGCGCTCCTACATCGCCCTACGACACCCGATCACTAGCCTTAGGGCATTTTGTTATCGATCGGAGGGGCGCTGGCTTCGCGGGGTCCTACGGTGCCCAGGCGTTCGCGCAGGGACTGCGGTTGGCCGGTCAGAAGGGCACTGTAGAGCGTGGCGTTCGCCAGGACCTTCTTGACGTAGTCGCGGGTCTCATTGAACGGCACGTTCTCGGCCCAGATCGCACCTTCAAGAACCGGACCATTGCGCCAGTTGCGGGGCCGTCCCGGACCGGCGTTGTAGGCGGCTGCCGCCAAGGCCATCGAGCCGCCAAAGTCATCGAGCGCCCGTTTAAGGTAGGCGGTGCCCAACAAAATGTTGATCTCCCGGTCATTGATTTGACTGGGGCTGTAGCTGCTCAGTCCAATGTGCTTTGCCGTTTCGCGCGCGGTGGCCGGCATGAGCTGCATCAGACCCGATGCACCGACATGCGAGCGCGCGTCCATGATGAAGCGGCTTTCTTGCCGGATCAGCCCGTACACATAGGCCGGATCCAGCCCAACCTCGCGGGTGCGCTTTAGCACCGAGTCTCGCAGGGGCGTGGGAAATCGTTGCTCCGCATCAATCTCGCTGCGGGTGCGCTCGCTGGTGTTAATGCAGCGGTCCCATACGGCTTGCTCGCAGGCCCATTGCGCGGCCGCCAGCAGCTCTCTGTCGCCCAGGCCACCGCGTCTGTGCAAGCTGATGCTGTAATTCCATTCGCGCACGCCATCAGCCCGCAAGCCGATGGCAATGGCACGCAGCGCGCGCTGCAGCCCGGGGTTTTGCCTGGCCGCCTCGCGCTCTTCGGGCGTCAGGGCAGCCGGCCGAGGCGGCAAGGTGATGCGCTGGCCCAGTTCTTCCAGGGCCAGCTTTTCATAAAACCCGCGGGTTGAGGCGATCGATTGCAAAAGCACCAGCGCCTGCGCGCGCTGCGGATGCACATTGGCGGCGGTGCTACCAGGCGCGGCTGAAAGCGGGCCGGCATGAAATCCGGGCGGGACGGGCGCGGTTGCTGGCGCCGAAGCAGAGGCGGTCGAAGAAGCCTGACCTGCAGTGGCCATCAGGCCACGCGCCCGCCAGTACACCCAGGTGGGCTCACGCGCTGCAGACTCGCTCATGGCGCCGATGGCCGCAAGCACCTGGTTCCAGTTCGGTTGCGAGCCCGCGCGAAGGGCCGCGCGTGCCTTCCAGCCCAGCATGTCGTCGGTCAGGTCGGCATCGCGGCTGACCTGCGCGTAGTAGTCGAGCGCGTCGCGGTCCAACCGCAGGGCCGCGCGCCGTCCCAAACTGCCCCAGACCCAGTTGCGCTCTTCCGCACTGAGCTGCGGCCCCCACTTTTTACTCAGCAGCTCAGTAGCTGCGCCCATGTCGGTGGTGGACAGTCGCAGCAGTGCCAGCGTGATGAGTTCCTTTCGCTCTCGCGAGAAGGCCAGTGTTTTCTCGCGCAGAAAGCGACCAGGGTCGGCCATGAGTTGCGTGAGCAGGGCGTCGGCATCGGAGGCCACTAGGTTGACCGCATCACGCACCATGCGGGGTCGGTTGGCTTCGATGGCCAACCGGGCCTTGCGCCAGATCTGGAGCGCGGGAAGCTGTCGGCCTTCATGCAGCACGCGCGCGGCGTTCTTGCAGCCGTCGTCGGCATCGCGCTGGGCATGCCACAGGCGCGTGACCTCTTCGGCGCGGCGGGCACTGTCCGCAGCCGGGGTGCGCAGGTGCTCCACCCACAGCTGGTAGCAGCGCACCTCGGGGTCGTCGTTCATGCGAAAGTGCACGATCTCGTTTTGGAAAGTGGACCAATCGCGCCGCTGCCCAAGCAGCAGCAACCAGTCATTGCGCAGTCGGTCTTCCTGGTAGGTACCGGCCCAGCGCGTCAGAAAAGCCGTAATGTCCGATGCCGGGGCTTCGGACAGGCGCAGGCGCATGTCCCAGTAGGCGGCCCAGGGTTCAAGCAGATGACCGCGCACCTGCGGCAGCAAAGCCTGCAGCCGGTTTCGATCGCTTCGCTCAAATGCTTGTCGAATGTCCAGCATGGCCTGATCGGCTGCTGTCAGCGAAGGGGGAGGGCTTGCAAGGGCGATAGGTGTGCCGACGCCAGCCCATAGGGCCATCCCCACCAGCACACGCGCCATGAAGTTCGGTAGCATGCTGTCATTATGGACAAACAAAGCGCCCGCAAAGCCCTGATTGAACAAAGGTTGAACCTGCCTGATCGGATGGCCAGGGCCGAACTGCTTCAGCGGGTGCTGCGCATCTGGCTGGTGGGCCGACCCGACACCGTGATTGGGGCTTACTGGCCGATCAAGGGGGAATTTGATCCCCTGCCCGCGCTGTACCGCTGGCAAGAAGACGCCTTGCTAGAGCCTTCTGTAGGGGGCTGGCCAGTGACTGCCGATGCGCAGCCGCAACTGGCCACCGACAGCCTGGCCCAACGCCTGCCGCGCAAGATCGGGTTGCCGGTGGTCGACAAGAAAAACCGCACCCTGAGTTTCCATGCCTGGTACCCGGGCTGCCCCATGGAAGAAGACGCCTACGGGATTCCCAAACCAAAAGACACCGAAACGGTAGTGCCCACCCTGCTGCTGGTGCCCTGCGTGGGCTGGGGGCCGGGCGGTTACCGCCTGGGCTATGGAGGCGGTTTCTATGACCGCACCCTGGCCAGTTACACGCCCAAGCCCTTTACCGTGGGGCTGGGCTACAGCATCGGATGGTTGCCCGATCTGCAAAGCGAGCCGCATGACGTGCCGCTCAATGCCATTCTGAGCGAACAGGGCGTGGCTTGGCCGGTCTGAGCCGGCCGGGCCGGTGGTGTAGGAGCCGCGCCCCCGCGGCGATTCGATCGCGCCGAGGGCGGCGCTCCCACACCTCTCTTGCGAGCACCGGCCTGACTTGAGTTTGTAGGAGCCGCGCCCTCGCGGCGATAGCAACTCTGGCTAGGGGGCCCCATCGCGCCGAGGGCGGCTCTCCCACTGGACCAATAAAAAACCCCGCCCAGTTACCCAGGCGGTGTCGGAGACTTGCTAAACCTCAAGCTGGCTTTTGG
>JBEIHE010000098.1:0-9809 GCA_040381515.1 Polaromonas sp.
GGGCATTGCGGGCAAGCGGGCTTTGGTGTGCGGTGCCAGCGCCGGACTGGGATTGGCTTGCGCACGGGCTCTGGTGGAAGAAGGCGCGGATGTGTTCATCGTCGCGCGGACCGACGGTCCCTTGCAGGCTGCGGCTGATGAGTTGCGGCGCTTGAATGCGGGCCGTGTGCAGGCCCTGGCCGCCGATGTCACCCAGGCCAGCGGTCGTGCAAGCATTCTGGCGCAGCAGCGCGACTTCGATATGGTGATCACTAACGCGGGTGGGCCGCCGCCTGGTGACTTCAGGCGCTGGACGCGCGACGATTGGCTGGCTGCGGTTGACGCCAATATGCTCGCTCCGATCGAGCTGATCAAGGCGACGGTGGACGGCATGATGGCACGCGGCTTTGGACGCATCGTCAACATTACTTCCAGCGCGGTCAAGTCACCGATTGATCAACTGGGGCTCTCAAATGGCGCGCGCAGTGGCCTGACGGGCTTTGTGGCCGGCCTGGCCCGCAGCACGGTGGCCAAGGGGGTGACGATCAACAATCTTCTGCCCGGCACTTTTGACACGGCACGCCTGGCCAGCAACTTTGCGGCGGCTGCGCAGCGCCAGGGTGTGAGCGCGCAGCAACTGATTGAAAAGCGTCTGGCCAGTCACCCGGCGCATCGCTTTGGCCGCCCGGAGGAGTTTGGCCGTACCTGCGCGTATTTGTGTAGCGTGCATGCGGGCTACATCAATGGCCAGAACATCCTGATGGATGGAGGCTCCTTTCCTGGGACTTTCTGAGGCGCGCTGACTCGCGTCATTTTTTCTTTCTGATCATGACCAACACCTCTTCCGCTTCTGTGGCCATCGTTGGTGGTGGCATTGGGGGCCTGAGCGCTGCCATTGCCCTGCAGCGTCTGGGTCACCGTGTGACGGTCTACGAACAGGCGGGGCAGTTCATGCGCGTTGGGGCCGATGTGAATCTGACCCCCAATGCGGTGCGTGCGCTGGACGGCTTGGGCGTGGGCGATGGTTTGCGGCGCACGGGTGCGCGGCCCAGCTATCGCATCAGTCGTGATTGGGACACTGGCCTTGAGACCTCGCGCCTTCCTATGGGCGATACCGCCGAGACGGTTTACGGGGCGCCCCAACTGACCATACACCGGGCTGATCTGTTGTCGGTTTTAGCCCAGGCGCTGGCTGCAGACTCGATGCGCTTTTCCAAGCGTCTGAGCAGTCTGACCCAGGATACAGAAGGGGTCGACCTTCGCTTTGAGGACGGCAGTACGGCCCGCCATTCGGTGGTGATTGGGGCCGATGGCATCCATTCAAGGGTGCGCGCTGCTTTGTTCGGCCCCGAGCAGCCGCGCTTTACCGGTGTGGTGAGCTACCGGGCGGTGGTGCCCACCGATCGGGTGCGTCAGGTGCCTGAGATCGAGGCCTTTACCAAGTGGTGGGGCCCCAATCCACAGAGCCAGATCGTCACTTTTCCGCTCAGCCTGGGTCAGGAAACCTTTGTCTTTGCCACCACGGGGCAGAGCGATTGGACGGAGGAGTCGTGGACCTGTCCCGGCGATGTCGAGGAGCTGAGGCAGGTCTATCGGGACTACCACCCCGATGCGCGTGCCCTGCTGCAAGCCTGCGATTCGGTGATGAAGAGCGCCTTGTACGAACGCGATCCGCTGCCGCAGTGGTCGGTGGGACGGGTCAGCCTGATGGGCGATGCCTGCCATCCGATGCTGCCGTTTATGGCTCAGGGGGCTGGCATGGCTATTGAGGATGCAGTTGTTTTGGCGCGCGCTTTGGAGCAGGACGCTGATGTGGCGTCAGCCTTGCGCCGTTATGAGTCTGCGCGGCAGGATCGAACCGCAAAAATTCAAATCGGCTCGCGCGGCAATCAGTGGATGAAGACCCAGGGCAATGCCGATTGGGTTTACGGCTACGACGCATGGGGTGTTGCCCTGTGAAAGCCTGATCGCCGCGAGGGCGCGGCTCCTATAAAGGCATGGTCTATCGCCGCGAGGGGCGCGGCTCCCACAGCCCTGTAGGAGCGCCGCCCTCGGCGCGATCGCCCCCCCTGATTCAAACCGCCGCAAGTCGGCTCTGCAAATTGGCGGCAAATTCATCCCATAGCCGGTCGGCCTTGGTTTTCATGGCGCTCAGGCCGAAGGTGCCCAGCCGTCCGAGGACTTGCACCTTGACCTTCATGCGCAGCTCGGTCTGTCCATCGGCTTGTTCGGCCAGAAAAATTTCGCTTGTCTGCTTGAGCGAGCTGGCCACCGAGCTGTCTTCTCCTGTGCCCTGGCTGCGCAGGTAGTGGGGCCTTTGCTGCTCCACCACCTCGGTGCGCAGCTTGAACTTGGCGCTGAGGAAGGAAAATTTCACATGCATCTCGGCCAGGTATTCGGTGTCACTGATGACTTCGATCGATTTCATCCCAGGCACGCAGGCCCCCATGACCTGCGGATCAAGCAGAAGGCTCCAGATTTTTTCGGCATCGGCCTCCAGGATGAGAGATTTTTCAATGTCCATCCATTTTCCTTGCGGCGTCTTGCACCGATTCAATGATCTGCGTGTAGCCGGTGCATCGGCAGAGGTTGCCACTGAGCGCCGTTCGAACTTCTTCTTCGGTGGGGCGGCTGTTCTTTTCCAGCAGCGCACAACTGGCCATTAAAAAGCCGGGTGTGCAGTAGCCGCATTGCAGGCCGCCGCAGTTCATGAAGCTCTCCTGCAGGGGATGCAACTGATCGCCCTGTGCCAGACCTTCGACCGTGCGTATGTGGCAGCCATCGGCCTGCACCGCCAGACTCAGGCAGGACTTGACCAGCTTGCCGTCGAGGAGGACCGAGCAGGCGCCGCAGGTTCCGGTTTCGCAGCCGCGTTTGGTGCCGGTCAGATGCAGATCGTCGCGCAGAAAATCGCTGAGCAAGCGCCGGGCCGGTACCTCGGCCTCAACGGCCTGGGCGTTGACTTTCAGTTCAATGCGGTGCTTGCTCATGAGCGATCCTTTGCGGGATAGGCCGGGCTTAAGCTCTCTAGGGTGCGCTTGGTGCTGATGCGCACCATCTCCCTTCGGTAGTCGGCTGAGCCGCGGAGATCGGAGATGGGCTCGATACCCTGGGCGACCAGATCGGCAGCTTGTTCGATCGTCGAGGCATCTAAGCTGCGGCCTTCCAAGAATTGCTCGGCCTGCTCAATCCGTCTGGGCACCGCCACTGAGGCGCCCACCACCAGCCGCACCTGGGTGCAGATGCCTTTTTGGATTTGCAGGGCCACTGAGACGCTGGCCAGCGGTCGGTGCTCGGCCGCGGTGCGCTTGAACCGGGTGTAGCGGGCTTGTGTATGAGGAGCCGCCGGGGGAATGCGCACCGCCACGACCAGTTCGTCGGGCTCGATCGCGGTGGTGAAGTAGTCCAGCAGAAACGCCTCCATGTTCAGGACCCGCTCGCCTCTTGCGCTGGCCAGGATGACCTCGGCGCCCAGGGCCATCAGGGCTCCAGGGGGATCGGTGGATGGGTCGCCGTAGCACAAATTGCCGCCCAGGGTGCCTTGATTGCGCACCTGGGGGTTGGCCACTTGCGCGGCCATTCGCGCCAGCATGGGGTGGTGCTGGCCGACCAGATCGGACTGAGCCACATCGGTATGGCGCGAGAGGGCGCCAATGCGCAATCCCGATTGGCCATCCCAGCTGATGCCTTGCAGTGCAGCGATCTTTTGTACCGAGATGAGATGGCTTGGGTTGAGCATGCGCTGACGCATGACCAGCATCAAGGCGGTGCCGCCCGCGATGACGCGGCATTCATCGCCCAGATCGGCCAGCATGCGGCTGGCTTCGGCCACGGAGGTGGGTTGCAGAAAATCGAAATCACGCATGCTTTTGCTCCTGCATGCGCTTGTCCCTGAGCGCCGCCAGCACCTTTTCCGGGGTGATCGGCAAGTGGGTGATGCGCACCCCTACGGCATTGAAGACTGCATTGGAAATGGCGGGCGCGCCGGTCAGGATGGCGGTCTCGCTGGCCCCCTTTGCACCGTAAGGACCGTTGGGGTCTTGCGACTCGACAATGCCGCTGCGCAGCGTGGGCAAGGCCTCAGGTGTGGCCATGGTGTAGTCCGCGAAATTGCCGTTGGCGATGCGACCGTCCTCTAACTGCAGTTGCTCGAAAAGCGTCCAGCCGATGGATTGGGCCACCGCGCCGTTGCTCTGCCCGTGGACCGCAAGAGGATTGAGGGCCTTGCCGCAGTCGTCGGCCACAAAGCTGTCGAGCACCCGAACCTGGCCGGTTTCGGTGTCGACTTCGACCTCGACTGCCTGCGCGGCAAAGGAATAGCCCGGCGCCACATTGCCGGTCAGGTCATCGGCGTGCATTTGCGTCTTGGCATCCCAGGTGCCGGTGACCATGATCTCGTGTCCTCCGTGGCGCCAGATGTGCTCGCGTGCCAATGCGGCCAGCGTGAGGCTACGCGAAGGATCGGCTTTGAGGCGGACGCTCAGATTGCCGATCTCCAGCTGGTCGGGGCTGACGCCGAGTTTGTGAGCGGCCAGATCAAAGAGCTTGTCGCGCACTGCGCGAGCGGCCACGATGGCCGCGTTGCCGGCCACGATCGTCACCCGAGAGGCCAGAGAGCCAATTGCAAAGGGTGCACTGTCGGTGTCGGGCGCCACCACATGCACGTGAGACAGCGGCAGCTCGAGCTCGTGGGCGACGATCTGCGCCAGCATGGTCATGGCGCCCTGGCCCATGTCGGCCTCGGCGCTGTGCACGATCACCCGTCCGTCCTCTGGCATCTTGATCACCACAGTGGATCCGTCCCAGTTGCCGATGGTGCGGTTGCCACTGACATGCATGGCCGCGGCCACGCCGATGCCGCGCTGCCGCGGGCCCTCGGTGCGAGGCCGCTGACGCTTGCCTGCCCAGTCCAGTGCGGTGGTGCATTGGTCCAGGCATTCCTGCAGCCCGGTGCTGCCGATGTGCCAGCCGTGCACCGATGTCTGGCCCAATTCGATCGCGTTGATGCGGTGCACATGGACCGTGTCCAGGCCGAGCATATGGGCCATGGTGTCGATGTGGCAGTTCAGCGCGAACTGCATCTGCGTGCCGCCGAAGCCCCGAAATGCGCCGTGGGGTGGCGTGTGGGTGTAGGCCAGACGCGCGCGCGATCGCACATTGGGGTTGCGGTGCATGTTGTCGCTGCGCATGGCGCTGACGTGCATGACCTCGGCTGACAAACCGCTGTAGGCGCCGCAGTCGGCCAAGATGTCGACTTCTTTGGCCACGATCATCCCGTTCTTGTCCATCCCCAGCCGCAGTCGGATCTGCTCGGGCAGGCTGGTGGTGGCGGCTAAAAAATCTTCCAGCCGGTTGTTGACCAGGCGCACCGGCTGGCCGGTGGCCAGCGCCAGCATGGCTGCGATCAGGTTGTTGGCGTCTTCGATCATCTTGCCGCCAAAGCCGCCCCCGGTGGTGGTTTGCACAACGCGAATGCGCGAGGCGGGCATTTGCAGCACCGCAGCCAGTCGGGCCCGTGCAAGGAAGGCCGATTGGGTGGAGGTCCAGACCTGTAGTCGACCGTCGGCATCTACCAGGGCCACGCTGGCCATGGGCTCCAGGTAGCCCGGGTACTGGGCATGGGTCTGGTAGGTTTCCTCGTGGATCAGGTGGGCGCTTGCAAAGCCTGCGTCTGGGTCGCCGCGCTGAAATTCGATGAGGTGCGCCAGGTTGTCGCGGCCCGGATGAATGCCCGGACTGCCGGCCTCCAGCGCCTGCTGCGGGCTCAGCAGGGCGGGCAGCTCCTCGTATTCGATCTCGATCAGGTCCAGCGCATCGCGGGCAATTTCTTCTGAAATTGCCGCCACCGCCGCGACTTCTTCGCCCGCAAAGCGCACTTCATTCAGGGCCAGTGTTCGCCGCTCCTTGTGATGCACGCCCCACGGAACTGCCGAGCTGTTCTGCCCCGTCAGCACCGCCCGCACACCCGGCAGTGCCTGCGCGGCACGGGTGTCGATGCGGACGATGCGCGCATGCGCGTACGGGCTTCGCAGCACTTTGCCGTGCAGCAGGCCTGGCCATTTCAGATCGCCAGCGTAGAGTGCGCGGCCCAGCACCTTGGCGCGCGCACTGATCTGCGCGGTGTCTTTCCCCAGTGTTGATTCGCTCATGACGGTTGAGGGCGTCTTAAGGCCATGGGTCTCCTCCTGTTCGGCGCAGCCCCATCGTGACCTGCTTTCGATGGGGGTGAGGGCGCTTGGACTTCGTTGTGAACAGATCGTATATTCTCTCTGTTGATTAATCAACAGAAACTTGAGGGCATGTCATGAAAACCAAAGGTTCGAGCCTCCGGGCCGAGGCGCAAGAGCCGATGAGCCCCGGGCCTTCGGCCTGTCCTTGGGCAGAGCTGGACGAGGCCGGCACCGGCTTGTCGGTCGATGATTTCTTGACGACGGTGACCAGCCGGGCGGCCAATGCGCTGCGGCGTTCGATTACCGTGCCTTATGCCGATCGTCATGGTCTGTCGGTGTCCGAGTGGCGACTGCTTTCGGTGCTGACTGAAGCGCGGGAGATGAGTTTTGCCGATCTGGTTGTGGCCTCGGTGTCCGACAAGGCGATGGTCAGTCGCACCTTGCGCTTGCTCCAGGAGCGCGGCTGGGTTGAGGTGGAGCATCAGGGCAGCAACCCCCGTTGGAAGCAGATGGTCTGTCGCATCACACCGGCCGGCCGGGCCTTGCATCGCAAGGTGATGCCGCAAGCCCGTCGGGCACAGGCGGCCATGATCCGGCGCATGTCGGCCGAGGAGCGGGTGGTGGTCTACCGCGCGCTCAAGATGCTCAGGGCCATCGGCGAGGCCTTGGAGGCCAACGGCGATGGCCGTGTGGCCGAATAGACGTCAGGCTGCTGCGCAGCAGAGTGGACATGCATGAAAACCCCGCTGTGCAACGGGGGCCGCGGGGCTATGATCGCCCGCGTTTGTTACCACTGCTGCAGGGCGCAGCAGCTTTCAAGGGGGTTTGCATGAAGTCATGGATCGGTTCTCGTCGTTTGGCCATCGCATTGGCTGGGCTGGGTCTTTTGGGCGCCGTGGGTAGCGTGGGGGCACAAGCCTTTCCGAGCCGGCAAGTCACGCTGGTGGTGCCTTTCCCGCCTGGGGGAGGACCTGATGTGGCCGCGCGGGTGATTGCCGAGAAGTTGGCGCCGCGCCTGGGACAACCGGTGGTGGTGGAAAACCGGCCCGGTGCCGGGGCGCTGCTGGGCGCGAGCTTTGTGGCCAAGGCGGCGGCCGACGGCCACACCTTGCTGCTGACCCCCAACACCATGGCGATTTCTCCTCACGTGCTGCCGCCCGGAGCCGGCGGTGGGATCGATGTCAATCGCGATCTGGTGCCGGTCATTGCACCGGCCACCACGCCGCTGGTGCTGGTGGCCAGCCCGCAACTGGGCGTGACCAATCTCAAGGGTCTGCTTGAACAGGCGCGCAAGCAGCCTGGGCTGGCCTATGGCAGCCCAGGCAACGGGTCGCCGATGCATTTCGCCGGTGAAATGTTCAAGCGCTCTTCGGGTCTTGATTTGATGCATGTGCCTTATCGGGGTGTGGCCCCTTCGCTCACGGCGGCTCTGTCTGGTGAGGTCAAGCTGCTCTACACCGGGGTGGGTGGGGCGCTGCAGCACATCAAGTCGGGCAAGCTGGTGCCGCTGGCCTTGACCGAGAGGACCCGATCCAGCCTTCTGCCCGATGTGCCGACCGCCACCGAGCAAGGGGTGGGCAATGTCGAGGTCAATGCCTGGTATGGTGTGTTCGCCCCCGCGGGCACGCCTGCGGCAGCCATACAGCGCATCAATCAGGAAATCAATGCGGTGATCAAGTTGCCCGATGTGCGCGAGCGACTGATTGGTGCGGGGGTGGAACCCTTGGGCGGTGCGCCTCAGGTGTTGGCCGACTTCATGAAGGCCGATACCCAGCGCTACGGCCAACTGGCGCGAGAACTCAATATCAAGGCCGACTGATCCTCACGCGCGACTGCCTCGTCTGATGCAGTTGCGCCCACATGCCGTGAAGCCCTCGGGCCCCAATTTCCTGCTGTTCATCACCGATCAGCAGTGCGCCGATCATCTGGGCTTTGAGGGTCATCCGGTGCTGCGCACTCCGCACCTGGATGCGCTGGCCCAGCAGTCCTTGCGCTTTGACCAGGCCCATGCGGCCACGCCCATTTGTCAGCCCAATCGGGCCAGCTTGATGACGGGGCGCATGCCCAGCGTGCATGGCGTGCAGATGAATGGGCGCGAACTCTCGCACGGCGAACTGACCTTCGTGGAGGTTTTGCGGCGTGCTGGCTGGCGCACGGCCTTGGTGGGCAAGGCGCATTTGCAGAACATCACCGCTGTCCCTGCGGCCTGGCCGGCTCCGGCCGCCGCTGTGGGGCCTGATGCGCAACGAGCCTATCCCGGGCGCTATGGACAGGAGGTGGCCCGCGCCTGGGCCGAAGACGAAAACCATGAACTGGACCTGCCCTATTACGGATTTGAGCAGGCTCAGCTGACCATTGGGCATGGTGATGATCAGCAGGGACACTGGCGGCGCTGGCTCAAGCGCCAGACGCCCGATGCGGATCGGCTGATCGGTCCGGCTCAGGCCTGGCCCACACCCGATTGGGCCCTGACCCGGATCGGGCAGGCCTGGCGCACCCGCCTGCCTGAGGAACTGCACCCGACCCACTGGATTGCAGACCAGACCTGTGATTTGCTCGCGCGCTATGCCCGCGCAGGCGAGCCTTTCTTTTTGCAGTGCTCGTTTCCTGATCCGCATCATCCGTTTACACCACCGGGTCGCTATTGGGATCTGTATCAGCCGGCTGACATGCCGCTACCCGAGAGCTTTGCGGCCCCTTTGCACCGGGCGATGCCCGCTCTTGAGGCCTTGCGTCGCCAGCGTACGCAGGCGCCGTCTTTCAGGCCGGCGTATGCTGCCTTTGCCGCGACCGAGCAGGAAGTGCGAGAAGCGCTGGCCCTCAATATGGGCAGCCTGTCTTTTATTGATCAGGCCATCGGCCGCGTCATGGCCGCGCTGGCGCGCTTGGGGCTTGATGAGGACACGGTGGTGATCTTCACCAGCGACCATGGGGATCTGCTCGGCGATCGTGGACTGCTTTTCAAGGGGGGGCTGCACTACAGCAGCATCACCCGAGTGCCGTTGCTCTGGCGCGATGTGGCGTCACGGCGTCAAGCCGGCCTGAGCCCGGATCTGGCGCAAACCACCGATGTTGCGGCGACGGTGCTGGCGCGCGCGGGGCTGCCCGTTGTGCACGGCATGCAAGGCCGCGATTTGCTTGCCGGCCAGACGCCGCGTCAGGGTCTGGTGATTGAAGAGGAGAGCCAGCGTGGCGACTTTGGCCTGGACCGACGTCTGCGCATGCGCACTTGGCGCACCCGGGGCCATCGCCTGACCCTTTACGATGGCCAGGAATGGGGCGAGCTCTATGACCTGCAGTCCGATCCGCATGAGTTGCGCAACCTTTGGTCTGAGCCCGCTCACAAGAACTTGAGATCGGATTTGGTCGAGCAATTGCTTCGAGCAATGCTGACCGCCACCGACGACAGCCCCCGACCGACTGCATCGGCTTGAGCCTTGGAGGCGGCCGCATCGCCGCGAGGGCGCGGCTCCTACAAACCAGGGGGCGGCTGCGGATTGGAGGAGTGGGAGCGCCGCCCTCGGCGCGATTCCCGGCTTTAAAGCTCGAGCACCAGGCGCTCGCTCTTGCAGCCAGAGACGCAAACCATCATCACCTTATGGGCAGACTGTTCGGCGGGCGTCAGCACCATGTCGCGATGGTCGACGACTCCTTCAAGGA
>JBEIHE010000099.1:0-9798 GCA_040381515.1 Polaromonas sp.
ATCTGCGCCGCGCCTTGCACCTCAAAGCGCATGCGATGCTCCACACGCCCCATGTAGGAAGAAAGAGCCCGGGCATCCAGCTCGCATTGCACCATCAGCGCACCGATATCCACCGACTCATTCGTTCCAGGTAGAGGACTTCCCTCAAGCCTGGAGAGGGTCAGCAGATCGCTTACCAGGGTCTGCATGCGCTCGGACTGAACGGCCATGAGGTCAAGGTAGCGACGCATCTCCTGAGTCGAAAGATCGAGCGTCTGCATGGTCTCGACAAATCCAGCCAGAACGGTCAGCGGCGTGCGCATCTCGTGCGAGACGTTGGCGACGAAATCGCGGCGCATGGCCTCGGCCTGCTCAATCAGGGTCACATCTCGGGACAGCAAGAGCCTACGCCCGTCGCCGTATGGGTGCAACTGCAAGGACAATCGGACCGGCCTCGTCGGAGTGCTGGACCGCCCCGAGACCAAAACGTCGCTGGAAAAATCCTCGCCTGAGAGGTAGGCATGAAAACCAGGATCGCGGATCAGGTTGGCCACGTACTGCTTGAGATCCTGCGCCGCATCGAGTCCGAGATGATGCGCCGCCGTCTGGTTACACCACTCGATCCGACCCTGATCATCAAGCAGGATCACACCATTGGGCGAAGCCTGAATCGCCGAAAGCATTTCCTGCAAGCGCATCTGGCTCTCATGCCGGGCGCGCAGGTGCTGCTTGATCAAGCGGGACATTCGATCGGTGATGTCGCCGACCCAGCCCCCCCCGGGCCCCTGCTGGACGGCCAGCAGCTCTCCGGCCTCGTTAACCTGCGCCAACTGCAGCTTTCGCAGCCACGACTGCAGTCTGCTGAGTTGGAGGGCTTCGCGCAGCGCCATCGCAACGGCGGCGACCGCCACTCCCAACAAAGCCCCAGGCCAGCCCCACAACCACGCGCCTGCCGCCGCGAGGGCAAGCATGCTCGCAAGCAGGCTCAGGACGCGCTCGAGCATCACTCAGGGCTCCCGCGGGGAGCCCGCAGTCAGACGATAACCCGCCCCCCGCACCGTCTCAATCATGGACGCCGCTTCCCCCAAGGCTTCTCGCAACCTCTTGATGTGCACATCGACCGTTCGCTCCTCGATAAACACATGGTCACCCCAAATCCGGTCCAGGAGGTTCGATCGCGAATGAACCCGATCGGCATGCTTCATCAGGTAGTGAAGCAGCTTGAACTCTGTCGGGCCAGTCTTGAGCTCACGACCACAGAAGGACACTCTGTGTGCGGCTGCATCCAGAACCAACTCGCCGACCTTCACGCTGTCGCTCACCGCCTCGGGCGCACGCCGGCGCAGCACCGCTCGGATGCGGGCCAGCAGTTCCTGGGTTGAAAACGGCTTGGTGAGATAGTCGTCAGCGCCCGCGTCAAGCCCCTGAACCTTGTCGACCTCCTCGCTTCGGGCCGTGAGCATGATGATGGGAACGGCCTTGGTTCGCGGATGCTTGCGCCACTGGCGTGCCAGCGACGCCCCACTTTCCCCGGGAAGCATCCAGTCGAGAAGAATCAGATCAGGAAGCACACCGTCAACCTCGGTCTGGGCCGCAATTCCATCGGGCGCCACCACCGGTGCAAAGCCACTGTGCCGCAGGTTGACGCAGATCAGCTCGGCAATAGAGGGCTCATCCTCAACCACCAGGACCCGCGGCAACTTCTTCATTTGGCAACCGATTCAACCTTGGCCATGGGGGTGTGGCGGACATCTTCACCTTTGACAATGAAGATGATCTGTTCTGCAATATTCTTGGCGTGATCACCCACCCTCTCGATCGCCTTAGCCAAGAACAGCAAATCGAGGCTGGGCGAGATCATGCGGGGGTCGCCCATCATGTAGGTGATGAGCTTGCGCAAAAACCCGTTGTACTCATCATCGAGCGCATCGTCGCCCTTCAGGATGGCGACAGCAACGGATGTATCCAGCCGCGCGAACGCATCGAGCGACTTGCGCAACTGCCCGGCCGCCATTTCACTGGCCATACGAAGTTCGTAACTGGGCAGGCTGCGCGGCGAGCCACTTTCGATGATCGAAAGCACCATGCGCGCCATGCGCGCAATCTCATCGCCTGCCCGCTCAAGATCGCGGGTGGTGTTGGCAATGGCCATCAAGAAGCGCAAATCGCGAGCGGTGGGCTGACGCCGGCCGATGGTCGAAATAATTTCATGATCAATGTCGACTTCCATCTTGTTCAGACGGACTTCGTTATCCAACACCTGCCGAGCGGTTTCTGAACTCAAATGGATCAGGGAATACACCGCCTGGTGAAGCTGAGACTCCACCAGCCCCCCCATCTCCAATACATGCGTGGAAATGGAATTGAGTTCGGCATCGAACTGGCTGGAAATATGCTTGTCACCCATGGTCGCTCCCTTAATGCACGGTCAGGCCCCCCCGGCTGCTTAACCGAATCTTCCGGTAATGTAATCTTCCGTTTCAGTCCGCTTGGGCTTGAAGAAGATCTGCTGAGTTTGACCGTACTCGATCAGTTCTCCGAGGTACATGTAGGCGGTGTAGTCGCTGCATCGAGCCGCCTGCTGCATATTGTGCGTCACGATGGCGATCGTGTAGTCCTTCTTGAGCTCATGCACCAATTCCTCGACCTTGCCCGTGGAGATGGGGTCAAGAGCAGAAGTGGGCTCATCGAGCAGCAGCACCGAAGGCTTGACCGCCACACTGCGCGCAATGCACAAACGCTGTTGCTGACCGCCTGACAAGCTCATGCCGTTTTGGCCCAGCTTGTCCTTGACCTCGTTCCACAGCGCGGCCTTGGTCAAGGCCCATTCGACCCGATCGTCCATCTCACTGCGGCTCAGGTTTTCATAGAGCCTGACGCCAAAGGCGATGTTGTCGTAAATGGTCATCGGAAAAGGCGTGGGCTTCTGAAACACCATGCCAATTCGGGCGCGAAGCAAATTCAGATCCTGACTGGGATCCAAAATATCTTGCCCGTAGAAAAGAATCTGGCCTTCGGCGCGTTGCCCCGGATACAGGCTGTACATACGATTGAGCGTGCGCAGCAAAGTTGACTTACCGCAGCCGGAGGGCCCAATAAAGGCCGTCACCTTGCGCTCGACGATGTCAAGCGTGACATTCTTGAGGCCCTGGAACTTGCCATAAAAGAAATTCAGATCCCGAATTTCCAAAGCATTGGGACTGGCCACCGCAGCGGAGGCAACTGGAGCGGACGGAGCTTCGATCATGGTGTTCCCTGTAAAGGTGGGGAGGCGTCAGGATTTGACCTTTTCCCGGAACATGACCCGGGCAATGATGTTGAGCACAAGCACTGTCAAAGTGATGAGCAAGGCCCCCGCCCAGGCCAGGCGAATCCAGTTCTCGTAGGGACTCATCGCAAACTGGAAAATCACCACTGGCAGATTAGCCATGGGCTCGCCCATATTGGTGCTGAAAAACTGGTTGTTGAGGGCCGTAAAGAGCAAGGGAGCGGTTTCGCCCGAGATACGGGCCACTGCCAGGAGCAGGCCGGTGATCACACCGCTTCGGGCTGCGCGCAGCGTGACCATGGTGGTGACCTTCCAGCGCGGCGCGCCCAGAGCAAAAGCGGCTTCCCGCAGGCTGCCAGGCACCAGGCGCATCATGTTTTCGGTGGTACGCATGACCACCGGAATGGCAATCAGCGACAGGGCCAGACTCCCGGCATAACCGGAGAAATTACCCACCGTGGCCACTGCAATCGCATAGACAAACAAACCCAAAACGATCGAGGGAGCCGACAACATGATGTCGGTAATAAAGCGGGTGAATTCAGCGGTCTTGCTGGTATCGCCAAACTCGGTTAAATAGATGCCGGCCAAGATGCCGATAGGCGTGGACACCAATACAGCCAGGCCCACGATCATCATGCTGCCGATCACCGCATTGCGCAGACCGCCGCCCTCCGATCCGGGTGCGGGGGTATCCCGCAGCAGGATATTCATATCCAGAGCGGCCAGGCCATTTCCAAACAGAACCACCAAAATCCACAGCAATGCGATCAAGCCAATCGCCATGGCCGCCATGGAGAGCGTCAGGCCAATTTGGTTGGCACGACGGCGACGCTGATAAAGAGGGGAAGGCTGGAGCATCTTGGAGTCCTCGATCCTGACAAATTCAGGCGAATTCACGCGCCTTTGGAGCGCTCGGCGCGAACAATCATGAGCTTGGCTAGGGCCAGCACCACAAAAGTGATCACAAAGAGCAAGAAGCCCAGCGCAAACAGCGTATTGAAATGAAGATCCTGGGCTTCGCCAAATTCATTGGCCAACAACGACGCGATAGACGTGCCTGGCGAGAAGAGGGAAGTCGGCATGCGGTTGGCGTTGCCAATGACAAAGGTAACGGCCATGGTCTCGCCCAAGGCGCGGCCCATGCCCAGCATGACGCCCCCGATAACCCCCTTCTGGGTGTAGGGAAGCACCACCTTGCGCACCACCTCCCAGGTGGTGCACCCAAGACCATAAGCCGACTCACGCAGGATGGCCGGTGTAATCTCGAACACATCGCGCATCACCGCCGCGATAAAGGGCAGGATCATGAAAGCCAGAATCACGCCTGCAGCCATGATGCCCAGACCGTTGACCGCGCCTCCAAACAACCAGCCGATCAGCGGCATCCCCCCCAGGACTGACTGCAGAGGCGTCTGCATGTAGTCCGCAAAGACCGGCGCAAAAACAAACAAGCCGAACATGCCGTAGATGATGGAGGGCACCGCAGCGAGCAACTCGATCGCGGTACCCAGCGGACGTCGCAGCCAGACGGGACAAGTCTCCGTCAAAAACAAGGCAATGCCAAAAGCCAGGGGGACGGCCAAGAGCATGGCGATACCGGCGCTTAGCATCGTACCCACAATCGCAATCGCCGCACCGAACTCTTCGTTAACGATGTCCCACTCCACGTACCAAATAAAACGCAGCCCAAACTTCTGGAAAGTCGGCCACGCATTGATAAACAGAGAGACGATGATGCCGCCAAGGGCAAGCAAGACCAGGAGCGAGAAGGACTGGGTCAGGCGGTGAAACACCAGGTCCTGCCAGCGCTGACGGCGGGCCACCGCCAGCATGTCGGCACTGGGCGCCTGCGCAGAAAAATCAGATGGTGTCGTCATTGAAGATACTTGGCCGGACACGGCAAACCCCCTCATCGTAACCAATTGGCTGCGCGCTTTCTGCGCAGCCGGGTCGTGCCCCAGGCCCTGCTGCCTGGGGCACGGACTCCGCTCAAGATCACTTCAGGTTGATCTGCGACCAGACGCGCTTGCGAATTTGATCGGTCAGCGCATCGGGCAGCGGCACGTAGTCGAGTTCTGCGGCCATACCCTTGCCGTTCTTGAAGGCCCAGTCAAAAAACTTGAGCACCTCAGATGCCGCCTGCTTGTCAGTAGGCTGCTTGTACATCAGGATGAAAGAGGCCGTCACCACCGGATAGGCTTTGGCGCCGCGCCGATTGACGATGGACAGGCCCATGCCTGGGACGCTGAACCAGTCGGCACCTGCGGCGGCGGCGGCGAAGGTGTCGTCGTCGGGCATGATGAACTGGCCATCCCGGTTTTGCAGCGCCATCACCGGAATCTTGTTGCGCTTGGCGTAGGCATATTCCACATAACCGAGGGACCCACGGGTGCGGCTTACGTTGGCGGCCACGCCCTCGTTGCCTTTGCCACCCACCGAGGTAGGCGCCGGCCACTTCACGGCGGCGCCCTTGCCTACCGTATCCGCCCACTCCTTGCTGACTTCGGACAGATAGTCAGTCCAGTTAAAGGTGGTACCCGATCCGTCGGCCCGGTGCACCACGGTAATGGCGGTATCCGGCAGCTTTTTGCCCGGATTGAGCGCCGCCAGCTTCGGGTCGTTCCAGCGGGCGATCTTGCCCATGAACATTTCGGCCAGTACTGGACCGGTAACCCGCAGTTCGCCGTTGGCAAAGCCCTCGAGGTTAAAGACCGGCACCGTGCCGCCGATGATGGCGGGAAACTGCACCATGCCGTCCTTGTCCAGATCGGTCCCCGACAGCGGGGCATCGGTGGCGCCAAAGGCAACCGTCTTGGCCCGAATCTGCCGAATACCGCCCGACGAACCGATCGACTGATAGTTCAAGCCGATCCCAGTGGTCTTTTTGTAGGCCTCGGCCCACTTGGCATAAATCGGAAAGGGAAAGGTCGCCCCGGCTCCGGTGATGTCGGCAGCCCAGGCCGACAAGGGCGCGGCCACCGCCAGAACCGAAACAAGACTTGACTTCAAAAAATGACGCTTGGAGCTCATGAAATTTCCTTTGCGGAGGGGTGAAAAACCAACTGGGCGCAAGCTTACGGTCTGGATATGACAGCTCTATGACAAAACATGACGGCAGGATCAAATCGGTGTCACAAAGCACCTAACAAGCTCAGCACCGCCTTTTCGGATATCGGCCCACAGCCTTCACGGATTCGTCACACGGCTGTCATAAGATCCGGGTCCTCAGAAAAATCTCGACCCGACGCAGCTGCGAAGGTCTGGACATCCCCACCACCCATGCAAGACGGAACTCGACTGGCTGCCGTAGACCTTGGATCGAACAGCTTCAGACTTGAAATCGGCCAACTCGACCACGGCCTGATTCGACGAAGCGACTATCTGAAGGAAACCGTCCGCCTCGGAGCGGGACTGGATGAAAACCGTCACCTTACGCCGGCAGCCATGCAGCAGGGCTGGGATTGCCTGGCCCGATTCGCAGAGAGAATGGCGGGGCTACGGAGACGGCAAGTGCGCGCCGTGGCCACCCAGACGCTCCGAGAAGCCCGCAACCGCGACATATTCTTGGACAAGGCCCAGCATATCCTGGGCTTTCCCATCGACGTGATTCCCGGCCGGGAAGAAGCCAGACTGATTTATCTGGGGGTTTCTCATCTTTTGGCAGACAGCGACGAGCGACGACTGGTCGTTGACATCGGGGGTCGTTCGACTGAAATGATTCTGGGACAACGCCTGCAAGCCCAGGAAATGGAATCCTGGCGTGTCGGTAGCGTCACCTGGTCCATGAGGTACTTCCCTGAAGGACAGTTGACCGAACGCGCCTTCCAGAGGGCGGAGGTCGCAGCCAGAGCGGTGCTGGAAGAAGCACTGCCTTCTTTTGGCAAACCGAACTGGGAAACCGCCTACGGCTCGTCCGGCACCGTCAACGCCGTCGCCGACGCGCTACAGGCCTGCGGCTGGACCGAAGGCCTGATCAGCCGCGCCGCACTGGACTGGCTGCTGGACAAGCTCCTGAAGGCGCAGCACATTGACCGGATACGACTGGAAGGGCTCAAAGAAGACCGCAAGGCGGTGATCGGTGGCGGTTTGTCGGTGCTCAGGGCGATTTTCGATCTGCTGGACATTTCGGAGATGAAGCCGGCCGAAGGCGCTCTGCGGCATGGGGTGCTCTACGATCTGCTCGACCGTCAAGACGATCAGACCGATTTGCGAAGCATTACGGTTGAACATCTGGTGCGCAAGTTTCGTATCGATACCGCGCAAGCGCAGCGAGTCAGCCAGACCGCAGGAAGCCTGCTGCCCCAGATCGTGAACTCATCAAATCTGGCCCGGCTGAGCCGAAAGCTCCAATGGGCCAGTCTCTTGCACGAAATCGGCAGCCACGTCTCGCACCAGGAATACCACAAGCATGGGAGCTATATCCTCGACCATGCCGATGCACCGGGTTTCGATTTGGACGAGTTGCACCGTCTGAGCCAACTGGTGCTGGGGCACCGCGGCAAGCTGCGAAAAATGGAACCGTGGTTCGGCGACCGCATCTTTATGCGTCAACTCTTGGCTCTGCGCCTGGCCGTCATTTTGTGTCACGCCCGTCGCGACCCCGACTTGGGCGGGCTTCGACTCAGAGAACTCGATGATCGGGTCCGGCTGGATATCCACCCCGATTGGAGCGCCCGATTCCCGCAGTCGATGCACCTGATCGGAGAGGAAATCATCGCCTGGGAAAAGACCCCATGGCCCCTGCAATGGGGTCATGGATAATGGGGGAATTAAAAGGGTATAAACTGTTTATACTTTTTTAGGAGCTCCCATGACCACTTCTGCCCGCAAAGCCCCCGCACGCAAGACGCCCGCACGCAAAGCGCCGGCTCGCAAAGCGCCTGCAAGCAAAACCGCGACCCGAAAGTCCTCTGCCCCCAAGGCTCCGGTCGTGGCAAGGCCGCCCGCCCCTCAAGCCACAAGCGCGCCTACTCCTAAAAGCCAGACGGGCAAATCCGAGGCCCCTCCAGAGAAATCGAATAAAGTCAAGAAGCCCAAGATGGTTCGCGACAGCTTTACCATCCCCAAGGCCGAATACGCTTGTATCGACTCACTCAAGCGGCGGGCCGCTCCGCTGGGACGCGAACCTAAAAAGAGTGAGCTCTTGCGCGCTGGCTTGATGCTTCTCAACAAGCTGGACGACCCGGCCTTCGCTGCAGCCCTCGCGGCGGTGCCCACCATCAAGACGGGGCGACCGAAGTCCTGACCCAGCCGTTATGTCCGCTGCAGACAGACGCAGCCCACTACAAGAAATCGGGGGACTGCACGGCCAGTAAGACGGTCTGCAGTCGGCCCTCCCTCTCACGGGCACGCAGCCACCACACACCGCATTTACGCACCGAAAGCTCGGTCTGCGGAAGACCGAGCAGGCGCGCGGCGACTCTGCCCAGGGTCGGTTGGTGACCGACCACCAAAACGGCCGTCTTACTCTCTGGCCATTGGACCGCTTGAATCAACTCCTCGGGCGAGCGCTCGGGTCCAATCTCCTCACACCGCTTGAATTTGCGTCCAAGATTGAGGGCTGTCTGCTCACATCGCAAGGCGGGGCTGACCAAAATACGGGTGTTATCGGCCAACTGGTGATCAAGCCATACCGCCATGCGAGCGGCATGCTTCTGGCCACGGCCCGTTAGGCTCCTCGCCAAATCAAGCTGCCGGGCCTCCGCAGTGTCCCGCAGATCGTCGGTCTCTTGCGCATCCGCATGCCGCCACAAGATCAGATCCACTGTCCCTAACTCCTGCTTGGCTTGATCGGTAGGGCGCCATAGCGTGCCATGAGCGCAGACTGCGCACTTTTTTTCCTCTGGCCGGATGCAGGCTGCAGCTGCCGATAGATGCCTTCGGCCTCGAGCTGCCAGGCGTCCCGGCTGTCATGCAGATAGGGGACCAGACATTCATCAATAAGACGCTGGCGCAGGACAGGATCGGTCACGGGCCAGGCCAATTCAACCCGGCCGAACATATTGCGATTCATCCAGTCCGCACTGGAGAGATAAAGAGATTCATTCGAACCAGCATTGAAGTAGAACACCCTGGAGTGCTCCAGAAAACGGCCCACAATGGCTCTGACCCTGATGTTGTCAGTCATGCCCGGCACCTGCGCCGGCAGCATGCAGGCTCCGCGGACGATCAGGTCGATCTGAACCCCCTCTCGCCCAGCGTCGATCAGGGCGCGGATCAGACCTTCATCGGTGAGCGCATTCATCTTGGCGACGATGCGCGCGGGCTTCCCTGCCGCAGCCGCCAGTGCGGCCTCGGCAATGGCCACACGCATGGCCTTGTGCAGACCGTGCGGTGCGACCAGCAGTCGGCGCAAGGGCGGCAAACGACTCTGGCTGGCCAAGTGATAGAACACATGCTCCACATCTTGCGTGATGGCGGGGTCAGCCGTGAGGTAACTCAAATCCGTGTAGAGCCGGGCCGTCTTCGGGTTGTAGTTACCGGTTGACAAATGCACATAGCGCTTGATCGAGCGGCCCTCACGCCTGGCCACCAGCAGCATCTTGGCA
>JBEIHE010000100.1:0-9792 GCA_040381515.1 Polaromonas sp.
CTACCGAACGGGCAAGCCAATATGCATAAATCCCATAGTTCCCACCCACATCCAAAACCGTCTTGCCCCTAAGATTCAAGGACATCAAGTGAGCAATCTGCTGCCTCTCGGTACGAAATCGATACCGAAAACAGCGATGGAAAAAATGTAATTTCTGATAGAGGCCGAGATTGGGCGCCATACACGATCTTGAGGAAACTGACTCAGGTATTGTCGGCTACGCGCAGCCTACATCAACACCACATCGTATTGCTCCTGCGGCAATCCAGCATCGGCCTGCAGTGAAATAGGCTTACCGATGAAATCCGACAGTCCAGCCAGGTGCTGGCTTTCTTCATCGAGAAACAGCTCAATCACCGCAGGTGCAGCCACCACCCGAAACTCGCGCGGGTTGAATTGCCTGGCCTCTCTCAGAATCTCGCGCAGGATGTCGTAGCTGACGCTGCGCGCGGTCTTCACAACGCCCTTGCCCTGGCATGTGGGACAGGGCTCGCACAGCTGATGCGCCAGCGATTCGCGGGTTCGCTTGCGGGTCATCTCCAGCAGGCCAAGCGCTGAGAAGCCATTGACAGTGGTCTTGACCCGATCACGACCAAGTTGCTTTTTCAACTCTTCAAGGACTGCATCCCTGTGCTCTTGCCGCACCATGTCAATGAAGTCCACCACCATGATGCCCCCCAGATTGCGAAGGCGAAGCTGTCGTGCGATTGCCTGAGCCGACTCCAGGTTGGTCTTGAAGATGGTGTCTTCAAAATTGCGAGCTCCCACATAGCCGCCGGTATTGACATCGATCGTGGTCAAAGCTTCGGTCTGATCGATGATCAGATACCCACCCGACTTAAGATCGACCCGCCTCGCAAGCGCCCGTCCAATTTCTTCGTCGACATTGTGCAAGTCAAAGATCGGGCGCTCCCCTGTGTAGAGACCTATCTTGGCCACCATGTCGGGCATGAACGCCTGGGCAAAGTCCCTCAGGGCCTGGTGCTGCTCGCGAGAGTCGATCCGGATGGACTGGGTCACGGGGGAAGCAATGTCGCGCAGGACCCGCTGCATCAAGGTGAGGTCTTGATAGAGCAAGGACGCGGGCGGCATACGTACCGCTCTTTCGCGAATACGGGCCCAGGTCTTGGACAGATACGCCACGTCTTCGGCCAACTCCTGATCGCCGGCCTCCTCCGCATTGGTACGCAAGATAAAACCGCCGGCGTCTCCCGCCAAGGCTTGCAATCGCTGACGCAGCTGCTCGCGCTGCTGCGGAGCGATCTTCTGGGATACCCCAATGTGCCGGTCCTGGGGCAAATAAACAAGCAGACGTCCGGCAATACTGACCTGGGCGCTCAGGCGGGCGCCCTTGGTGCCAATCGGATCCTTGAGAACCTGCACCATCAGCGTCTGACCCTCAAAGATCTGCTTTTCAATCGGCAAGCCGGCTTCGCCCGGTCCAGCATCTCCCTCTGAGTGTCGACTGGAGATACTGCTGAGCAGGTCTCCCACGTGCAAAAAGCCAGCGCGCTCAAGCCCGATATCAATAAAGGCCGACTGCATACCTGGCAAGACTCGGGCCACCTTGCCCAGATAGATATTGCCCACCAGACCCCGCTCCAGCGAACGCTCCACATGCAGTTCCTGAACAGCCCCCTGCTCGATAACGGCCACCCGGGTTTCCTGCGGAGCCCAATTAATCAGGATGTCTTGCGGCATGGCTGACGGTCTCTTGTGAGATGCTTGTGAGATAGAAGTGATCAGGGCGCAACCGCTGGGCGCTCAGGGGCTTCAGCGGGAACCGCTTTGAAGACGCCCTAGGATCAGGGCCGTTTCTCGCAGCGGCAGACCCATGATGCCAGAGTAGCTGCCGCTCATGTGTGCGACGAAAGCCGCTGCTCGGCCCTGGATGGCATAGGCGCCGGCTTTGCCCATCGCCTCGCCGCTGGCGACATAGTCCCTGATCTGCGCAGGGGACAAACGATCGAAAGTGACGCTGGACTGACTTAGGGCCTGCCGACGCCTGTGGCCACTCTGCACCGCAACCGCCGTGAGAACGCGGTGGGTTTGACCCGACAAGCGAGCCAGCATCTCGCGGGCCTGCGCGGCGTCAGCGGGCTTGCCCAGAATCGTCCTGCCGATCGCTACCGTGGTGTCGGCGCAAAGTATGGGCGCGGGTGGCAACTGCAGACGCTTTCTGCGCGCCACGGCTGCATCGAGCTTGAGCGCCGTCACCCGCTGAACGTAGGCTGCTGCAGACTCGCGCCCCAGCACAGCCTCAAGGGATTCAGCGTCCTCACCGGGATCGGGCAGCAAAGGCTTGAACGAAACCCCGAGTTGCTCAAGCAACTGAGCGCGCCGCGGGCTCTGGGAGGCCAGGTAAATCATGCGCGGTGATAAGGATGGTTGGCGTTAATGCTCCAGGCCCTGTAAAGCTGCTCAAGCAGCACAACACGCACCAAAGCATGGGGCAAGGTCAGTTCAGACAGCCGGATGCGCTCATGCGCCGACTGCTTGAGGCTCGGATCCAGACCGTCGGCTCCGCCGATCAAAAAAGCCACATCCCGGCCCTCGCGCTGCCAATTGTGGAACTGCTGCGCCAATTGCACCGTAGAAAGACCCGCGCCCCTTTCATCAAGGGCGATCACCCAGCTTCCCTTGCTGATCGCGGCTTCTATTCGGTGTCCTTCGGCGGCCAGCAAGGCAGCTGCGGGCTTGCCGCTGCGAACCTCCGCGCGGACCGGCTTGACCTCGACCCGGCAGTCGGGCGCAAAGCGCTTGAGATAGTCATCGCAGGCCGTCTGGGCCCAATCGGGTAGCTTGTGCCCGACGGCCACGATCTGCAGCCTCATGCCTTGCCAGTACCCGTCTTTCGCGCGGTCTTACCCGCTGCGGTTTTGGCCACAGCGCGCTTCTTGGGTACCGCGGGAGCGGTTTTAGCCGCTGGCCGCGCCTGGCCCACCCCCGCAGAACGGGCGCTCGCCCTCTTGGCCGTTGCCGGCGATTTGGCAGCGACGGGCGCCTTTGCCCGAGCCTTGGGCGCCGCATCGGCCGTCTTGGCAGTGCGTTTTCGGGAGGGCGCCTTGATGGGTTCGTCTGCAACAGGCGCCGGTGCGCTAGAGGTCCGCGCACCCGAGCCCGATGGCTTGAGCGCACGGTCCTTGCGCGACTTCACGGGTTTTTCACCCCACAATTCCTCAAGGTGATAGTACTGACGGATGGACGGTTGCATGATGTGCACTACGGCCACTCCGCAGTCCACAATAATCCACTCACCGTTGTCCTCCCCTTCAATACGCGGCTTGTCAAAACCGGCCTCCCGTACCGCATCACGAACGCTGGCCGCCAGGGCTTTGGTCTGTCGGTTTGAGGTGCCCGAAGCCACGATCACGCGCTCAAAAAGCGAGGTCAGATGCTCGGTATCAAAGACTTGAATGTCCTGCGCCTTGACATCCTCCAGCCCATCGATGATGGCCTTCTGAAGTTTAGTGACGTTGCGTCGCACAGCGGTGGCGGATGTATCGGTCATGCATGAGAACCGGCAGCGAGCCGGCTGAAAAAAGAAAACAAATCAAGAGGCGCCATAAAGGTGGTGCTCCGAAATATAACGCGCCACCCCGACAGGCAAGTCATCCGCCCGCTGCGCAATCGGCCGATCCGCGCCCAGATCTTCGCGCAGATCGGTGGCGCTCAAGGCCATGGGCGCCATCTTTAGGTGCGTCACCGACAGGCCTGCCGGACCATGGCGGGCCAGATCGGGGCGGTCAGCCACGCACAATCGAGCTTGAGCCGCCACATCCTGCCAGCGTCGCCAGGTGGTGAACGAGGCCCATTGGTCGCCTCCGATCACCAGATAGAACTCGGCGTCTGGCTGCTCGGAGCGGAGCGCTTCAAGAGTGTCTATGGTGTAAGTGGGCCCCGATCGCGCCAACTCCCGCTCATCGATCACCACCCGAGGCAGGCCGGCGAAGGCCAGTCGCACCATGGCCAGCCTGTGGATCGGCGACGTCAGGGGACGACTCTTGTGCCAAGCCTGGCCGGTAGGAATGATGCGCAGCTCGTCGAGACCCAGTTGTTCCAGAGCGGCTCGAGCCACCGCCAGATGGGCATTATGGGGCGGGTCGAAGGCACCGCCCAGCAATCCGATGCGCCGCAGACCCTGGGTCAAACCCAATCCTTGGCCACCAGAAAATCGCGCAGCAGCCGTCCTTCAGGTGAATCGGGGGGATCCTCGCGCCGGTAGGACCAGCTGCAGTTAAGCGGCATGGACAGCAAGATGGATTCGGTGCGCCCTCCCGACTGCAGACCAAAATGCGTACCCCGGTCCCAGACCAGGTTGAATTCCACATAACGCCCGCGCCGATAGAGCTGAAATTCCCGCTCGCGCTCTCCGTAGGGGGTCGATAGGCGGCGCTCGGCGATGGGTACGTAGGCCGGCAGGAAATGATGGCCCACGGCATTCATCATCTCGAAACTGCGCCGCAGGCCCAGTTCGTTGAAGTCATCGAAGAACACGCCTCCGATGCCCCGTGGTTCCGCTCGGTGTTTAAGGAAGAAATACTCATCGCACCACTTCTTGAAACGCGGATATTTGTCCTCGCCAAAGGAATCAAGAGCCTGTTTGCACTGCGCATGAAAATGAACTGCATCCTCCTCAAAAGCGTAAATTGGCGTCAGGTCCATGCCGCCGCCGAACCAGGCCACTGGCTCACCGTGGGCCGGCTGGGCCATGATCATGCGGACGTTCATGTGTACCGTGGGCACGTAAGGGTTTCGCGGATGAAAGACCAGAGACACCCCCATGGCCTCAAAGGGGGCCCCCGCCAGTTCGGGGCGATGCTGGGTGGCTGAGGGCGGCAACCGGGGGCCCTGCACATGCGAGAAACCACAACCGGCGCGCTCAAAAATCGGTCCGTCCTCCAGGATCATCGTCAGGCCGTCGCCTTGCAACATCTCACCGGGGTCCTTCCGCCAAGCATCACTCACAGGCAGCTTGCCGTCGATTCGCACCACCTCGCTCATGATGCGTTGCTGCAAATCCATAAAGAAGCTTCGTGCCTCCCGGGCATCCAGGCTACTCATGATCCCTCCTTGCTACCTTCCAAGCGAATCGGTGCAGCCTGATCGGCTCGCAGACCGGTGCACCCCTGCAAAATACGCGCAATCCTGCTCATGTCCTGCGCCTCGTGACCAGTCAGATGCAGGACGTCCACCACACGAACTTCCTTGCGACCGTAATCCAGCGCTGCGACCATCAAAGGCACCTGAGCGCCGATGGCGACACGGTAAAACCCACTGCGCCAGGCCGGCCGCCAACTGCGAGTCCCCTCGGGAGTCAAAGCCAGCCAGAAATAGCTGCCCGCCTCGCGCTTTTGCCCAAACAGATCGACCATTTGCTCGACCACTCCCCGGCTGGCCGATCGATCAATCGGCACCCCGCCGAGCCACCGCAGCCAGGCCCCAAACACGGGAATACGAAACAGGGTGTGCTTACCCCAGAACTTGGCCTCAATGCCCATGCCCCATTTGGCCAGCAAACCCACCGGAAAATCCCAATTGGACGTGTGGGGGTAGACCACGATCACCCCTTGAAGACCCGGCAGGCCCTGAAATCGCAGCTTCCAACCGAACAGACCGAGTACGCGTCGGGCAAGCGCGCTGCCCCTGAACTGAAGCGGAAATTGATCGGAGTCGCCCGGCATAAAGTCGACCTCAGCTTTTGATGGCCCGGTAGCCAATATCGCGGCGAAACTGCATGCCGTCAAAGACGATTTGATCGACCCTGGCATAGGCTCTCTGCTGGGCCTGCCGTACCGAGTCGCCCAAGGCGGTGACGCACAGCACCCGGCCACCGGCGGTCAGAGTTTGGCCACCCTGCGCGCGAGTGCCCGCATGAAAGACGGTGCAGTCGGGATCTGAAAGATCGGACGGCAGACCGCTGATGACATCGCCCTTGCGCACCTGCATCGGATACCCATGGGCGGCCATCACCACCCCTAGCGCACAGCGGCGATCCCATTCCAGTTCGATCTGGTCCAGGCCTTCGGACGTGGCCGCCATCATCACATCCACCAGGTCGGATTTGAGCCGCATCATGATGGGTTGCGTCTCGGGATCGCCCATGCGGCAATTGAACTCGAGCGTGAAGGGGCGGCCCTGCGCGTCAATCATCAGGCCCGCGTAGAGAAAACCGGTGTAGGGGATGCCCTCCTTCTCCATACCGCGTATCGTGGGCAAGATGATCTCGCGCATGGCGCGGGCATGGACCTCCGGGGTCACCACCGGCGCCGGAGAATAAGCGCCCATGCCGCCCGTATTGGGACCCTGGTCACCGTCAAGCAGGCGCTTGTGATCTTGGCTCGTCGCCAGCGCAAGCACATTCCTGCCGTCGCACAGAACGATGAAGCTGGCCTCCTCGCCGGTCAAGAACTGCTCAATCACCACCCGCGCGCCGCCCTCGTTGTGCGCCACACCCAGGGTGTTGTCGAGCAGCATGAAATCAACAGCCTGATGCGCTTCCTGCACGCTCATGGCCACCACCACCCCCTTGCCAGCGGCCAGCCCATCGGCCTTGACCACGATGGGAGCGCCCATGCGGTCAATGTAGGCATGGGCCTGCGCCGGATCCGTGAAAGCCTCGTAATCGGCAGTGGGGATGCCGTGCCGCTTCATGAAGGCCTTGGAGAACGCTTTGGAACTCTCTAGCTGCGCGGCAGCCCGCGTAGGGCCAAACACCCGCAGCCCATGGGCGCGAAACTCGTCGACGATGCCGGCGGCCAAGGGCTGCTCAGGGCCGACCACCGTCAAAGCGATCTGCTGCGCCTGCGCCCAGGCGCGCAAGGCCGACACGTCGGTCAAGTCGAGGTTGGTCAGCCGTCCGTCAAGGGCAGTCCCGCCATTGCCCGGCGCCACATGAACCGATTGCACCTTGGGCGACTGCGCCAACTTCCAGGCCAGCGCATGTTCGCGCCCGCCTCCCCCCACCACCAGCACCTTCATTGCGCTTCCTTCAGGCCGAATCAGAGATTGAGCTCGGCGTTATGGTAGACCGCCTGGGTGTCGTCCAGATCCTCCAGGACGTCAAGCAGCTTCTGCATTTTGTGGGCATTGTCGCCGCTCAATTCGATCGTACTGCCGGCTCGCATGGTCACCTCCGCCACCTCTGGCTGCAGGCCGGCGGTCTGCAGGGCCTGGCGAACCGGCTCAAAATCTGAAGGGGCACAAAGAACTTCGATCGTCCCGTCAGCCTCGGACAGGACATCTTCAGCTCCTGCCTCTAGAGCCACTTCCATCACTCGCTCTTCACTGGTGCCCGGCGCAAAAATAAACTGTCCGCAGTGCTTGAATTGAAAGGCAACTGAACCCTCTGTACCCATGTTGCCGCCGTATTTTGAAAAGGCATGCCGCACCTCAGCGACGGTACGCACCCGGTTATCGGTCATGCAGTCGACCATCACAGCCGCACCGCCAATGCCGTAACCCTCGTAGCGGATTTCTTCGTAATTGACTCCCTCGAGGTTGCCAGTGGCCTTGTCAACGTTGCGCTTGATGTTGTCTGCCGGCATATTGGCAGCCTTGGCCTTTTCGATGGCCAGCCGCAGCCGGGGATTCATATTGACATCACCGCCGCCAGCTCGGGCCGCCACGATGATCTCACGGGTAATGCGGGTCCAGATCTTGCCGCGCTTCTCGTCCTGACGCCCCTTGCGATGCTGAATGTTCGCCCACTTGCTGTGTCCGGCCACGTCTGAGATCCTTTGCTTTTGTATTAACCTTCGACCTGCATTCTACTTTTCACCCCGAGCCACCAACAGGGACTTCCATGGCCGAGCCGCTCCTGATCGCAAAAAATGCCCGCATCGACTGCCACCTGTTGCCCGAGTTAGCCAATCGGCACGGATTGATCACCGGCGCCACCGGAACCGGCAAGACGGTTACGCTGCAAACCCTGGCAGAGCAGTTCTCTCGGCGGGGCGTTGCCGTTTTCATGGCCGATGTAAAAGGCGACCTGACCGGTATCAGTCAGCCAGGCAAGCCCTCGGAAAAACTCAAGGCGGCGCTTGCCGAGCGAAAACTCGAACTGCCCGAGCCACAGGCCTGTCCAACACAGCTCTGGGACGTTTTCGGCAAGCAAGGGCATCCGGTACGGGCCACCATCTCGGATATGGGACCCTTGCTGCTCGGGCGCATGCTCGGGCTCAACGAAACCCAGTCGGGCGTTCTCAACCTTGTTTTCAAGATCGCGGACGATCAGGGCCTTTTGCTCTTAGATCTGAAAGACCTGCGCGCCATGCTACAGCACGTGGGGGACAACGCCAAGGACTTCACCACCCGGTACGGCAACATCAGTGCCGCCAGCGTGGGCGCGATTGCACGCGGGCTGCTGCAGCTCGAGAGCCAAGGTGGCACCGAGTTTTTTGGCGAGCCGATGCTCAATATCGATGACTTCATGCAAACCGACCCGCAGGGCCATGGCATGGTCAATATCTTGGCAGCCGACCAGCTGATGAATTCGCCCCGCCTGTACGCTGCCTTCTTGCTGTGGATGCTCTCGGAAGTCTTCGAGCGACTGCCCGAGGTCGGCGACCTGGACAAACCAAAACTGGTTTTCTTCTTCGACGAGGCCCATCTGCTGTTCAACGAGGCCCCCAAGGTCCTCCTGGAGCGCATCGAATTGGTGGTCCGCCTAGTTCGCTCAAAGGGAGTCGGCGTCTACTTCGTTACCCAGAACCCGATGGACATACCCGATAGCGTGCTGGCGCAACTGGGCAACAGGATTCAGCATGCACTGCGAGCCTTCACACCTCGGGACCAAAAGGCAGTAAAGGCCACAGCTCAAACGATGAGAGCCCAATCCGGCCTGGATATCGAACAGGCCATCACCGAATTGGGCGTGGGTGAGGCCCTGGTGAGTCTGCTCGATGCCAAGGGAAGGCCCTCTCCCACCGAGCGGGCCTTCATCGTGCCGCCGGCCAGCCAGCTCGGACCAATCAGCGCGGATCAGCGCAAAAGCCTGCTCGATCAATCCTTGGTGGCTGGCGTCTACGAACAAGCCATTGACCGCGAATCCGCCCATGAGAAACTGACCGGGGCTGCCGCCCAGGGGCCCACAGAAGATGTCCGGGGGGAGTCGGCTGGTCCGGCCAAAGACAAGCAGGACCGGATGATGGGCGGCGTCAGCGACATCCTGTTTGGCTCGACAGGCCCGAGGGGTGCGCGGCGCGATGGATTGGCGCAGGCGCTAGTCAAGTCCGCCGTGAGAACCATCGGCAGCTCGGTTGGCCGAGAAATCGTTCGGGGTGTGCTGGGCGGACTTTTGGGCGGACGCAGACGATAGGAATGGAGCCGCCTGGCCGCAGGCTTGAGGGACAATAAAGTTCAGTCCGCGTCGCCCCATCCATGTCCCGATTTCTCACCGCCGCCCTTTATAAGTTTGTCAGCTTGGAAGACTTCGCGCAGCTGCGCGAGCCCTTGTTCCAATACTGCCAGGAGCGACAAATCAAGGGGACGCTGCTGCTGGCGCGCGAGGGCATCAATGGCACATTAGCGGGCCCCCCGGAGGGAGTCCGGCAATTGCTGGGACGCCTGCGCAGCGACCCGCGCCTGAGCGACTTGGAGCACAAGGAGTCCTGGACAGACCGCGAGCCCTTCTATCGGCTCAAGGTCAAAATCAAAAAAGAGATCGTCACACTCGGAGTGCCAGGAATAGAGCCGCATCGAATGGCTGGCCAGTATGTTCAGCCCGAGCAGTGGAATGAGTTGATTGCACAGCCTGACGTGGTGCTTATCGACACTCGCAATGACTATGAG
>JBEIHE010000101.1:0-9555 GCA_040381515.1 Polaromonas sp.
AGGCCAGGTTGGCGCCGAGTCGAATTTCATGGCGCCGACACTGATCGATGAGCCGCCCGCACAGACGCGGATCATGCAGGAGGAAGTGTTTGGCCCTTTGCTGCCGGTGGTTGCCTTCAGCCAATGGGATGGCCTTGTGGAGCGCCTCAACGCGGGCCCCAAGCCTTTGGCTTTGTATCTTTACAGCCGAACCCCCCGACATATCGATCAGCTACTGCTCAAGACCCGCTCAGGCGGCGTTTGCATCAACCATGCGTTGGTTCACTATCTGCACGGGGGACTGCCTTTTGGCGGCATCAATGAGTCCGGAATCGGCCAGTCGCGGGGCTTTTATGGATTTCGGTCCTTCAGCCACGAGCGTGCGATTTTGGAAACCCGCTGGCCGTGGTCTGTTCGCCTCTTGTCGGCCGGCACCATTCCCACCTGGATGCGGTCTCTGATTCGTTGGGGTTGGCGGCGCTTGTAATCTGGGGCTCATTTGCCGCGCAAGCTCAGCGGGTCTGAGCGCTTGCCTGCTCTGGGGGCATTCTGCTGGCCGGTCCGAGGCGTGTTTTGTGCCATAATTTGCGGCTCGCGCGGCTGTAGCTCAGTTGGATTAGAGTACTTGGCTACGAACCAAGGGGTCGTGGGTTCGAATCCTGCCAGCCGCGCCATCCCACTTTCTCCGCTTCAATGGTCCTATGCCTGCTAGGGCTTTGAACTGCGCGTAAAGTGTGGTGTTTCCCCAGGGGGAGTAGCGAGTCGGCTAGGCCGACGGACGGTGTCGTCAATACGCAGGGTGCAGCAGCATTCTGTCGGCCCGTTCAGATCTGACCGCGTCAGATTCCGCAAGACCTTGAGGGTGCGTTCAACCGTACCGAGGTCTTTGCATGGATACCATCGCGCCCCTGTGGCTCTGGATCGTCTTTGTCGCGTTCGTTCTTGCGGCACTCTTCGTTGATTTTGTGGTGCTCAAGAAGCAGGGCGCCCATGAGGTGGGGTTCAAGGAGGCCTTGAACTGGTCCATCATCTGGGTATTGCTCAGCTTTGTCTTTAACGGACTGTTCTGGTGGGCCATCCGTGACACCACGGGCAGCTCTGAGGTGGCCACTGAGAAGTCGCTTGAATTTCTCACCGGCTATCTCATCGAGAAGAGTCTGGCGGTCGACAACATCTTTGTCTTCCTGATGATCTTCACCTACTTCGCGGTGCCACCGGCCTATCAGAAGCGGGTGCTGATGATCGGCATCATCGGCGCCATTGTGCTGCGCACCATCATGATTCTGATCGGTGGCTGGCTGCTGTCGGAATTCCACTGGGTGCTTTATGTGTTCGGCGCCTTCCTCATCATCACGGGTATCAAAATGTGGTGGGCTGCGGGCAAGGAGGCCGATCTCGACGAAAACCCAGCGCTCAAGCTTCTGCGCAAGATCATGCCGGTGAGCAGGGACTACGATGGCGAGAACTTCTTTACCATCGAGAACGGCAAGCGCATCGCCACACCCCTGTTCATGGTGATCTGCTTGGTGGGCCTGACCGACGTCATCTTTGCAGTCGACTCGATCCCGGCCATTTACGCAATCACCAGTGATCCCTTCATCGTCCTGACCAGCAACGTCTTCGCAATTCTCGGACTGCGGGCGATGTTCTTTCTCTTGCAAGCGGTAGCGGCCAAGTTCCACCTGCTCAACTACGGACTGGCTGTTATTCTGGTCTTCATCGGCACCAAGATGGTCCTGATCGACATCTACAAGATTCCCGTGGCCGTCTCGCTGGCGGTGGTGGTCGGCATCTTGCTGTTGACCATGTTGATCAGCGTCAAAACTGCTGGCGGCGCCTCGTCTGAGCGCCGGCCCTCGGATCGTCACTGAACCTTTGGGGAGACTTGCGATGAACTGTCCGCACTGCATTAACCAGGCCCTGATGATGTCTGACCGACAGGGCGTGGAGATCGATTACTGCCCCAAGTGCCGGGGTGTCTGGCTCGACCGCGGCGAGTTGGACAAACTTATCGAGCGCAGCTTGACTGTGGCTGCCCCAGCGCAGCCGGCGGCAGTTGCGAGCGCTCCGGCAGCAGCGCCCGCGCCTGCTTGGGCACCGCCGCCTCACTACGGTTATCGCAAGCCCAAATCCTGGCTCAGCGATATCTTCGATTGATGCAGACGAGGGTCGCGAGGCCCTCGTTCTGATCAACCGCGCCGGCTGATATCCTCCGCGCATGAGCAAGGCTTTTACCAAGGATATCGATCGTGATGAGGACGAGCCGGTCTCGCTGTCCTTGCCGGCGGGCGTCAAGAACTACATCACGCCCTCTGGTTTTGCGCGGTTAAAGGCCGAGCTGCTCGAGCTCATCGATGTAGAGCGGCCGCGCATCGTCGAGGTGGTTCACTGGGCTGCCAGTAATGGCGACCGGTCCGAAAATGGCGATTACCTGTATGGCAAAAAACGGCTGCGAGAAATCGACCGCCGGATTCGCTTCCTGACCAAGCGCTTGGAGATCGCCGAAGTCAGCGATCCGGCGCTGCATCATGGGGGCGAGCAGATCTTCTTCGGTGCTACGGTCCGCTACGCCCAGGTGAACGTGCAGGAGCAGACCATTACCATCGTCGGCATCGACGAGGCGGACAGTCTGGCCGGCCAGGTCAGCTGGATCAGTCCGGTCGCGCGCGCGCTGCTCAAGGCCCGCGTCGGTGACGAGGTGCCGTTGCGCACTCCGCTTGGTGTGCAGATGCTCGAGGTGCTGGAGGTGTCCTACCCCTTGCCCTCTGCGCATTCATGAGGTTCAGTGCCCGGCCTGGGCTCTTTCGGCCTTGAGTACGGCCGGTGTGCGCTTGAGGCTGCGCATCACGGCGGCCAGATGCTCGCGGTTGTCCACCGCCACTGTAAAGCGCAGCTCGGTGGTGTCTTGTGTGGTTTCGGGCTGCATTTGCACGTGAGTGATGTTGACCTCGGCAGCTGCCAGCGCCGAGGCCACCCGGGCCAACACGCCCTTGCCACTGGTGACGGTCAGCATCAGTTCAGTTTCAAAGGCGCGCGTGGGTTCATCGGACCACTCCACCGCAATGAAGCGCTCTTGGTCGCGATGCTGCAGCCGCCGCGCAACCGTACAGTCGGCAGTGTGCACCATCACGCCTTCGCCGTGACCGAGGTAGCCCACGATTTCGTCCCCTGGTATCGGCCTGCAGCAGTGAGCAAACTGAACCGAGCTGCCCTCGCTTCCGTCGAGCAGCAGCGCCCCCTGAGACACCGATTCGTGCGCGGTGAAGCGTTCGCGGCTCATGAGCAGGGGGTCAGGCTTGACACCGGCTTCCACCAGCAGTCGGGCCAAACGTTTGGCCACGATGCTCGCGATACGCTTGCCCAGACCGATGTCGGTGAGCAGGTCGGCTCGTGAACGATTGCCTGAAAAACGCAGCAAGCGATCCCACAAGAGGCGATTTTTTTCTTCTTCTGTGGGCAGCGCTTCGATCCCTTCTGCGCGCAAGGCCTGCGCCAGCATTTTGTGACCCAGCTCTCTCGATTCGTCCAGCGCACGCGTTTTGAGGTGGTGACGGATCTTCGAGCGCGCGCGACCGGTGCGCACGAAGCCCAGCCAGCTCGGATTGGGGTTGGCCACCGGCGCGGTAATGACTTCCACCACATCGCCATTGCGCAATTCGGTACGCAGCGGAACCTGTTCGCCGTTGATCTTGGCCGCCACCGTTCGGTGCCCGATGTCGCTGTGAATGGTGTAGGCAAAGTCCACCACGGTGGCGCCTCGGGGCATGGCCATGATTTGGCTTTTGGGGGTGAAGACGTAGACCGCGTCGGGGAACAGATCAATCTTGATATGGTCCCAGAACTCTGCGGCATCCCGCGTCTCGTGCTGAATATCCAGCAGGGATTGCAGCCATTGCGTGCCCAAATTCTGCGAGGCGTGGCCAGAAGGATCAACGGCTTTGTACAGCCAGTGCGCGGCCACTCCCGATTCGGCCACCATATGCATCGCTTCGGTGCGCATCTGAAATTCAATCGTGGTGCCAAAAGGCCCAATCAAGGTGGTGTGCAGCGACTGATAGCCATTGATCTTGGGGATGGCAATGTAATCCTTGAATTTCCCCGGCAGTGGCTTGTAGAGTTGGTGCAGCACACCCAGTGCGGTGTAGCAGGTGGTGACGTCCTCCACGATGATCCTAAATCCGTAGATGTCGGTCACTTGGGCGAAGGACAGATGTTTGTCGTCCATCTTGCGGTAGATGGAAAACAGGGTCTTCTCGCGGCCGTCTATCCGAACCGAGATGCCGGCTCCCGCGAAGGCGGCCTCCACTTCGCTCTGGGCTTTGCGAATCACATCCCGTCGGCGACCGCGCGAGCGCGCCAAGGCCTTGGCCAGCGTGCCATATCGCCAGGGGTGCAGGTGACGGAAGGACAGGTCCTGCAGCTCGCGGTAAGTGATGTTGAGCCCCAGGCGGTGCGCGATGGGGGCGTAAATCTCCAATGTTTCTGCTGCGATGCGTCCCCACTTGGGCCGCGGCAGATCGCCCAGCGTGCGCATGTTGTGGGTGCGATCGGCCAGCTTGATCAGAATGACGCGTACATCGCGGGCCATGGCCAGCAGCATCTTTCGAAACGACTCTGCTTGGTTTTCTTCGCGGGTGGTAAAGGCCAGTTTCTCGAGTTTGGTCAGGCCGTCCACCAGTTCGGCCACCGGGGCACCGAATCTCTCGATCAGTTCGGGCTTGCTCACGCCGCAATCCTCGATGGCGTCGTGCAGCAAAGCAGCCATGAGGGCCTGAGCATCGAGCTTCCAGTCGGCGCATTGAGCCGCTACCGCAATCGGATGGGTGATGTACGGCTCGCCACTGCTGCGCAACTGGCCCGGGTGGGCTTCATCGGCGAAGCGGTAGGCGCGGCGAACCTGCTCGACCTCGCCAGTGCTCAGGTAGCCCAGCTTGGCGGTCAGGGCGGCAAAGCTTGCTGCGGCCGCATTGACGGCCGCCGGGCTTGATCGTCCGGTGGTGGCGGGCTGTGGCTGGCTCATCCCTGAACTTTAGCGCGAGCCGCTTGTCCGCAAGGTCAAACCCCCCAAACAGGGCCTCGACCGCTTACTTTTGATCCGCCGTAAAAGCAAAAGGCACCGCCTTGGCGGTGCCTTTGGACGAGCGTGCCCAGGTTCAACCGGGTACTTTCTTGAGCATTTCCAGGCCCACCTGCCCAGCCGCGATTTCGCGCAGGGCGGTCACGCCGGGTTTGTTCTTGCTTTCGATACGGGGCGTATGACCTTGGCTGAGCATGCGGGCACGGTAAGTGGCTGCCAGCACCAGCTGAAAGCGGTTGGGGATCTTTTCCAGGCAGTCTTCAACGGTGATGCGGGCCATAGCTTGCGTCCAGTTTGAGAGTCAGTACAGGTTCAGGGCCTTGAAGGTGTCGGCGCGGCTGCGTCGCTGAGCCGCGTACTTCAAGCGCTGTGCATGAACGATGCTCTTAAGATCAAAGAGCGCGCGCTCAAATAACTCGTTGATTATAACGAAGTCGAACTGCTGCACCTGTGCCATCTCCTGGGCGGCGTTCTTCAGCCGCAACTCGATCACTTCAGGGCTGTCTTCGCCGCGCCGCTGCAGCCGGGCCCGCAACTCATCCCAACTGGGCGGCAGGATGAAGATCAGCACGGCGTTGCGGAAAAGGCGCTTGATGTTGATCGCTCCCTGGTAGTCGATCTCGAGAATCACATCGCCGCCCGCACGGACGCGTTCCTCGATCGCCTCCCGGGAAGTTCCGTACCGGTGGCCATGCACATGAGCCCATTCCACAAAGGCTTGCGCTTGGATCATGTGGTCGAAGGCCTGGTCCGACAGAAAGAAATACTCCCGGCCATGTTTTTCCTGGCCGCGTGGCGGTCGTGTGGTGTGCGAGACCGAGGGCTTGACCCCGGCGTCGATTTCCAGCAAGGCCTTGACCAGGCTGGACTTTCCCGCTCCGCTGGGGGCAGCCACTACAAAAAGATTTCCGGGATAGTCCATAGAGGCTCTGCTTATTCGATGTTCTGCACCTGCTCACGCATTTGTTCGATCAGTACCTTCATGTCGACCGAGATGCGAGTGAGCTCCAGGCTGGAGGACTTGGAGCCCAGGGTGTTGGCTTCGCGGTGCAGCTCCTGAATCAGGAACTCCAGACGCTTGCCGATTTCGCCACCGGCTGCCAGCAGCCGGTCAATCTCATCGAGGTGCGAGCCCAGGCGGGTGATCTCTTCAGCCACGTCAATTCGGATCGCATAGGCTGTGGCCTCAGTCAGTGCCCGCTCCTGCGCTGACTCCGGGGGTACGCTGCCCTCTGTCAGGTTCATTGCATCGCGCCAGCGCTCCAGGAAGCGGGCTTTGTGCTGCTCCACCAGTTGCGGCACCAGAGGTGCCGCCTGCCTGGCCAGCCTGCGCAAGTGTTCAGTGCGATCGATCAGCATCCGGGCCAGGCGCTGCCCTTCGCGCGCCCTGGCGGCCAGCAGTTCCTGCAGGGCCTGCCGAACCAGGTCCGGTAGGGCTGCCTGAAGGTCATGCGAAGGTTTCTGTCCCTGGCTGCTCAGTCTGAGGATGTCGGCCACGCTTAGTGCGGGGGCCTCCGGTAGCTGCGCGCGTATGCTCTCCTGCGCCTGGGCCAAATCAGCGAGCCAGCGGGCGCCAGGCGCTTGCAGCTCATGGCCCGGCTGCGCCTCGACATGAATTCGCAATTCGACTTTGCCGCGCTTGATCGAGCTGTTCAGGAGTTCGCGCAGGGCGGGCTCAGATGAACGCAGCTCGTCGGGAAGCCGCATCGACAGATCAAGAAAACGGCCATTGACCGAGCGCAGCTCCACGCCGAGACCGGGTATCGACTCTGGCCCCGCGGCGCTTGTTTGCACCGCTGCGTAGCCGGTCATGCTGAGCACGGCCATGGGATCAGCCGCCTTGCTGCTCCAGATGGCGCTGTGCATCCAGTGCGGCCATGCAGCCCGTGCCGGCGCTGGTGATGGCCTGGCGGTACACATGGTCCTGCACATCGCCCGCCGCGAAGACCCCGGGTACGCTGGTCATGGTGGCCATGCCCTGAAGACCGCTGCGGGTGACGATGTAGCCATCCTTCATCTCGAGCTGGCCCTTGAAGATGTCGGTGTTGGGTTGGTGACCAATGGCGATGAAGCAGCCTGACAAGGCCAGTTCCTCGGTCTGCTGGCCGTCGGTGCTGCGCAGCCGTACGCCAGTGACCCCCGAAGCATCGCCCAGCACCTCGTCGAGGGTGCGGTGCACCTTCAGTTCGATCTTGCCGGCCGCCACCTTCTCCATCAGCTTGTCCACCATGATGGGCTCGGCCTTGAATTTGTCACGGCGGTGCACCAGGTAGACCTTGCTGGCAATGTTGGACAGGTACAGGGCTTCTTCGACGGCCGTGTTGCCGCCGCCCACGACGCAGACCACCTGATTGCGATAGAAAAACCCGTCGCAGGTGGCACAGCCCGAAACACCCTTGCCCATGAAGGCCGTCTCCGAGGGCAGTCCCAGATACTTGGCCGAGGCCCCGGTGGCGATGATCAGCGCATCGCAGGTGTACGTGTCGCTGTCGCCCTTGAGGGTAAACGGCCGTTGGCCGAGTTCCACCGTGTGAATGTGGTCAAAAATGATCTCGGTTTTGAATCGTTCTGCATGGGCCTGAAAGCGCTGCATCAGGTCGGGACCCTGCACCCCTTGCGCATCGGCGGGCCAGTTGTCCACATCGGTCGTGGTCATGAGTTGGCCGCCCTGAGCGATGCCGGTGATCAGGACCGGCTCGAGGTTGGCTCGGGCGGCGTAGACGGCTGCGGTATAGCCGGCGGGGCCGGAGCCCAGGATCAGGACCTTGCAATGTTTCATGGCTCAAGTGGTGCAGAGGGCGGGTGTCAGTCCGCCCGAACAATGGTGGAAAGGCGCGAAGGCTCGGGTTTTGCCCTCTATTGTAGGAGTGCCTTCTTTGGCAAGAGCGCGTGCGTCCCTGAGCGCGCTGCCCTTGATGTGATGCGGGCGGTGTCTTCTGCGGTAAGCTCGCACTTGTCTCTATGACTTACTCCATCGAAACACTGACCTCTGCCACGAGCGAAAACCCGAGCCGCTTGGGGCGTTTTGCGCATGAGTTGGCACTGGCTCTGGGGCTGGTGGCCCTGCTTTTCTGGATCCTGTCGCTGCTGAGCCATTCGCCCCATGACCCTGCGTGGTCGACTACCGGGACCGGTCTGGCGGGCGCGGCACCGGCCGTGCACAACTGGGCCGGTCGGGTTGGCGCCTGGCTGGCCGACGGCAGCTACTTTTTATTGGGCCTTTCGGTGTGGTGGCTGGTCGCACTGGCGGTGAAAGCCTGGCTGCTGGGTCTGAGGCGCTGGTTGAAGGGGGCCGAATTACCGGTGTCCGATTGGCGGCGCCCGGCACTGGTCTGGAGCGGTGCGGTCTTGTTGGTGGTGAGCAGTTGCGCGCTGGAGTGGACGCGGCTGTACCGATTTGAGCCCTCGCTGCCGGGCCATGCGGGCGGTGTCCTCGGGTATCTGGTGGGCCCAGCTGCCATGCAGTGGCTCGGTTTTGCCGGCTCTGCGATGGTTTGCATCGTCGTGGGCGTGTTCGCCCTTTCCATGGCCTTTGGTTTCTCCTGGGCGCAGGCAGCGCAGCAGCTGGGCGGGGTGATCGATGAGTTCGTGCAATCGCGTCGGGAGCGCCGTGAGCTCGAGCAGGATTTGGCTGCCGGGCGTGAGGCGGCCCGCGAGCGCGAAGAGGTGCTTTTTGAGGAGCGGATCGAGGTGGAGGAGCAGCACCCGATGCCCGTTGTGATTGAGCCACCGCCGGTAGAGATCCCCAGGAGCGAGCGGGTGGCCAAGGAAAGGCAAAAACCGCTGTTTCAGGACATGCCCGACTCAAACCTGCCGCAGATTGATCTGCTCGACGCGGCGGCTGCACGTCAGGAGGGCGTCTCTCCTGAATCCTTGGAGATGACCTCTCGCCTGATCGAGAAAAAACTCAAGGACTTTGGCGTCGAAGTTCGGGTCGTCGCTGCAGCACCGGGACCGGTGATTACCCGTTATGAGATCGAGCCGGCCACCGGTGTGAAGGGCTCGCAGGTGGTCAATTTGGCCAAAGATCTTGCGCGGGCGCTCAGCCTGGTGTCGATCCGGGTGATCGAAACCATACCGGGTAAGAACTACATGGCCCTGGAGTTGCCCAACGCGAAGCGGCAATCCATCAAGCTCAGTGAAATCCTGGGTTCTCAGACCTACAACGAGGCCAAGTCCATGTTGACCATGGGTCTGGGCAAGGACATTGGTGGCCATGCAGTGGTGGCCGATCTGGCCAAGATGCCCCACTGTCTGGTGGCCGGTACCACCGGCTCGGGAAAGTCGGTGGGCATCAACGCGATGATCCTGAGCTTGCTCTACAAGGCCGATGCGCGCGATGTGCGCCTGTTGCTGATCGACCCCAAGATGCTGGAGATGTCGGTCTACGAAGGGAGCCCCCATCTGCTAGCACCGGTGTTCACCGACATGAAGCCGGCTGCGCACGGCCTCAATTGGTGGGTTGCCGAGATGGAGCGGCGCTACAAGCTCATGAGCAC
>JBEIHE010000102.1:0-9351 GCA_040381515.1 Polaromonas sp.
GTTCGGGTCGCTCCAGGCGTATGCGTGTCTGCGCCAAGAGATCAGCGGGCAAGGCCCGCTGCCCCAGCAGGGCTCCAAGCGCCAACCGAGCATCGGCCAGATGTCCGCTGACATAGATGTCGTCGCCCGCTTGCGCTGCGCTGCGCAGCAGGGCCGGCCCCCGGACCTCACCCAGGACGGTGATGCAGATATTCAGAGGTCCAGCAGTGGTGTCCCCGCCCACGAGTTCGCATTCATGCGCATCCGCCAGTTGCAGCAACCCCCTGGAGAAGCCCTCGAGCCAGGCTTCATCGACCTGGGGCAGCGAAAGGGCCAGAGTGAAAGCCAGTGGTTCGGCGCCGCAGGCAGCCAGATCGCTGAGATTGACCGCCAGTGCCTTATGTCCCAGGTCGAAGGGTGAGACTTCCTCAAGAAAGTGTCGGCCCGCAACCAGCATGTCGCAGGAGATGGCCAGCGTGGCGCCTGCTTGGGGCTGGATCAAGGCACAGTCATCACCCACGCCCAGCAACGCCCGACGACTCGGTCGCTTGAAGTAGCGTTCGATCAGATCGAATTCACCGATGGTCTTGAGCATAGGAACCGCAGCCGGTTCGAGTCTTAATGCACCACTCGAGGGCCACCTGATGAGTCTGCCTCGAGAACAAAAAGTGGGATCTCGGCCTCAAAACGGGCGGCATCTTCGGCGACAAAGAAATAGCTGCCATGCATGGTGCCACTGCTGGTGCGCAGCCGGCATCCGCTGGTGTATTCAAACGATTCGCCCGGCTGCAGCAGTGGTTGCTGTCCCACCACGCCCAGGCCTTTGACCTCTTCGCGCAGTCCATTGGCATCGCAGATGATCCAGTGTCGAGCGATCAGTTGGACGGCGATATCACCGGTGTTGGTAATCGTGATCGTGTAGGCAAAGCTGTACAGGCTGGCCTGCGGATTCGATTGGTCCGGCAGAAACAAGGGGGTGGCCTTGCATTGAATGCGGTATTGCGACATGGCCGCATCTTATCGGCCCCGGCCCCCCGGGGGGCGATAGCGGTTTTGACTGCTGCACAATGGAGGCCGATTCGCGAACCGAGGCCGACAATTCATGACCTACCGCATCGCCCCCTCCATTCTTTCAGCCGACTTTTCTTGTCTCGGGCAAGAGGTGCGTGATGTCATTGAGGCGGGCGCCGATTGGATCCATTTCGACGTCATGGACAACCATTACGTGCCCAATCTGACTTTTGGCCCCATGGTCTGCAGTGCCCTCAAGCCCCATGCGCGCACCGCGCAAGGTCAGCCGGTTCCGATTGATGTACATCTGATGGTGCAGCCGGTGGACGCCTTGGCGACCGCCTTCGCTCAGGCCGGCGCGGACCTGATCAGCTTTCATCCGGACGCCTCTCCCCACGTGCACCGCAGCGTTCAGGCCATCAAGTCAGCCGGTTGCCAGGTCGGTCTGACCTTCAATCCTGCGCAGCCGCTCGATGTGCTCGACTGGTTGATCGAGGACATCGATCTGATTCTGATCATGGCCGTCAACCCTGGATTTGGCGGGCAGAGCTTTATCGAGTCTGCCTTGCGCAAGATAGAGGCGGCGCGGCGGCGCATCAGTGCGTGCGGCAAGGACATCCGACTCGAAGTCGATGGGGGCATTAAGGTCGAGAACATTGCCCGTGTCGCGGCTGCCGGCGCCGACACCTTTGTGGCGGGCAGTGCCATTTTTGGCAAGCCTGACTACAAGGCGGTGATTTCCGACATGCGTGCGCAATTGGTCGGCCGCTAGGTCTGGCTTCGACCCCGAGCGTTCTGCGGGCGATCCGCAGGTTCCTCCCATTTGTTAAATATAGAAAATTCGAGCGATTTTTTGCCGGGAAAAGGCGCACACCTTCCGTTTTTTTAATGCAGAAAAACTAATATCCGGGTTCGTAAAAAAATTTCTTTGCTCGATACGGAGCCCGGCCATGCGAATTGCTGTTCTTGAAGATGACGAAAGCCAGCGCGACTGGATGAATTCCTTTCTCCTCGCGCTCGGCCATGTGGCCCATTCCTTCTCTAGCGCAGAGGCTTTGCTTCGTGAGCTCAGGCGCGAAAACTTCGATTTGCTGGTGCTTGACTGGAATCTGCCCGACATGTCCGGTTTGGAGGTGACGAGGTGGGTGCGGTCCAATATCAAGGCCCGTATTCCGGTGCTGTTCGTGACCTGCCATGTGGATGAGGCCGATCTGGTGGAGGCTCTGAAGGCGGGTGCCGATGACTACATGTGCAAGCCGGTTCGAGTGCCGGAGTTGCTGGCCCGCTTGCACGCCTTGCTGCGCAGGGCTTACCCGGACCAGACGGGCGATGTGTTGGTCTCCGGAGACTACGTCTTCGATCAGAAGGCCAAGACGCTGACCATCAAAGGCGAGTTGGTGGAGCTCAAGCATCGCGAATATGAATTGGCCTACCTGCTTTTTTCTCGACTGGGCGAGTTGTTATCGCGCAAGTACCTGCAGGAGAGCGTCTGGGGTGGTCAGGCTGATGCGGTCTCCCGCACCCTGGACACGCATGTCTCGCGTCTGCGGGTCAAGCTCGATCTGCGGCCGGAAAACGGTTATCGATTGAGCTCGGTGTACAGCCTGGGCTACCGTCTCGAATCCCTGCGCAGCCGACCTCCGGTCATGCCCGTGCTCCCCACCCCTCCGATTGCCGCTGAAGAGGGCCGGCGCGTGGCAGATCCGGCGTGAAATCCGGCGGGTCTATCTGCTCATGATCGTTCACTTCGTTTTTGCATCGCAGTCCTGACGGTCTTTGCTAAACTGCCCCCATGTTCATTCACCGCCTGATGTCGACAAGGTCAAGTGACCGGGGAGCTTGGCCCTGGCGCCGCTGCCTGTTACGGCGCGGCTGAAGTCCTTGCGGAGCCCCTTGCGGGCTATCGCTAGCGGTATCTCTCAATTTTCTTTGGCCGGCGCCTTCCCTTCGGGGGCTGCCCGCGCAGCCCTGTGTGCCTGGCCGTTGGGGTCTCGACTGCAAACACTCAGTCGCTCGACCCGAGAAAGATCCGCATCATGTTGTCTGAATTGGAATTCAAGAGCCTTGCTCAGCAGGGCTACAACCGCATCCCTCTTTTGCTCGAGGCCTTCGCCGACCTCGAGACGCCCTTGTCGCTCTACTTGAAGCTGGCCTACAGCCAGGATGCCGGCCGCTACAGTTTTCTGCTTGAGTCGGTGGTCGGTGGCGAGCGTTTTGGACGTTATAGCTTCATTGGGTTGCCGGCCCGCACCTTCATTCGTGCGCGCCATTTTGGGGCTGAACAAATCACCGAGGTGGTGACCGATGGCCAGGTGGTGGAGACCTCTCATGAAAATCCGCTGGATTTCATTGCGGCTTATCGGGGCCGTTTCAAGGTCGCCTTGCGCCCTGGCCTGCCGCGCTTTTGCGGTGGCATGGCTGGCTATTTTGCGTATGACGTGGTGCGATACATCGAGCCACGCCTGGCGACCAGTTGCCCGCCCGACACGCTCGGCTGCCCCGATATCCTGCTGCTGCAGTGCGAGGAACTGGCGGTCATTGACAACCTTTCGGGCAAGCTCTACCTGATCGTTTACGCCGACACCAGCCAGCCCGAGGCTTATCCGCAGGCCAAGCGCCGACTGCGGCAGCTGGCGCAACAGCTGCAGTATTCGGTCAGTGCACCGCCGGTGCACAGCAGTGCCGGGCATCCGGTGAACCGAGAGTTTCCGAAGGCGCAATACCTCGCGGCGGTCGAACGCGCCAAGGACCTGATTGCCGCTGGCGATTTCATGCAGGTGCAGGTGGGGCAGCGGCTGAGCAAGCGCTACACCGAATCGCCGCTTTCGCTTTACCGAGCCCTGCGATCGCTCAATCCCAGCCCCTACATGTACTACTACCACTTCGGAGACTTTCATGTGGTGGGTGCCAGTCCTGAGATCCTGGTGCGCCAGGAGTCGGTCCCCGAGGGCACCAAGATCACCATTCGACCGCTGGCCGGTACCCGGCCGCGCGGCGCAACGCCCGAGCTCGACAAGGCGGCCGAGGCCGAGCTGTTGGCCGATCCCAAGGAGAGGGCTGAGCATGTCATGCTGATCGATTTGGCGCGCAACGACATCGGCCGGGTGGCGCAGATCGGCTCGGTCCGGGTGACCGAGGCTTTTGCGGTCGAACGCTACAGCCATGTGATGCATATCGTGAGCAATGTCGAGGGGTTGCTCAAGGAGGGCGTGACGCCGATGGATGTGCTGCGGGCCACCTTCCCGGCCGGCACCCTGACCGGCGCGCCCAAGGTTCACGCGATGGAGCTGATCGATCAGCTCGAGCCCAGCAAGCGCGGCTTGTACGGCGGCGCTTGTGGCTACATCAGCTACGCGGGCGATATGGATGTGGCCATTGCGATCCGCACCGGGATCATCAAGGATCAGGCCCTGTATGTGCAGGCCGCTGCCGGTGTGGTGGCCGATTCGGTGCCCGAGCTGGAGTGGAGAGAGACCGAGGCCAAGGCCCGCGCTTTGCTGCGGGCCAGCGAGCTGGTCGAGGAGGGCCTGCAATGAGTGCCCCAATTGACACGCCGGTCCATCGGCCCCATCGGGTGCTGGTGGTCGACAACTACGACAGCTTCACCTGGAACATCGTCCAGTATCTGGGCGAGCTCGGCGCCGAAGTCACCGTGGTGCGCAACGACGAGCTGTCGGTCGAGGAGCTCGAGCAGCGGCACCGCGCGGGGCTCTTTGACCGGTTGCTGATTTCACCGGGGCCCTGCTCGCCCAAGGAGGCGGGCATTTCAGTGCCTGCGATCGTGCATTTCGCCGGCCGATTGCCGATTCTGGGCGTATGCCTGGGTCACCAAAGCATAGGTGCGGCCTTCGGCGCAACGATCGTGCGGGCCAAGACGCTGATGCATGGCAAGACCAGCCTGATCACGCACGCGGGCGTGGGGGTCTTCGCCGGATTGCCCGCGCAGCTCACGGTCAATCGCTACCATTCGCTGGCCATTGACCCGGCTCGTTGTCCGGATGCGCTGATGGTGACGGCCTGGACCTCCGACGGGGAAATCATGGGGGTGCGGCATCGCAGTTTGCCCGTCGAGGGCGTGCAATTCCATCCTGAAAGTATCCTCACCGAGCAGGGGCATGCGATGCTCAAAAATTTTCTGGAGCGCCCATGAAACTGCAAAACTCGTCTGCGGCGCTGCATCCGGTGCCCCGAGGGATGAAAGTCGCCTCGATCTCCGATACTTCGCAGCGGCCGCCCGCTCAGACGGAGTCGGCGTTTGTTTTTGGAAAGGTGTCCCATGCGGATTGATCTGCGCAGCGATACGGTAACCCGCCCCACGGCTGCCATGCGCGAGGTGATGATGTCGGCCCCTCTGGGCGACGATGTCTTTGGTGACGACCCCAGCGTCAACGCCTTGCAGGAGCGCATGGCCGCCATCACTGGCAAGGAGGCCGCCTTGTTCATGCCCTCTGGCACGCAGAGCAACCTGTGCGGCATCCTGGCCCACTGCGGTCGCGGGGACGAGTACATCGTCGGGCAGATGGCTCATACCTACCGCTACGAGGGCGGCGGTGCTGCGGTCTTCGGCAGCGTTCAGCCTCAGCCCTTGGCCCAGGACGCGCAGGGCAGGATGCGGCTGTCCGATATCGCCGAGGCGATCAAGCCCGACGATCCGCATTTCGCCCGCACCCGGCTGCTGTGTCTTGAAAACACCTGGAACGGTCACGTCATGCCCGACGATTACTTGCGCGGTGCCACGCAACTGGCGCGCGATCGCGGCCTGGCGACCCACCTCGACGGCGCGCGGGTTTTCAATGCGGCGGTGGCCTCGGCAGCCCCCGGCCAAACTGCCCTGGCGCGTCTGCGTGAGATGGCCGACCTTTTCGACAGCCTGTCTGTCTGCTTCAGCAAGGGACTGGGCGCGCCGGTGGGGTCGGCTTTGTGCGGCTCTGCCGAATTGATTGAGCGCGCTCGCCGAATCCGAAAGATGGCCGGCGGTGGCTTGCGTCAATCCGGTTTGCTCGCTGCCTGCGCCCTGTACGCGCTCGATCATCATGTCGAGCGATTGGCCCAGGATCATGTCTTGGCCCAGCGTCTGGCCCAGGGCTTTGAGGGTATTGAGGGGCTCACCGTGCGATCGGCGCAGACCAACATCGTGTTTGTGGATGTGGCCGATGGGCGCGGCCCGGCCTTGGTGGAGTACCTCAGGCAGCAGGGGGTATGGGTCACCGGTCTCATCGGTCTGCGCTGGGTCACGCATCTGGATGTGGATGCCCAGGGCGTCGACCATGCCATTGCGGCCGTCAGACGTTTTTTTGCCGCCTGAGAGCGGTGCGCTCTCACACCTATCCGACAATCGAACCGGCTGCTTGGAGTTTCCCATGCCTCATAGACTGCAGATTACCCCGCAAGAAGCGCTTCAGCGCACCATCGAACATCGTGAAATCTTTCACGATGAAATGCTGCATATCATGCGGCTGATCATGAGCGGCGAGATGTCGCCCCTGATGACGGCCGCGTTGATGACCGGCTTGCGCGTCAAAAAAGAGACCATTGGCGAAATCACCGCTGCGGCGCAGGTGATGCGCGAATTTGCCACCCAGGTTCAGGTGAGCGATCGCACCCATCTTGTTGATATCGTTGGCACTGGCGGGGACGGCTCCCATAGTTTCAATATCTCCACCTGCTCCATGTTTGTGGTGGCCGCAGCCGGTGGCAAGGTCAGCAAGCATGGCGGCCGCAGCGTCAGCAGCAAGTCCGGCAGTGCCGATGTGCTTGAGGCGCTGGGCGTCCACATTCACCTGACGCCGCAGGCCATCTCGCAGTGCATTGACGAGGTTGGAGTGGGCTTTATGTTTGCCCCCAACCATCATCCGGCCATGAAGAATGTAGCGCCGGTGCGCAAGGAGCTGGGCGTTCGAACCCTGTTCAACATCCTGGGGCCACTGACCAATCCGGCCGGCGCGCCTAATATTCTGATGGGTGTGTTTCATCCCGACCTGGTGGGCATCCAGATTCGCGCCCTGCAGCGGCTGGGCGCCGAGCATGCGCTGGTCGTCTATGGCAAGGACGGCATGGACGAAATCAGTCTGGGCTCGGGCACCTTGATTGGCGAACTCAAGGACGGACAGATCACCGAATACGAAATTCATCCCGAAGACTTCGGCCTGCCGATGGCCAGCGGCCGGGCCTTGCGGGTGGAGACTCCCGAGCAGTCGCGCGACATGTTGATGTCAGTGCTGGACGGTCAAGCGGGCCCGGCCAGCGATATCGTGGCTCTCAACGCGGGCGCTGCTCTCTATGCCGCCAACAAGGCGGCCGATATCGGCGCCGGTCTGGCCATGGCCCGGCAGGTCCTGAGCAGTGGCGCTGCACGTCGCAAGCTCGATCAGTTGGTGGCCGCCAGTCAGCGGCTCAAGGCGGCTTGAGCCGCGCGCAAGGAGCTCAGTCATGGCTGATATCTTGGACCGAATCGTCGCGGTCAAGCACGAGGAGGTGGCCGCCGCTCGTCGGCGTCAATCTTTCGAGGCAGTGCGCGCGGACGCTGAGTCCCGGGTGCTCACTCGTGATTTCCTCGGGGCCTTGCGTCGGCGCATCGACTCGGGGCAGGCGGCGGTTATTGCCGAGATCAAGAAGGCCAGCCCCTCCAAGGGCGTGTTGCGCCCTGACTTCATGCCCGCCGATATTGCACAGAGCTATGCCGAGCATGGCGCAGCCTGCCTGTCGGTTCTGACCGATCGTCAGTTTTTTCAGGGCGAGCCCGATTACCTGAAGCAGGCGCGCGCCTCCTGTGACCTGCCGGTGCTGCGCAAGGACTTCATGGTCGATCCGTATCAGATCTACGAGTCGCGGGCCATGGGTGCCGATTGCGTGCTGCTGATAGCGGCTTGCCTCGATGACGTGCAGATGCGCGACCTGGAGGCCCTGGCCCTGTCCTTGAACATGGCGGTGCTGGTCGAAGTGCATGATGCGGGCGAACTCGACCGGGCGCTGGCCCTCAGGACGCCGCTGCTGGGCATCAACAACCGAAACCTCAAGACCTTTGAGGTCAGCCTGGACACCACCCTCGGTTTGCGCGCGCGGGTGCCGGCCGATCGCCTGCTGGTTACGGAGTCCGGCATTTCCGCTGCGGCCGATGTGGCGCGTATGCGCCAAGCCGGCATTCACGCCTTCCTGGTGGGTGAGGCGTTCATGCGCGCCGATGAGCCGGGGCTGGCGCTGGCTGGTCTTTTCGGCTGAGGCCCTCCCATGCCGCGTGCAGGCGTCGACGGGCCCTCCGGCACTGCCGACCTGTTTTCAGCTTATGGCCAGTCCCATGTCGCTCTGCAAGCCTGGGCGCCGGCCCAATGGCCTGTGGCTGCAGGCTGGCGCACTTTGGTGGACCGGTTTTTCGCCAGCGGGGATGGCCAGGGGCTGGGGCAGTTCATTAAGGCTCGACTGGCCGCGGGCGCGGTCATCTTCCCGGTGCAGCCTCTCAGGGCGCTGGAGCTCACCGCAGTCGAGCGGGTGAAGGTGGTGATCCTGGGGCAAGACCCCTATCACGGCCCCGGGCAGGCCCAGGGGCTGGCCTTCTCGGTGCCGCAGGGCTTGGTGGTGCCGCCCAGCCTGCGCAACATTCTCCGAGAGCGGGACCGCGATCTGGGGCCGGCTGCTGGATCTCAGCGCAGCACTGATTTGGTGCGCTGGGCGCAGCAAGGCGTGCTTTTGCTCAACACCGTGCTTACGGTAGAGCAAGGTCAGCCGACCAGTCATGCAGGAAAAGGATGGGAAGTGCTAACTAACATGATCGTGGGGCATCTGCTTGACCGGTCCGAACCGATGGTGTTCATGGCCTGGGGGGCGCATGCCCAGGCGGTGTTGACCGAGGTGCCCGCGCGCCATCTTCTGCTTCAGGCCAACCATCCATCGCCTTTGTCCGCATCGCGCCCCCCTCGCCCTTTTCTGGGCTGTGGGCATTTTGGCCAAGCCAATCGATGGCTGATTTCCCAGGGACGAGAGCCGGTGGCTTGGTAGCGCGGCGGGCCTTTTCCATGGCATAATCCAGGGTTCGCTTGCCGGACGGGTGCCCGAGTGGCTAAAGGGGGCAGACTGTAAATCTGTTGGCTTACGCCTACGCTGGTTCGAATCCAGCCCCGTCCACCAGATGTGGTCCGCTTTCGCAGGAGGTGCGTGCACCGTCGGGCGTTTGAAGCTGGCATCTTGAGCTGCGGGAGTAGTTCAATGGTAGAACCTTAGCCTTCCAAGCTAATGACGCGGGTTCGATTCCCGTCTCCCGCTCCAGGCGCCGGTTCAAGGCTAGCGAGATGTTTTGTTTTTGCCCATGTGGCTCAGTGGTAGAGCACTCCCTTGGTAAGGGAGAGGTCGCGGGTCCGATTCCCGCCA